>MHDZ01000095.1:0-15271 GCA_001805055.1 Nitrospirae bacterium GWC2_57_13
TACACTAGCTCTTTCCATATGCTTTTGCCATCCGTCGTCTGAAGAACCATATTCCTACAAATATAAACGCCATCAAGGATGCAGCTTGAAAAGTGGTTGCTGTTCGTGTCATGAAATAAGCGCCGCCAACAGCTGGAAGAAGCGCGACTCGTGCAGCCGGTTTGAGCCAGGAATGTTCGTTCAGGAACCGGGCGCCCACGGGACCGGCGGTGTAATACCAATTCACAAAATATCTGCCCGGAGCATTCGTTAGTAAGTACCGGTCGCGGAAGTCGCGCAGCACTTGCACCTGCGGTGCGGAGTAATATCCATAGGTCGCGGTCGCAATAAAGCAGCCTTCGTTCGGGAGACCGGGATACGGTTCAATTAGGTCGGGGTACTCATCGACTTCGTTAGAGGGAGTTCCGTAGGTCTTGTTGCCGATGACCTGGGAGGCCTCGTTCGAATACTCGCTGAGATATGCGGCAGGCGAGCCGTAGTACGCTTTTACCGCGACATAATAGGTGGGCTCGGCATAGGGGACAACTACAGCATAATAGCGCGTGCCATTTGTCAGATTGATAAGCTGGTGATCATTGAGATTTTCGGAAATTACCGTTATCGGTGTTGCCGAACCAGATACCGTATCGTATCGTACCTCGTACCACGTTGCTCCAGCAACCGGGGAGGTGTCCCAGAGCAGATTGAGGAAAGTGTTCCCGTAGGTCGGCTGATAGAGATCGGGCTTGCCTGTCGGCGCCGGCGCAGTCGAAGAAAGGCCGGCGATCTCCTCGATGGTATCGGCAGAGTCAATGGGCGCACCATAGCTTCTTGACGACTGACCATAGAAGACCTGGTAGCCATCGATCTGATAGCATTCATTGGCGTCCCACTCAACAGTGATCGTGGTCGCGGTGTATGCCGTCACGCGTAGATTCGAAACGAAGAAAGGCACCGTGTCCATGTTCAGACTGCCGTAAGCTCCGATATCAGGTGCTGAGCTATCTACGAGATCGATCCCTGCGACATCTTCGCCGGTATCGATGCACGGAGAGCCCGTCTTCAGATGAAAATCGTTGCTGCCAGGTTTGACGAACAAGGGGTCGCCGATGACGGCGGTCTCTTCCCGTAGTACAGACGTATCTAGATTATTGTGATAAGAATTCTTACGGAATCCGGTAGAATTTCTATCCGAGGCCACTGCGGTATTGCCAAAGAAAATATTGTTGACACCGGTCATTGACGTCGTCGTGCGCGAGATGGCAGTCCCATTCTGGTAAAATACGCTGTGCAGGATATTTGGCGAAGTGGTGACCGATAGGTTGATCGCGGAAGAGGTGAGTGAGCTAAAGATGCTGTTTGTTACCGTCAGATTAACATTCTGGGATGCGCTGATCCCCACCGCCGCACTTTTAAATGTCAGCTTTCTGATGGTCACCGCCAGAGTATAGAGAGTGGACGAGTTGCTTGCTGTCAACAACGTGCCGCTGCCCCCTCCCGTAATGATGGTAGTAGCCGTCTCGGACCCACTGAGCGTGAGCGAAAAGTCGGCCGTAAGGCTGCTCGGCATCGTTATGCTACCCGAATAGGTCCCCGGCTTGATCTCGATAGAGTCTCCGGTCACGGAAGCGTTGATGGCAGATTGGATGCTCGTGTAACAGGGCGCGGGCGAGAGGGCGCTGCATGCGGCTGTGGAGGTCGTGACATACCGTGTCTCGGCAAGTGCTCTGTCCGGCATCAATAGTGCCGACCACGCGAGAACCATGGTCATAATGATCGATCGTGCAATCTCTCTTTTATTCATAAAGTTAGATGTCCTGCGCTGAGGGGATAAGAAAATCAAAAAGACTTTATCAAACCTCCTGTAAAAAGTCAAAATAATTGTTTTAATTGTCACGATTTAAGTGGGTAATTACCATTTTAAATAGTTGCGGGCTCGAAGTTGTGCTATAATGTAGGCTGAATGCGGTCGGAGCCTTTCCTGGCCCGTTGCCGGCATGGCACCGGCATCGCATCTACCCCGTGCATCTGGAGGCCGTTCTATGATTTTGCATAAGTTGTTCTTTCCGGGTGTCTTCTCCCTTTTAATCCTGTGCGCAACCCCGGCTTTCTCCTACCAGCAGGTCGAGTTCGTGCAAGAGCACGGCAATCTCGCAAAGAAGCAGCGGCTTTTTGATGAGGCCCGGGGCATTGCACTCTTCGGCGACAGGATCTACGTGGCCGATGCAGGCGCCCACCGCGTGCTGGTGCTTGACCAGGAGGGCAAGACGGTCCGTTCCTGGGGCGAAAAGGGCGACGGTCAGGGAAAGTTCAGAAACCCCGCCGGGATCTCCGTTGACGGGCAGGGAATGGTGTACGTCTCCGATACGGGCAACCACCGCATCCAGGTCTTTAACAAGGACGGCAAGTTTCTCCGCACCATCGGAAGCAAGGGTTCCGGTCACCGACAGTTCAGCAGTCCTGCGGGAATCGCCGCAAAGGACGGCATCCTCTATGTGGCGGACCGGGGCAACAGCCGTGTCCAGGTCCTGACCACTGACGGCATCTATCTCTCCCAGATCACCTGGAAAAAGAAGAAGGACGAGATGGAGGAGCCTGTAGACGTAGCGGTCGACCTCCAAAACAGGATCTATGTGCTCGACGAGGAGCGGAACAATGTGCGGGTTTTTTCACCTGCGGGCGAACATCTGCTGTCCTTTGGCGTGAAGGGCAAGGGCGCCGAAGGCTTTGATGAACCCCAGGGACTGGCCGTGGACAGCCGCGGGTTTATCTACGTGGCGGACAGCGGCAATTATAAGATGAAAAAGTTCAACCCCGCGGGCAAGCTCGTGGGCCACACAGGATCCGAGGGCGACGGGCCCGGCCAGTTCCGGAAAGCTTCAGGCCTGGCAGTGGCCGGGTCCGGCCGGGTCTTCGTGCTGGACGCGCGGAAAGGCACACTCCAGATCTTCGCCTGCGAACCCGGCGATGGACCCTTGCTGCCCGTTGCATCTCCGCTGCCGTCCCTGTCGCGCCAGAGCGAGGCCGCCGGCGAGGCAACGGGCCTCGCGTTCCGGAAGCGGCTCTGGGGGCTGGCCGGAGATTCCATCGCAGCTATCGAAGTTATTGACGGCCGCAGGATCGGCGGCCAGGGCGCTGGACCGGGGCAGTTCAGGAGCGCCCGGGGGCTCGCGGTGGATGAGAGCGGCAATTTCTGGGTCGCTGATACGGGGAACGACCGGCTGCAGAAGTTCAGCATCGAAGGAAACCTGCTGCACGTGATCGGGAAGTCCGGCTCAGGCGAGGGCGAGTTCAAGGCGCCTTCGGGGATTGCCGTGACGGCGAAAGGCAACATCGCCGTTGCAGACACAGGCAACCGCCGCGTCCAGGTCCTCAGCCCCAAGGGATTGTTCCTCGGCGCCTTCGGAAAGCCCGGCAAGGACCGGGGCCAGATGCAGGAGCCCGTGGACGTCTCGGTTGACGGCGCCGGCCATCTCTACGTAGCGGACCGAGGCAATGACCGTCTTTTGAAATTCGACCAGAACGGAACGCTGCTCTGGGAAACGGGGAAAACAGGAAGCAATGACAGCGAGTTCCGCAGGCCCGAGAACGTGCTTGCGACGCCTGACAATGAGGTCTTTGTGCTTGACGCGGGCAACGCGCGCGTTCAGGTGTTCGATGCATCCGGCAGGTTCCTGCGAAAGTTCGGGAACGAAGGAAAAGGGCCCGGCGAGTTCCGTTCGCCCCAGGGGCTTGCCCTCGACAACGTTCGGCTCTACGTGGGAGACCGGGGAAACAACCGGGTGCAGATTTTTACCTTGAAACAGACAGCGGCAATTCCCCAGACGGTCACGGCGCAGGCAAAGGTGAGCGAGATACAGCTTTCCTGGGCGCCGAATGCGGAAACCTATCTTGAGAAGTACCATGTCTACCGGGCCCAGGAGCCGGCCGGCCCCTTCTCCGCCATCGGGAACACTACCGAGCCCTTCTATATCGATAAGAACCTTCCGAGTAATCAGGCCTTCCATTACCGCGTCACGAGCCAGGCGTTCATGGGCAATGAAAGCGCTGCCGCGGCCACAGTCTCTGCGGTGACGCCGCGCCTGGTGCCCTCGCCGCCGCGCAAGGTGCGGGCCGACGCCATAGAAAAGACGATCACTCTGGCCTGGCTTCCGAATGCCGAGCCCTTTGTGGACCATTATCGCATCTACCGGTCCCGGAAGATCGAGGATGGTTTCGAGTTCCTGGCAAAGTCGGACAAGGTCGTGTATGTGGACGGCCCCCTTGCGGACGAGACCGTTTATTACTATCAGATCACGGTCGTGGGGAAAGAGGGGGACGAGGGCCAGCCGAGCGAAGTGGCCTTTGCGGCCACGCCGCGGGCGTCGCTCAGCCTGCCGCCCCTCGAGATCGCGAAGGTGGAGCTGGCAGAGGTCTTTGCTTCGGCCTATAAATATTACGAGACGAATCCGCTCGGCAAGGTGGTGATCAGGAACAACACCGCGGTCGCCTATCCCAAGGTGACGCTCAGGTTCTCCATCAAGGAGTTCATGGACTATCCCACGGAGATCGAGATCGAGGCGCTGCCTCCCCACAAGGAGATTACGCTCGATCTCAAGCCCGTCTTCAGCAACAAGATCCTCGACGTGACCGAGAACACCTCGCTCCAGAGCGAGTTGTCGCTCACCTACCATATCGAGGGTAAGCCGCGCACCATTGCGCGGTCCTTTCCGGTAACGCTCTATGAGCGCCATGCCATGACCTGGGACCGGAAAGAGAAGATCGGCGGATTCGTGACGCCCCGCGATCCTGTGGTCGCCGACTTCAGCAGGCTCGTGATCCAGCCCTACGTGGACCTGCACCCCAATCTGCATTCCACGATCGTCTATGCACGGGCTCTCTACGCGGCCCTGGGCGTGTACGGGATGTCGTATATCGTGGATCCCACGAGCCCCTATCAGGACTTTTCCGAGACCACGGCGCGCGTGGACTACCTACAGTATCCGCGCGACACCTTTGCGCGAAGGAGCGGCGATTGCGACGACCTGTCGATCCTCTTTGCCGCGGCACTCGAGAACATCGGCATCAGCACGGCGCTGGTCGACGTGCCCGGCCATGTGTTCATCCTGTTCAATACGGGCGTGCTTGAGGCGGACCGCAAGACCCTCGGCTTCAGCGACGATATGGTGGTGCTGCATCAGGGCACGGTCTGGATCCCGGTGGAAATGACCCTGGTGGGATCGTCCTTCACAAGGGCCTGGCAGAAAGGCGCCGAGCAATACCGCGACTGGTCTGCCAAAAAGGCCGTTGAGATAGTCGAGGTGCGGAAGGCCTGGGAGAACTTCAAGCCCGCGACCCTTGCAAGGTCCGATGCAGCGGCAGTCAAGGTGACGAAGGACGAGATCGAGGCGAAGTTCAAGGGAGAGATCGAAACCCTGGCCCGGAAGCGGCTCGCGAACCTTTCGGAAGAATATCTCGAGAGGCTCAAAAAGAAGCCGAACGACATGACCGCCCTGGTCGGTCTCGGCATCCTCTACGGAGAGAACGGGCTGCCTGCCGAGGCCCTTGATCAGTTCCAGAAGGCCCTGGCAGTCGAGACCGGCAACGCGACGGTGCTGAACAATATCGGGAACATCCATTTTCTGCAGGACCGGCTGGACGATGCAAAGACCGCCTATGAATCCGCCCTGGCCCAGGCGCCGGAGGACACAGGCATTATGGTGAACCTGTCGCGCGTACTGCTGCGGCTCGGTAAGGCAGACGAGGCAAAGAAACAGTTCCAGGCCGCTGCAGCCATCGATCCCCGGGTGCTGAGGCGGTATCCTGATGTTGCCGCGGGAACGGGAGTTGGGCGGTAGTGGGGCGGTAGTCGCAGGCTTCAGCCTGCGGAGTGCGGAGTGTAGGGCGAGAAGATGGGAAGATAGGCAATGATTAGGAAGGCCAAATAAGAGACGAACACCTTGGAACCGCGAAGGACGCCAAGGAAGGATTCAAGCGTTGCATCTTTGAAGATCTCAAGAGAGGGTTCTTAAGAATCACAAGAGGAGGAGCAATGTATACAAAGATAGTATCGCTCATAGTGCTGGTTCTGATAGGAGCATCGTTCGCCATTGCAGAGGAAGCGAAGGTGCAGAAAGAGTCCGGCCTGTCCGCCTGGCTCAGGGACATGCAGAAGAAGATCGAGCAGATCGTGCCGAAGCAGCAGCTCCAGGTGACCACCGGGGTGGCCGGCATACGGGGATCGAAAGAGGCCGCCCAGGCCAAGCTCTACTGGAAAGGCAAGCAGGGCGACGAGGTTGTGACCGAGGATGAGCTCGGAAAGTTCAAGAAGGGCGTTGATCTTGCGCTGGAAGGCGACAAGGCGTCGGCCCAGCGCGAGCTGGAGGAGTTCATGAAGCTCTATCCCGACAGCGCCTTGATCCCTGATGCGGCAAAGACGCTGGCTATGGTGAAGACGGAGGAAAAGAAGTAGGGTAGGATGGCGTGAGGGGTGAAGGAAGTTGGCTGTAGGAAGTAAAAAAACGAGGTGCGGAATGAGAGGCGGGGACTTCCCCGCCTTTTTTGTTTACTCTCTGCTCTTCTCTTGGCGGCCTTTCTCCGTCTCCGTCCCGCATCCAGTAAATAGTAGTCACGGAGCGGTGGCGCCTTTGCAAGAGAGGCCTTTGCTTATGACAGGGACGGTCCCCCTGTAACCAAAGGGGACAGTCCCTGTTCATGACATCACTGCTTCATGGAAATTGCATTAGCCACCCAGGGGAAGAGGGCGATGCCGAGCAGGAACGCGACGCCTGCCATGACGCCCTGGTTCTTATCAATATTCACGAGTGTGATCGCTGTGATGGCCGTGGCTGCGAGCAGGGCGGCGATGGCCAGGAGCGCGGTCCTTCCCTTGCCGCGCCGCGCGGAGAAGGCGGCGGACACGGGTATGATCATGGCAATGGACGAGACTGCCGCGAAGGCGGCGGAGACGTGCTCTGTCAGGAACCATACCCCGGCGGCAAGCACGCCACCTACGATGGTCCCGCCCACCCAGTTCGATGCGGTGAGCTCATCGCGGCTCAGGGCATAGCGGCCAAAGGGGTTCAGCCGGAGCAGCAGGTTGAAGATGGGCTCTGCGGTCCAGGTCAGGAACATGAAGACGATATAGACACCCAGGACCGGCCAGACGAAAGGAGCCAGGTCAGGATTCGTTTTGGCCGCGTTTCGGAGCACCCGGTAAACGACATAGGCCCCGATGATAACCCCCCACTGGGCCTTATCGCTCAGCTTGGACATGAGGAAAAAATACTTCAGCATGATGCGGTAAATGAAGCTCTTGGCCTTCAACGCCTCGATGATGCCCTCCCGCGCCCAGTCCTGCTCCGGGTCGAGGCGCAGCGCTTCGCGGAAGTGCTCCAGTGCTGCCCGGTGGTCTCCCTGCTCCAGCACGGACCATCCCTGTGACGCATGGGACAGGGCATTCTCAGGGTCCTCGGTGAGCGCCGACGCGATGCTCGCCTGGGCCTCGTCATGCCGGTTGAGCTGCCGCAGCGCCATGCCGCGCAGGTTCATGCTGTTCACGTGCTTCGGGTCCTGTGCCAGGGCCTGCGCGGCGTATTCGAGCGCCGCCTTCCATTTTTTCTGCTGGTACAGGATGCTCGACAGCAGCGCGTAGTAGTCCGGGTCCTCAGGGTCCAGCCGCAGTGCCTCGCGGGCCGATGCCTCGGCCTTCTTCACGTTGTCCATATCGCTGTGGACCCGGGCAAGGACATAGTGGGAGTGGGGCTCATCAGGCGCCATGCCCACGCCGGTCTGCGCTTTTTCGAGCGCTTCGCGGAACTCCTTGCGGTGCGAAAGGCAGAGGGCAAGCAGGGAATGGGCCGTGGGATTGTTCGGGTCCCTGGTCAGTTCCTGACGGAGCTCCTTTTCCGCGGGCTCAAAGCGGGACTGTCCGATCAGCAGCAGGGCGCGTTCAATGTGATTGCTCATGTTATCCTCAAATATTCAAGAATGTCGTTATAGAGTCCGCTCTGGTTCGAGTAGAGCGCATAGTTCCGGGCAGTGGCGAACCATTCCTTGGTCGAAGGCCGGACGGTTTTCGCCGCTGTGGTGATGTCCTTCTGGGCCAGGGGCTTCGGCGCCCCGGTCTTCATGGCCTCGCGCAGCTTTGCTTCCACGGCCACGTCCACAACAGCCTTCAGGTCCGCGCCGGAAAAATCCTTTGCCGCTTTCGCGGCTGATGCGTAGTCCACACCCTCCACGGGCTTGTCTCGCATCAGGATCTGGAGGATAGCGGCGCGCGCCCCTTCATCAGGCGGCGGCACGAAGAGGATGCGGTCGAAGCGGCCGGGCCGCAGGAAGGCCGGATCGATGTGCCAGGGCGCGTTCGTGGCAGCCAGGACCAGCAGGCCATCGTTCTGCGAGTCCACGCCGTCCAGCTCCTGCAGGAACTGGTTGATCAACTGGCGGCCTGCGCTCTTGCGCATGTCAGAACGGCTTGCGCCGAGGGCGTCAACCTCATCAAAGAAGAGCACGCAGGGCGTCTGGTTCCGCGCGCTCTCGAAAAGCTCATGCAGGTTCTTTTCGCTCTCGCCGATATACATGTCAAGCACTTCGCTGATGCCCACGGCGATGAAGCGCGCCTTGATCTCGCCGGCCGTGGCCCGGGCCAGGTGGGTCTTGCCGCAGCCCGGCGGTCCGTACATCAGAATGCCGCCGCCGGTCTTCTTGCCGTAGGCCTTGTACATGTCAGGGTGCAGGAGGGGATAGATGATCTTCATCCGGATCTCTTCCTTCACCTTGTCCATGCCGCCCACGTCCTCGAAGGTAATGCGCGGCCGCTCGGCAGGGGAGAGCGTCTCGTCGTAGGAGAGCGACTCCAGCACCCGTTCATCGTCAGCGTCGAGCGTCACGGGCCGCTGCACGGTCCGCTCGGTAAGTTCCTCGTCCAGGTCCTTGTCGGCCAGCGAAGGATCAGCGGTCACGGCCTTCTTGTAGGCATGGGCGGCCTTGCCGCGGTCGCCGCGTTCGAAGAGGATCTTGGCGTACAGGAGGTTCGCGCGGGCAGGCGCGTCAGGCCTCGAGGAAAGCTCCTCGAGCACCAGCAGCGCCGTCGAAAGGTTGCCCTTCCGGAAGGCCGTGTCAGCAAGGCCGGTCTTGATCTCCAGGTCCTCAGGCGCGAGCAGCAGCAGGCTGCGGTATTCCTTGTCCGCCTCGTCGAGCAGGCCCTGGGCCAGGAGCGATTCGGCAAAGTGCCGGCGCAGGGGGAGGTTGTCGGGCGAGAGCCGCACCGCCTCCCGCAGGGACTTCAATGCATCGTTTTCAGAGGGCATAGCTGTTTCCGCTCCTGATCCGGAAAACCGGAACACAATCCACCACAAAGTCACGAAGTCACGAAGGCACGAAGAAATACATGAACAACTTTGGGGTTTGATCAACCCCTATGTATACAGACCTTCGTCGTGTTTGTGTGGTAGAAAATCAGCCTCTTATAAACAGGATTTGAGGCTCCCGTGCCATGGGTTCCTGTTCACTGAAGATATACATTAACAGAACAATGCATTCTTTGCAACGGGGAATCTCATCGGCAGCCGCTCTGGATTCGCACAGTGAGGAGGCACCGGCCTGATCGCTATGGGGCTGCTCCGCGAGCGTCTTTTCCCTCTCCCGAGAAGGGGAGAGGGTTGGGTGAGGGGGGCTTATAAAGATTTTCAGCGACTGGCAGCGTGACAATATCATTCATGTCAGAAAAAGACTATTCCGAACTATTCCGAAAATAAGGAATAGTCTTTTTTGGCACCTGTAACGACCATCAGGCTCGAAGTCTATCCTCTTAATTATCCAACCTGTTGATAATATAGGCGTCTCATGATATAGTCTTGTTTATATAATCACTGGCCGTAATGTGCTGTGTAACGATCCTTCCTGTCTGAGAGGAACATGCGATGGCGAAAGACAACCTAACGGATGCTGTTCTATCGGATAACAAGAAGGCCCGCTCCCGGAACATAGCGAAATGGGCCGCGATCATCACTGTGCTGGCGGCTGTCCTTGCAGGCGCATGGTTCCTGTACCATCAAGTAATGAACGGGCAGCAGAAGCTATATAGTGATATTACTCTGCCGGCGCAATCCGCAGTGACCGCCACGGCGCCGCCACAGTCTATGATCGGTCCCGGTCCGATGCTCTGCTGGGTCGATCTCCTGACCAGCGAGATGAAGGCCTGGTGGATGACGGCGGTCGTCGAAGCCCACAAGGCATGCCAACGTGTGCAGTGGAATCCCGGTCTGTTCCGGCAGTGCGTCAGCGAAAAGGTGCCCCAGGACATGCACATGCATTCCTGGAGCATTCCGCTCTATTCAGGGCCGTCGGGCACGAGCGCACAGGCGGGCGAGATCAGGATTACGGCAGGCGCGGTCGACGACTTCTCGATGCAGTTCATTGCACAGGACGGGACCGCGGTCCCCTTCCAGGCCGATTATTTGATGGGATACGACGGCCCCAAGTCTTACTTCTACACCGTCCTAGACCGGCAGGGGGGCTGGGCGCTGCTGCCGAAAGACCCCTTTCCGACCGAGGTCTGGTTCAACGCGGCCGGGTATTCGTTCGCATATCTGCGCGGAAGCGAGGTGTACGAATGGAACGGGAAAGACATCGTCATACTGGAAGTGCAGGAGACAGGCATCTACGTCCGTGACACGGTCTCCACCGATTACCCTAGCTGCGGCGAGGAAGTGGAAGAGACGCCCGAGGATGAGTTCAACAAGTTCACTATCCCCTGGTCGGATGTGTTTGACGAAAACCGTCATCTCCGGCTGACACAGAAATTTATGATCTGCTGAACGTCAGGCGTCGCCGGGTCGCCGTTCAGTCGCAGCGCGACCCCACGCAATAATTCCAACTAGGCGATCAACATCGTCGCCCCTTCGGGGCATCGAGTTACCGCCGGGATTAGGTGGCTTACCTCAAACACGGAGAAGACATGAAGAAAATATCGATCTATCTAAGAGCGACACGTGTATTAGCACCAATTCTTATTGTAAGCGGCGTATTCGGCGTCTTGATAGGTGCGTCTGCTGTGATGGGAGGTATGATCGATGAAGACGGGGTACCCATGGGCGCCACTATTGGATGGAGATATATAAATTCTGGTACAGAAATATTAATCGCTGGTGTTGTTATAGGTGCTATTTCAGCAATAGGTTACTCGCTTTTTGACCGATCAAATTCGGAGTAATGCGATTGGTGTCGCCACCAGACAAGTCAGCCCAGCCCGACGCTCTAACGCGCGTCTGGCTTCCAACGTTATCAGCAGAAGGAACGAATGCGAGAGACATCGGAAACATCTGAGGTCTTAACGGTCCTAAGACGGGAAGGCCCTCGTTGGGTCGGGATAGACGGAGTGGATGGTTCTGGCAAGAGTTCGCTCGCTGCGTTGCTATCAAGGGAGTTGGGCTGGCCACACATTAACCTGGACGATTACGTTGAGCAGAACATGGGGCAGTTCGTTGAGCACTTACATTATGATGATGTCCGAGACATACTCAACAAGGCAAATGAGCCGATCATTATAGAAGGGGTATGTCTTCTTGCTGTGCTTGAAAGGCTCGAACAACGTCTGGATCTTCTAATTTATGTCAAAAAAGTGGCTTCATATGGCATGTGGTACGATGAAGATGACTGCGCCGTGAGCGGAGACATTGACGACTTTATGAATGAAAAGAGGGAGAAACTGCAGAAGTTTGTGGAGATGGAAGCACTTATGAATAGCGAAGAGCCGCAGACTGATGTTGAGTTTCCCAAATTGGCCGAAGAAATCATCCGCTACCACTACAAGTATAGGCCGCATGAGAAGGCCGATATTGTATATATAAGAGTTGACAGATAACCTATCTTTATACGCCGACTGCTACGCGGCGTGTGAACTCATCGTTCCACATGGAGCTTCAATGCCAGAACGTGCCGCTCTCAAGCATCTAAGGATCGCGTTCCTTGCCATGACCGCGCTGCTCCTGCCGGTCATGCCGTCTGCGACGTTGGGCGCAACCGGCGCAGAGACGCAGGCGCGGATCACGCGTGACATCTCTGACGGACTGCCTGTCGTCGTGCACGTGATCGTCGCTCTGGCCGATAATGAGAACCAGGGTATTGTTCCGGTCCCCCGCCAACTTGGGAACGGCCAGGAGCCCCGCTCGAATCTCTACTGGGGTGCCCTATACGGTGTCCGCACATTTCTTGCGGGCCAGGGAGGCTGGACCGTGACCCCGGTACAGCAGCCGGGCGACAGCGGGATACGGGAGAGGGCGGTCTTCTTCAGCAATGTCCAGCGTGCGGGCCGGTCTGTTCCCGTTTACATCGTCGCGGACGCGTGGGACGGCTCTGAGATCAGGACTGCGATCGAGCAATTCCTGACAACTGCCAGCGGCGGCGCGATGGAAGAGATCCTGGTCCGTCAAGGCTCCAGGGATGTTTCGATATCAGCAGGCGGCTCCGCGCATCTCGTCGCCTTTGTTGGGCATAATGGGCTCATGGAGTTCTCAGTGCGTGGCCCAATGAAGCGGAAAGACAAGGCCGTTGCCGGGAGCAGCATCGTCCTGGCCTGCTCCAGCAAGCAATACTTTTATGACAAGCTGCGCACCGTCGGCTCCCATCCTCTGCTGCTCACGAGTGGCTTGATGGCGCCCGAGGCGTACACCCTCGATGCAGCGATCCGGTCTTGGGCCGCGGGCGATCCTGTTGCGGCGACACGACATGCGGCTGCTGCTGCGTACCGGAAATATCAAAAGACCGGCCTCAAAGCCGCGCGGAGTCTCTTCTGGGGTGAAGAGCCGTGAACTTTGCGGTCCCTCACCTGGCTTCATGATGCAGCGTACCAGCAGTGCAGCCGCTGATCCGGAGCGTTAAACCACTATCGTAAACAAATATGGGGATACACATGTGAAAAGATCGAAATTCGGTTACGCTCTTCTCTTGGTAATCGTTGCCGCTTTGGCATACAATGCTTCTCTCGATAAAGATTCGCTCACAACAATAGAAGTGTGTCCTTTCGCATTGGGACCGCTGAGCGGTGTTGTCTTGTGGTTTTGGATGATTTCGAATTACTTTGCAAATTATAAAAGGATCAAGCATTACGAATGCTGGGGTTGGTTTCTCTTTCTGGCGAACGGACTCGCAGCAGTCGTTTACTTTTTTGCTATTTATGTCCCGGCCGAAAAAAAAACGCGCAGTCATGTCTCGTAGGTTGCACAAGCGGAATGCGAGGGGAGACCTTTTTGCAGCTCTTATCAGGATAAAGATCAAGCAGAAATTAAGGAGGGTTCATATGAGACTCACGCGCATTGCAGCAATGTTCCTGTTCGTGGCTTTTCTCGGCCTCGCCATCTCTGCCAGCGGTTTTGAGACGCTTTATCAGCGGACATTTTCCGTGGATCTGCGCGACCACGCATCTGGCAACGGCGTCCAGGTGGCCGTGGGCCATCGCTACGGTGACACCGTGCGGGGCAACGTGCTCACCTCCGTCAACGGGACGGACTGGCGGCAGATCGAACTTCCCGAGGATGCCTCTTACGGTATCAACGCAGTGACCTTCTTCAATGGCCGGTTCATTGCCGTAGCTCCGGGGGCGGTCTACACCTCCGCTGATGGAGCGGAATGGAGTCGTACAGCGCAGACAGATTACTACCAGTTGAACGACATCGCGATCGGCGGCAATCTCCTGCTGGGCGTGGGAAACAACGGATCCTATTGGGGCGGCAGGATAATGATCTCCAGTGATGGGGTTACCTGGCTTTCCCAAGCGGAAGGGCTCAGTTACGGCCTGAATGCCGTTGCTTACGGAACTGCCAGCGGCACCTTTGCCGCCGTCGGCAATTACGGCGACATCTACACCTACAAGTCCGGCCTGGTCGTGAAGCGCGCCCAGATCGGCTACGACCTCTACGACGTTTCCTACGGGAACGGCACCTTTGTGGCCGTGGGCTCCCATGGCGCCGTTGTGACCTCCACGAACACGGCGAAGAACAAGAACCAGAACAACGAGGGCACGGCCTGGACCCTGCGCCCCTCGGGCATCACCGAGACGCTCTCGAGCGTCGTTTTCGGCAACGGGACCTTCGTGGCAGGCGGCGTCGACCTGGTGCTGACATCGCCTGATGGCATCACCTGGACCAAACGTTCCTTCGGCACGCCCGCATCAACAGGCAAGATCCGGTTCGACGGCGGAAGGTTCATCCTCGTGGGCAGCGACGGCGTCATCCTAGCATCCCCCGATGGCATCACCTGGACCACGGCCGTCCCTGCCGCACCCGCAGGGATCGGTAGGCTGGCGAGCAGCGGTTCGATGCTCGTGGCCACCGGGAGCAGCCGGGGAACGGTCCTGACCTCGTCGGACGGCGCCCATTGGGCCGCGCATTATCTCCCGGACAGGACCGTCTCCCTCACGGGCCTCGCCTACGGCAAGGAGCTCTTCGTCGGCATCGGCTCCGGCTACTTCGGAGATCCTGCTGCGGTCATGACCTCTTCGGACGGCGTGAACTGGACACGGCGTGATATCGGGACCTATTCCAGCCTGAACGACATCGCCTTCGGCAATGACGCCTTTGTCATCGTCACGAGCGGCGATACGATATTCACCTCCTTCGACGGGACTTTCTGGGTCCCCAAGACGCTCGATACGCGCAGTCTCAACTCGATTATCTTCAAGGACGGCATGTTCGTGGCCGCCGGATACGACGGCGAGGTCTTTGCCTCGCCCGACGGCTTCAGCTGGGAAAAGCGGATCGTAGCTCCCTATCAGAACCTCACCCAGATCAGGGGCGGCTCGCAGACCTCTGCCATGATGAGCTACGGGGGGTCCCTTTTCACGAGCAGCGGGTACCGGAACTGGCGCCAGCGCACGTCACCCTTCGGCGCTCTGTTCCAGCCCCGGTTCCTCGGTTTCGGCAACAACACCTTCCTGGCAGGGGACTACCATGGCGAGTTCCTCACATCTCGTGACGGCAGGAGCTGGACCGCGCAGGCCCTGACGCCGCGCTTCATCCCCTGGGGCACCATCCTGTTCAAGAACACCTTCATCATCACGGGCGAGCCCTATTACGAACACTGGACAACAGGGAGCAAGGGCGGCGTCATTTACCAGTCGGCCGTGGTAGAGCCGCTCGAGCCGCCGGCCCCGGACCCGGAGATCCAGGTCCTCCCCGCAAGCATCGATTACGGCTTGATCAAACGGGGGCAATCAGCCGTCAACACCATCACCATCACGAACACCTGGACCGGCGCCCTCTCCGTTGCTGTCGGGCTGACTGGCGCCCATGCGGCCGATTATCCCGTCACCGGC
>MHDZ01000095.1:15300-16039 GCA_001805055.1 Nitrospirae bacterium GWC2_57_13
CACCCGGACCGCCGAGATCGTGGTCACGTCCAATGATCAGCAGACGCCGACTGTCACCATCCCCCTGACGGGCGTCGGCGTCCAGCCGATCATTACGCCCCCCTCGCCGCTGCCCGTGAACCTCGGGACCGTTGTCTATCCGTCCTGGGCGGGCGCCAATATCCTGGTCGAGAACAAGGGGAATGATACGCTCCAAGTGGCCTCGGCGACTCTGGCGGGCTCGTCTGAGTTCAAGGTGAACTTCGATGCCTGCACCGGCGCGGCGGTGCGCGGAGGAAGCTGGTGCGCCGTGCAGGTCCTGTTCATCCCGCAGTCGACGGGAACAAAGACCGCGACGCTCACCGTCATCTCGAACGACCCGGACCGCCCGGTCCTCGAGATCCCCATCGTCGTAACGGTCCTGTAGTATGATGCCGGGGCCGGTCCTGCTGGTTCAGTGCGCAGGGCCGGTTCCGGGCGTTCTTATATCTGGCCTCTGGGCGATGTGTGACGTCGTCGCTGACATGAAATCTTTGCTGCAGCAGAGATGCTCGATACTTTTTCGCACTTTTCCGCTGGAACTTTCTTCCCTAATCTGCTACTCTCCCAGTCCATGAGCAAAACCGCGCTGTCCCGCAATCCCTGGACCTTCGTTCCCACCCTCTATTTCGCCGAGGGCCTGCCCTACATCATCATCAATGTCGTGTCCGTGGTCCTGTACAAGCGGATGGGCATCGACAACACGCAGATCGCCTTCTGG
>MHDZ01000096.1:0-1092 GCA_001805055.1 Nitrospirae bacterium GWC2_57_13
CTCTTCCAGACCCTCCACCGCCGCGAAAGCGGGCGGGTCTACCCCGTTGAGGTCAATATCCAACTCATCGAACAGGAGGGGACCCGAAGCTTTCTGGCCGTCATACTTGATATTACTGACCGGATGAAGCTCGAAGCGCAGCTTCGCCACGCCCAGAAGATGGAAGCCGTGGGCCTTCTCGCCGGCGGTGTGGCCCATGACTTCAACAATATCCTGACTGCCATCATCGGATACGCCCATATCCTCCTGCTCAAGCTGCCGGAGAGCACTATCCACAAGCCCATCATCGACAACATCCTGGGAGCAAGCGAGCGCGCGGCAACTCTCACGCGCAGCCTGCTCGCCTTCAGCCGCAAACAGATCATCCATCCCGCTCCGGTGGAGCTCAACACTGCGGTCCGAAGGATCCAGGACCTCCTCCGCCGGTTGATCGGTGAACATATCGAGTTGCGGACCGACCTGACCGAGGATCGCACCACAATCATGGCCGACTCGAGCCAGATGGAGCAGGTGCTCATGAACCTTGCGGCCAATGCCCGTGACGCCATGCCCGCCGGCGGTACGCTCACGATCGCGACGGATAAAGCGCGCATCGACGAGCTGTTCATCGACACCAACGGTTTCGGCAGGATCGGCGCCTACGCCCGGCTGTCCATGACGGACACGGGCACCGGCATGAACTATAAAACACGTGAGCGCATCTTCGAGCCTTTTTTCACGACAAAGCCCATGGGCAAGGGTACGGGCATGGGGCTTTCGATGGTCTACGGCATCATGAAGCAGCACCACGGATATGCTCTCTGTTCCAGCGAAGCAGGAAAGGGAACGACCTTCCATCTCTATTTTCCGCTCATTGACGCTGAGGCGGTTTCCGAGCCTTCGCCGGAAAATGTCGTCCTGCGGGGCGGCACGGAAACGATCCTTATCGCCGAGGATGATCCGGATGTCCGCAGGCTCATGCGCAGCGTGCTCAAAGAATATGGCTATAGGGTCGTTGAAGCGGCTGACGGAAATGAGGCCATCCGGAAATTTCGTGAAACGGCTCCGTCCGTTGATCTGGTGATCCTGGACGTGATCATGCCGAAGAAGAAC
>MHDZ01000096.1:1120-5519 GCA_001805055.1 Nitrospirae bacterium GWC2_57_13
GGGGATCGCCCCGGGCATATGGGCGCTCTTCATAAGCGGATATACGGCCGACATAATCGACCATTCAGGCCCTCTCAGCGACGGTCCGCCGCTCATATCCAAGCCGATCTCACCGCAGCAGCTTCTGACAACTGTCCGCGAGATGCTGGACAGCCCCCGGGGGCCTGCAGGAACCTGATGCTTTTTCAGGGAGCAGTGTGCGTCATATGCCCCCGGGCACGGGATCTTCCGGATCGGTGGGCCTGTCAATAAGGCTAAAGAATGAAAAACGTTGACTGACAAGAAAAATAGGGCCTTTACACACACAGAGAGCCCCTTCCCATTGGACGGAAAGACCTGTCTGGGGTATGATAATAATCATGAGAGATCGATTCATCCGCCCGGCAGGCATCCCTGTTGCCGCGATAGAGTGAGCAAAAACCGACCGCTCCAGCAGGAATACTGATGGCACAAAAAATCAAACTCATCATCAATCTCGTCCTCATCGTGCTGTTTCTTTCAATAGTGCTGCTGTACACGCTTCCCTTGATACTGCCGGACGATTGGTTCAGTTCAGTCTCATTCTTTCATATCGTCCTATTTATGTTTCTGGCCTTTCTACCGCTCTGGTGGTTCGTGATCCGTCCCCTGCACTCATCGGCGCAAAGGGACAAGGCGGAAGCTGATAAGGATATTCGGCGCCTGAACCGCGTCCTCTCGACCCTCAGCGCGGTCAACCGCCTGATCATCCGGGTCCGCGACCGGGAGACGCTCTTTGCAGAGACGTGCCGGATCGCTGTTCTGCACGGCGGTTTCCGCATGGCCTGGATAGGCATCGTGGACAGCGCCTCAGAAAAGGTTGTTTCCGTGGCCCATGCCGGAATAGAAGCGGACTATCTGTCGAGGATATCCATATCCGCAAAGAACGTTCCTGAGGGCTGCGGCCCCACAGGCACCGCGATCCGCGAGGATCGGCACGTAGTCTGCAACGATATCGAGCGGGACCCCTGCATGGCATCCTGGCGCTATGAGGCCCTGAGACGGAACTATCTATCCTCCGCCTCCTTCCCGCTCAGGGTGGATGGCGCGACCATCGGCGCGCTGAACCTCTATGCCACGGAAAAAAATGTATTTGATGACGAGGAGGTGCGCCTGCTCGATGAACTTGCGTCGGACGTATCGTTCGCCCTGGAGCTCATCGAAAAGGACCGGAGACGCCGGGAGGCCGAAGAGGCGCTGCTGCTTTCAAAGCAGGACTGGGAGGATACCTTCAATACCATCACGGACATGATCACCATCCATGACAAGGATTTCAACATTATCCTGTCCAACCGGGCGGCCGAGGAGATACTGCAGATCCCGCCGCTGAACATCACGCGGACCAAGTGCTATGAAAAATACCACGGCACTGCATGCCCGCCCGCGGGATGCCCCAGCTGCCAGTCCCTCACATCAGGCAGACCGTCCGCTACGGAGTACTTTGAACCACATCTGAACCGGCATCTCGAGATCCGCGCCATCCCCAGGCTGGACAGCCAAAAGAACGTGATCGGACTCATCCACGTGGTCCGGGACATCTCGGAGCGCCTGCAGGCCCAGGAGTTGATCCGCGAACAAAAGCTCTTTGCCGAGAACATTATCCAGAATTCCGCTGCAGCGGGTTTTGCCGTGGACCCTGATCACAAGATCGTGATCTGGAACAAGGCCTGCGAAGAGCTCACGGGCCTTCCTGCCTCGGACATGATCGGCACGGATAACCAGTGGAAACCCTTTTATAAGCATAAACGGCCGTCCCTGGCCGATGTTCTTATCGACGGCCTGCACAGGGAACTGCCTAACTTGTACGAAAAATATACAAGCTCGCCGCTTCTCAAAGATGGACTCCAGTCCGAAGGCTGGTATTCGAACCTGAATGGAAAGGACCGGTATATCATCTTCGAAGCAGCGCCCATCCGCGACAGCAAAGGAAAACTCATCGTCGTTATCGAAACGCTGCAGGACATTACGGCCCTGAAGGCCGCCGAGGTTGGACTTGCGCAAAGTGAAAGCCGCCTTCGCGCCATCATCGAAGCCGAACCCGAGTGCGTAAAGTTGATTGCCGCGGACGGGACGCTCCTGGACCTGAACCCGGCGGGTCTTGCCATGATCGAAGCCGAATCCCTGGACCAGGTCCGCGGGAAGTCCGTGTATCCCCTCGCGGTCGCGGAGCATCGAAAAGCCTTTCAGGCGCATGTGGAAAAAGTATTTGGAGGCTCCCCTGATTCCCTGAAATTCGAGATCGTCGGCCTGCGGGGCTCTCATCTGTGGGTCGAGACGCGTTCTGTCCCGCTTCGCGATGCCGAAGGCAAGATCACCGCGCTTCTCGGCGTCACCCGGGACATGAGCGAAACAGTCAAGCTCGAGGCCCAGCTGCGGCATGGACAGAAGATGGAGGCCGTCGGTACGCTTACGGGGGGCATTGCCCATGACTTTAACAACATCCTTACGGCAATCATTGGTTACGGAAACGTCCTGAAGCTGAAAATGAGCGCCGAGGACCCGCTCAGGTCCATGGTGGACCAGTTGCTGGCGTCAGGTGAACGGGCCGCGGGACTTACCCAGAGCCTGCTCACCTTCAGCAGAAAATCCGCAATTTCTCCCCGTCGGGTGGACTTGAACGACATTATTCGCCGCGTCGAGAAGATGCTGCTGCGCATCATCGGCGAGGATATCGAGTTAAAGACGGCCCTCACCTCAGAAGAGACATTTGCGAAAGCCGATTCCGGCCAGATCGAGCAGACGTTGATCAATCTCGCCACGAATGCGCGTGACGCCATGCCATCCGGGGGCCACCTCACCATCACGACGGAACGAGTGGAACTTGACCGGGAGTTTATCATGGCCTATGGCTATGGAAAGCCCGGCCCCTATACCATGATCAGCGTCACCGACACTGGCACCGGCATGGAAGAGCGGGTGATGGAGAAGATCTTTGAGCCCTTCTTTACGACCAAGGATGTCGGAAAGGGCACCGGACTCGGACTCGCTATCGTCTACGGCATCGTCAAACAGCACAAAGGCTTCATCAACTGCTATAGCCGGCCGGACAGCGGAACAACCTTCAAGATATACCTGCCATTCACCAGTACCGGAGAGTCGCATGCGGTCGAGAAGAGGGCGCCGCTTCCCGTGGGCGGCCATGAGACCATCCTGATCGCCGAAGACGATCCCGAGGTGCGGGATCTGACCAGGATGTTGCTTGAGGATTTCGGCTACCAGGTGCTCATCGCCAAGGACGGTGCAGAGGCGATCAGAATGTTCAACGAGAGCCGGGATGCCGTGAAGCTCCTCCTCTTCGATGTGATCATGCCCAGGAAGTCCGGGAAAGAGGCCTACGACGAGATCCGCAAAGAGCGGCCGGACATAAAGATTCTTTTTACAAGCGGCTATACGGAAAATATTATACAATCAAAGGGTATGCTTGAGACTGATCAACCCGTAATACTCAAGCCCATTTCCCCGGGGGAGCTGCTCCGCCGGGTGCGGGAGGCGCTCGATTCATGACACTGGACAAGGAAAACACGCTGCTTGTCGTCGATGACGACCCCTACGTGCTGGAATCCATCAGCACGCTGCTCAGGACGTACGGGTATATCGTCCACACCCGCCAGAACGCCCGCGAAGTCATGGATACTCTTGCGAAGATCCCCGTCGACATGGTGCTGACGGACATCAAGATGCCCGAGATGACAGGCATCGAGCTGCTCGCCGCCATCCACGCGCGCTATCCCCAGCTCCCGGTCATCCTGATGACCGCCTTTGCCGAACTCGACGTGGCCGTTGACGCCATCAAGGAGGGGGCCTTTGACTTCGTCACCAAGCCCTACAATCCCGGACACCTCGCCCATTCCGTGGACAAGGCGGTCCAGTTCTCCAAGCTGATGCGCATCGAAAAGGAATACAAAAAAGAGCTGGAGCAGACGGTCAGGACGCGCACCACGGAGCTTGCCGAAGCCCTGACCCTGGTCAAGAACATGAGCAAGGAGATCATCCAGCGCCTCACGTCCGTTGCCGAATACCGCGACACGGACACGGGAATTCACATTGCCCGCATCGGCCTTTACTCCAAAATAATGGCCGAGGCAATGGGGATGTCCGACTCCTTCGTCGACATGATGGCCTTTGCAAGCCCCATGCACGACCTCGGCAAGATCGGCATTCCCGACAATATCCTGCTGAAGCCCGGCGCCCTTACCAAGGAAGAGTTCGAGATCATGAAAATGCACACCACCATAGGAGAAAAGATGCTCCGCGGTTCATCGTACGAAGGCATCGAGTTCGCCGCATCAGTGGCGCTGAACCATCATGAACGCTGGGACGGCACCGGCTACCCCCGGGGCCTGAAAAAGGATGCGATACCCGTTGAAGGCAGGATCGTGAT
>MHDZ01000096.1:5566-11919 GCA_001805055.1 Nitrospirae bacterium GWC2_57_13
AATCCTTCAGCCATGACGAAGCCTGCCGGATCATCACCGCGGGCGACGGACGGACTCAGCCCGGCCATTTCGATCCTGCCGTGCTCAAAACGTTCAAGGAGATGGCGCCGGCCTTCGAAGCAATATTCGACACCCACCAGGATTGAGCCTCGTCACGAAGCGAGCCCGCCCATTCCTATTGTAATAACCACCCCTGCTACAATTAGTGACACATGATTACTTTCGGTAATAGTTTATGCTTGCATTCTAAAGTCATAATATGAGATAATTTATCGTTTATAATTACGCTGTTGCAAAGCGGGCTGGCCGAACGGACCATGGTTCGATCCCGAGCCGGCGCCGTTTTGAAGGCCCGGCATAAAGCCCGGATCGATCGCAATGGATGAGCGGAGACGTATACATGAAACAAAATTTCCCTTTCACCTACGAGAACGAAGACCCGGGGCAGCGCCTCCGGCAGCTCGAATCCTTCATGTCGTCCCTCCTCGACGGGATCGGTGAAGGCGTGATCGTCGTTGACCGGAACTTTGCCATCAGGTCGGTGAACACGGGCTTCTGCAAGCAGGTCGGCCTGACCGGTGAAGACATCATTGGGAAGAAATGTCATGCCGTATCTCACCATTCCAACGTCCCCTGCCATGAGCTTGGCAATGGATGCGACTGTTCGGTCCATAAGTGCTTTGACAACGGACAACATCACCGGGCGCTTCACAAGCATTACGACAAGGACGGACGGCCGCTCTACATCGAAACGAACGCCTACCCGCTCACCGATACATCCGGCGCCGTATCCAGCGCTATCGAGACGCTCCACGACGTGACGGCCACGATCATGCTCCAGGACCAGTTTCGTGAAGTGCAGGAGCGCTACCGCAGGCTCTATGAGAACGCGCCGGACATGATGCACTCCGTTGACGCAAACGGCGTTATCGTTGTCTGCAACGAGACGGAAGAGCGCATTCTCGGATTCGCCCCCGGCGAACTTGCAGGGCGGCCCCTGACGGACATCGTCGCTCCGGAAGACAACGACAAGTGCGCCCAAAAACTGACGCAATTGAAATCCGACGACTCCTTTGAAGGCGAGATGACCCTCCTCGCAAGGCACGGCAAACGCATTCCGGTGTACGTCTCATCTCGGTCCATCCGGGACGATCAGGGCAATTTTGTAATGTCCGATACCATCCTGCGCGACATCACCGAGAAGAAACAACTCGAGGCCCAACTCCTGCACTCGCAGAAGATGGAAGCGATAGGCCTGCTCGCCGGCGGCGTCGCCCACGACTTCAACAACATACTTACGGCCATCATCGGGTACGGAAACCTGGCGCTGATGAAGCAGAACGTGGATGCCGACACGCGCCAGTATATCGATCAGATCCTTGAATCCGCCGACCGTGCCGCCCATCTCACCCACAGCCTCCTCGCCTTCAGCAGAAAACAGATCATCAACCCCCGGCCCCTGAAGCTGGGCGACGTCATCTCACGGATGCACAACCTGCTGTCGCGCATCATCGGGGAGGACATCGAGCTCAGGATCTACCCCCATGACGAAGAATTTCCCGTCCTTGCCGATCCGACCCAGCTTGAACAGGTGTTGATGAACCTGGCCACCAACGCCCGCGACGCCATGCCGGACGGTGGCCTGCTGCTGATCGAGATCCAGCCCGTGGAGCTGACCGAAGAGTACGTGAGAACCCACGCCTTCGCAAAACCGGGGCGGTATATGCTCCTGTCCGTCACGGATACGGGCCACGGCATGGAGGAGTACTTAAAAGAAAAAATATTCGAGCCCTTCTTCAGCACGAAGGATATAGGCAAGGGCACCGGCTTGGGACTTTCCATGGTGTACGGCATCGTCAAGCAGCATAACGGCTATATCAATGTCTACAGCGAGCCGGGCAAGGGAACGACCTTCAAGATATACCTCCCCCTGATCGAGGGTGAGCTCGCCCCGCCGGAGCTCAGGCCGCCGGTGGAGGTCGTCGGTGGGACCGAAACGATCCTGCTTGCCGAGGACGATCCTGCCGTCAGGAACCTTGCAGCCACGCTTCTGCGGGCACAGGGCTATAAGGTTATCATCGCCGAGGACGGCGAGGAGGCTGTTGCCCGGTTCCGGGAGAACCAGAAGGCCATCAGCCTCGTGGTCCTCGACGTGGTGATGCCGAAGAAGAGCGGGAAGACCGCCTATGACGAGATAAACCTGATCCGGCCTGGCCAGAAGGCCCTTTTCGTGAGCGGATACACCTCAAACCTGATCCACAAAAAAGGCATCCTCGAAGAGGGCCGTGAATTCATCTCGAAGCCCTTCACTCCCAGTTCGTTCCTGCAAAAGGTCCGGGCTGTTCTCGACGACTAGCCCTGCCTACCTGCGCGGGACAGGAATATAAATCCTTGCCCACGGTGACAGCATCGGGGTGAAGGATGGAACAGATGTTCTGAATATGACACATCACATGAAGAAACAATGCATAGCGTAATTGTCTACTAAGGCATGAAACCGGGAAACCATCTCTAAACTGATATCTTTGTTTCCGCCTACCTGTTCCTCAGCAAAAGCGCTTGCCTTCTTTTTTCTGTTCACGTATAGTTCAGCATGCTGCCCAAGATCAAAACTCCGGATGAGATCTCCACCCTTCTTCGCGTCCTTCGTTCTGTGGGAAAAAGGATCGTTTTTACCAACGGCTGCTTCGACATCATCCATACGGGCCATACCCGCTACCTGAACCAGGCGAAGACATACGGCGATATCCTCGTGATCGGCCTGAACAGCGACAGCTCCGTCCGGACGATCAAGGGAGATAAGCGGCCCATCAACAGCCAGGCGGAGCGAGCCGAGACCCTGGCAGCCCTGGGCTCCGTGGATTTCGTTACGATCTTTGATGAACCTGATCCTTACAAACTTATCTCGCTGCTCGAACCTGATGTGCTGGTAAAGGGAGGCGACTGGCCTGTCGAGAAGATCATCGGCGGGGACATTGTGCAAAAACGCGGCGGGAAGGTCATCAGCGTCCCGTATATCAAGGGCAATTCAACGACGGGGATTATTGAAAGGATCGTGGAGCGATATCGGAGTGGGGGAAGGTAAGAGGGTAAGAAGATCAGAAGGAAAGAAAACAAGACGATTCGAGAATAGGGAAAAAATCACACTTCTATGGAAAAGAGAAAAAGCATCACCCATTTCAGAGACCTCGACGTTTATCATAAATCTTTTTCTTCTGCTATGAAAATATTCGAAATCACAAAAAAGTTCCCCTCTGAGGAAAGGTTCTCGCTCGTGGATCAAATCAGGAGATCGTCACGTTCTGTCTGTGCGAACCTTGCTGAGGCATGGAGAAAAAGAAGGTATCCGGCCGTATTCAAGAACAAGCTGACGGATACGATGCAGGAGGCATCGGAAACACAATGCTGGCTGGAATTCTGTTCAGCATGCGCTTATCTGGAAAGCAGTATTTATCAGGAACTTGATGCCGAATATGAGAATATAATCGGGATGCTCTCGGCAATGGAAAAAATGACCCATAAGTTCTGCTATGGTAAATAGTCGGTTCATCGATTAATTCTTTTTCTCCTACCTTCCTCCTTTCATTCCCTCTTTCCTTCAGGATCCTCCATGTCATACAATTCCTCATCATCAAACCCGAAATAGTGCCCGATCTCATGTACGACGGTTTCCGCGACGATCTCCTCGATCTCTTCGCGTGACTGTGCTACCTCCTCGATGGGACGCTGGTAGATCACGATCCGGTCGGGCAGAACATTTCCGTAGCCCCAGCCGCGCTCGGTCAGCGGAACGCCCTGGTACAGCCCGAAGAGGGTGCCCTCGTCGATGCCCATGTCCGCGAGCAGATCTTCGGAAGGCTCGTCCTCCACCTGGACGGCGATGTTTTTGAGCTTCTGACGGAAAACGCGGGGAAGGCGCCGCAGGGCTGCGGCTACAAGTTGTTCAAAAGAGTCTTTGTCCATGGGAAGATTGTACCATGATGGGAAAGGGATGGAAAAACAAAACCACGAAGGGTCGCTTCGTGGTGAAAGCCTTTCGGCTTGAGGGAGCAAAAGGATACATCCTCGCGCCTGTTCCGCGGAACAAGCTACTTCTTCTTCGTGACTTTCTTGGCCTTCTTTGCCGGGGCCTTCTTCTTTACTGGCATTGTCATTCACCCCCTTTCAACGTGCGAAACTAGCCTTCCGATCGAAACGAATGCAATGATGTTTTTTATGAGGCCAAAGGCGCCGGGGGCGTATGATCCGCCCCCGGTGGGTCCACACACGCAGTGATGGGACTCCGAAATCAGGGCATATTGAGCTACTTCTTCTTTGCCTTTTTCTTTGCCTTCTTCTTCACTGCCTTTTTCTTTGCCTTCTTTTTAGCCGCCATTCTCTTCTCACCCCCTTTGCCGAATGGATTTAGTTGCAGTTATTGGAGCTCACTTACGTGAATAATGCTCAAAATGCCGGGGGTCTGCCCCCCCGGCGCGTCCCGGAATACAAGGGACTCCGATGCATGAGAAGCGTTACTTCTTTTTCGCCTTCTTCTTCACAGCCTTCTTTTTTGCCTTTTTCTTCGCAGCCATCAGTATCCACCCCCTTTCATCCACCGCATGCCGCTCAGCGGCGCGGTCGTTAATTTGGAATCATCGCGAAGCAAGCTGTGCCCCCCCATTCAGGAGGGACATCTGTGAATATTTATCGCGTATCCGCCCGCGCACCAGCTCCATCAACTCTTCGGCGTCCTTGATGGCCTGGTCGGACTCATACCGGGAGATGACGCGGCCCGGGTCTTCAAGGAAATTCTGGTGCTTTCTGCGCATCCGATCGAACTTGTTGATCAGGCTCTTGTGCCCCTCTCCGAGGATCACCCCGGCGGCCGTTACAATCGTCTTCTGTGCGTCCCGTCCCCGGGCCCCCCGCGGACGGAACCCTTCCGCCATGATGAGCGCCCGTGCCGAGCGGGACATTGCCTGGTAGGCCACGGCAAAGGCCCATTCCTCGTCGGTCTTCTGAAGCAGCCGGCACGTCTCAAGATCGCGCTCGGCCCGCGTCATAAGCCCGAGGACCTCGGCGTTGTCCGAAGCCTGTTCCTCAACAAGCCCCAGTTCTATGAGCGAGTCATACTTCATCATCTTTCCCGATGAGGAATATCTTCTTGCCCCTGGCAATCTCTCTGATAAAGGGATCTCGTGCATCTTTGCGCTTTCGGTACTCCTGTTCATCGAAGACCAGATAGTCGATCTCCCGTTTCAGTTTGTCTTCCAGTATCATCACCATGTCGTTCAGCTCGGTGATATTGACCTGGCCGATGACCATGAGGTTGATGTTGCTGTCTTCCTTCTCGGCCCCTTTTGCGAAGGAACCGTAGATGAACGCCGCCTGAACACCCTTCAATCGTAAGAGCGTCGCCTTGATGGACCCCTGCACGCCCGTGGTCTTGAAGATCAGCCCCTTCATCTCAGTGAAGATCGGGCAACTCTTGTCGGCGAAGTAGTATTTCTGAACGCCCCGTTTCTCCCGCGCCAGAAGCCCTGTCTTGACCAGCTTGTCCAACTCCCGCTTGATCCCCGCGGCGTCCTTGCCGATATGCCGGGCGATCTCTCTCAGATAGAACTTGCTGTCAGGATTGTTAAAGAACAGGCTCAGCAACTCCGCTCTCGTGGAAGAGAACAGTTTTGTCAGCAAGTCGTCTCACCTCGTAGACAAATATACAACAAGAGTGTACGTTTTGTCAACGGTAAATGTAAAAAAATTATATTTCAATGAGTTTGACGATTTATCAACACCTGAATCCACAACAGAAACTTTTGGTACAAAAAATTATTGTATTCTCTTGATAAATACAACATTTATTTGGTCGCAACCGCTGTTGATAAACACCGGCCAATACATGTGTTCAACGCCGATGCGGCGCTGAACATAGGGCAGCGCCTGGAACGCAGCACGATAAAACCCGCATGAATGCCCGTTCATTCGCTTCTTCCCGGTCCCGCGCGAACATGCCCTGCGAATCACCCGGCGAGAGCGCGAGGGCCGCTTCCGCAACCGGCGCATGCCCTGCGATGCTCTGCCCGGACCACCGAACGGCCTGCCGCCCATGCCGTGCGCTGAACAGAAAGAACTCTTCCGGCGATTTTTCTTTCGACAGTGACCTCCATTCGTGGTATAGTGTGCCTGCTTATCATGTTGACAAAATATCATCACCACTCACAACGGACATGAATTTCTCTGAACTGAACCTTCCCGACGAAGTACAACAGGGTATCGACCATTCAGGCTTCAGCGCCTGCACGCCCGTGCAGAGCGAGGTGATTCCGCGCGCGTTGCGCGGCGAGGACGTGGCTGCCCAGGCCCAGACAGGCACG
>MHDZ01000096.1:11981-17653 GCA_001805055.1 Nitrospirae bacterium GWC2_57_13
CATCGCCCCGACGCGGGAGCTGGCGGACCAGATCTTCCATGAGGCCGAGCGGCTCGGTAAGTTTACGGGCTTCTCCTTTCTGGCCGTTTACGGCGGCGTGGACTATCTCAAACAGATGGAAACCCTGCGCAATGGCGTGGACGTTCTTATCGGCACTCCCGGCAGGCTCATCGACTATTTTAAACAGCACGTCTACAGTCTGAAAAGAACGCGTTACCTGGTGGTGGACGAGGCGGACCGCATGTTCGACATGGGGTTCATCGACGACCTCCGGTATCTCATGCGGAAACTGCCGCCCTATGCGAAGCGCCAGTCCATGCTGTTCTCAGCGACCCTTACCTACCGCGTCATGGAGCTCGCCTACGAGCACATGAACCTTCCGGAAAAGATCTCGATCACGCCCGACAAGGTGACCGTAGAGCGTATCGACCAGGCCCTCTATCACGTGGGCAAGGACGAGAAGCTCTCTCTGCTTCTGGGCATCCTGCAAAAAGAGCAGCCCACGCGAACGCTCATCTTCGTGAACACGCGCCGGGCGGCCGACATGGTCGTCGAGCGTCTGAGCCGCAACTCCTGGGCGGCAATGGCGATCACCGGAGACATCGACCAGAAGAAGCGGCTGCGCATTCTCGCCGATTTCAAGGCCGGCAAGCTGGCCATCCTCGTGGCAACCGACGTGGCGAGCCGCGGCATTCACGTTGAGGATGTGAGCCATGTGATCAATTACGACCTCCCCCAGAATCCCGAGGATTACGTGCACCGCATCGGCCGCACAGGCCGGGCCGGCGCCAGCGGAAGGGCCGTCAGCCTCGCCGACGAAGAGTACGTGTTTTCCCTCGAAGAGATCGAGCTCTATATCGACATGAAGATCCCCGTGGCCTGGGCAGAGAGCGATATGTTCGTCAAAGAGATCCGCCGGCCCCGCGGTGAGCGACCCCCACAAGGACCGTCCAGCGCACCGCGCCGGCCCCAGGGAAGGCGGCCTTCTACGTCGAGCGACCGCAGCCGGAGGCATGGTCCCCGTTAATGCGTAAATCCTATATCTCTGTCACAACGTGACGTGATTGCGCGCCTGTTTTTTAAACCAACGCTTGCCACAAAGGCGCCCCCGGCCCGCGTCCTATTTTGTATGAGACGGGGCGGGACGAGTCTTTCTCCGTCTCCATCCCGCATCAATTAAGAAAGATGTATGACGCGGTGCGGGGGTGGCTGATTTTGGTTATGGCCTTCCGGCCGCGCTATGCTATAATACCAACTAGCGCATTTCGGATCGGGTCCACAGGATCATAGCCGCCCTGTCCGCCGGGCCCTTTCACCCTACCAGATGTTGCGCGCAGTGCTGTCTGTAGCCAAGGAGGTCCGCCATCGGAACCGACGCTGCATACGAAGACCGGCCCTGGACCAAATACTATGAAGACGGGGTGTCCCCGCGCCTCGACTATCCGGACGTCACCCTCGGCGGCATGCTTGCCGCGACTGCCTCGAAGTTTCCCGCACGCACAGCGATTATTTTCTACGGAAAAGAACTACCCTACGCCGAGCTGGACGGCCTCGTGAACCGGTTCGCCAGCGCCCTCACCGCTCTGGGCGTGAAACAGGGCGACCGCGTGGCCCTCATGCTCCCAAACGTTCCGCAGATGGTCATCGCCTATTACGGTACCCTGAGGTTGGGGGCCATTGCCGTTGCTACCAATCCCCTCTACAAGGCGCACGAGCTGGAGGTCCAGCTCAAGGACAGCGGGGCGGAGACCCTCGTGGCCGTGGACATGTTCTACCCCGTTATCTCCCCGGTCCTGCCGAGAACTGCGGTCAAGCATCTTATCCTGTGCGGCATCAAGGACTATCTGCCCTTCCCCCTGAACCTGCTGTACCCGATCAAAGCGAGAATCGAAAAACAGTGGGTTCCCGTGAAACGAATACCGCCGATCCATGATTTTTTGTCCCTGCTCAACGAGGCCCAGGCAACACCGGTCAACAGCCGTGTTTCTCCCGGCGACACTGCTATTTTGCAGTATACCGGAGGCACGACCGGTACGCCCAAGGGAGCGGTCCTCACCCACCGGAACCTCGTTGCAAATACCGCACAGCACAGGGCCTGGCTCACCGTCCGGAAGGAGGGCGAAGAGCGGGTCCTGGCCGTCCTTCCCTTTTTTCATGTCTACGGAATGACCACGGCAATGAACCTCGGGGTGCTCTTGGGCGGGTCACTGATCCTCATCCCCAAGTTCCACACCAAGGAGGTGCTCCATTTCATCAACAAGTATCGTCCCACGATCTTCCCGGGCATCCAGGCCATGTACATGGCGATCGGCAACTATCCGAAGATCCATAAATACGACCTCACTTCGATCAAGGCGGCCATCAGCGGCGCGGGCCCCCTCATGCGCGAGGTGCAGGAACGGTTCGAGCATCTGACCAAGGCGAGGATCGTGGAAGGCTACGGCCTGTCCGAGGCCTCCCCCGTCACCCACTGCAATCCCATTTTCGGCAAACGGAAGCTGGGAAGCATCGGCTTGCCGTTCCCTGACATGGACGCAAGAATCGTGGACATCAAGACCGGCGAGCGGGAAATGCCCGTGGGCGAGGCCGGTGAGCTTGTGGTCAGGGGTCCGCAGGTGATGAAAGGCTACTGGAACAAGCCCCAGGAAACGGCGCACACGCTCCGCGGCGGATGGCTGCACACCGGTGACATCGCCAAGATGGACGAGGAAGGCTACTTCTTCATTGTTGACCGGATCAAGGACATGATCAAGACCGTGGGCGAGAACGTCTACCCCAGGGAGATCGAGGAGGTCCTGTTCACCCACCCGGCAGTGGCGGAAGCTGTTATCGTCGGCATTCCCGGCCAGGCATTCATGGGTGAGAAGATCATAGCGTACATCATTCTGAAGGACGGCCGGACAGCGTCTTCCGAGGATATCATCGCCTTCTGCAAGGAACGGCTGTCCAAGTTCAAGGTGCCGAAGGAAGTGGAGTTCCGTGAGGCATTTCCCAAGACCCTCGTGGGCAAGGTGCTGCGCAGGGTGCTGCGGGATGAAGAACTGAAAAAGACGGAAGATGAGAAGTTAAGAAGATAAAACGTTGGGTTTTCCTTGTCTCATCTTCTCAACCTCTCAACATCTCAACTTCGATCCTTACTGAGGTGCATAATGAAAGAGATCGTTCTTATCGATGGGTTTCGCATACCCAACGCCAAGGCCGGTACGGTGTTCAAGAACGTAACGGCCGTTGAGCTTGGCGCCGCCATCCTGAAAGAGGTCATAACACGCACGGGTATCGATCCGAACATGCTCGACGAGGTGATCATCGGGAACACCGGCATGCCTGCCGAGGCCGCGAACATCGCCAGGGTGATCGCGCTGCGCGCCGGCATCCCCTGGCGCGTTCCGGCCTACAGCGTTCAGCGCAACTGCGCCTCGGGCATGCAGTCTGTCGCGAGCGCCGTGGCCCAGATCCGCGCCGGCATGAGCGAGGTCGTGCTGGTTGCCGGAGTGGAGTCCATGTCCGGCTTCGGCTTCTACACCTCCGCAGGAATGAAGGAGGTCGTTACGGAACTCCAGCGGTCCAGGAGCATTGGCCGCAGGATAGCTGCCGTACTGTCGCTCCGGCCGAAGGACTTCATCCCTGTCCCTGGGCTGCTCCTGGGCCTTTCGGACCCGGTTTCGGGCCTGAACATGGGCCAGACCGCCGAGGTGCTCTCGCGCGATTTCGCGATCACCCGGCGGGAGCAGGACGAGTTCGCGCTCATGAGCCACCAGCGCTGGACCGCGGCCTTTGAAGCCGGAAAGTTCAGGAACGAGGTGGTTCCCTTCTACGTGCCGCCGAAGTTCACGCCCGTTGAAGAGGACACGGGGCCGCGCAAGAACCAGACCATGGAGCAGCTTGCAAAGCTGAAACCCTTCTTCGACAGGAAGTTCGGCACCGTCACGGCGGGAAACTCCTCTCCCATCACCGACGGCGCTGCCGCGGCGCTCGTAATGAGCGCCGACAAGGCAAAGGAACTGGGCATGAAGCCCCTGGGATATATCAAGGAAGTGGACTTCGCAGGCTTCGACCCATCGCGCATGGGCATCAGCCCTGTCTTGGCAACCCACAAGATCCTGAAGCGGACGGGCATGAAGCTGAAGGACATGGAGCTCATCGAACTGAACGAGGCCTTTGCCGCCCAGGTTATCGCCTGCGAGCGCGGCGCCGTGTCCAGGGAGTTCTTCAGCAGGCACCTTCCCGGCGAGGAGCCCATCGGCGAGTTCCGGCGCGACATCATGAACGTGAACGGCGGCGCCATCGCCCTGGGCCATCCTGTGGGATCATCGGGCCTGCGCATCATCATCACCCTGCTGAAGGAAATGGAGCGCCGCGGCCTGGGCACGGGCCTTGCCACCATCTGCATAGGCGGCGGCCAGGGCGGAGCAACGATCGTGGAGAGGAGATAATCCATGGCAGCCTTCTTCTATGAAATTCGCACGGACGGGATCGCGGTGCTCACCTTCGACCTTCCCGGCGAAAAAGTGAACAAGCTTACGACCGCGGTGATGCTGGAGTTTGACGGCATCATCGAGGAGCTGTCCAAAAAGAAGGATATCAAGGCACTTGTCATCCGGAGCGGAAAAGACGGCCACTTCATCGTCGGTGCGGACATCGCTGAGATCCGCGACATGCGGGACCAGCAGCAGGGCGTGGAGATAGCCCGAACGGGCCATCGCATCTTCGGCAAGCTCGAAGCGCTCCCTTTTCCGACCGTGGCAGCCATCCACGGCCCCTGCATGGGCGGCGGCCTGGAGCTCGCCCTGGCTTGCTCCTACCGCGTGATCAGCAACGACCAAAAGACCGCCCTTGCCCTGCCCGAGGTCCGGCTCGGCATCCTTCCCGGTTTCGGCGGCACCCAGCGCCTTCCGCGGCTCGTGGGACTCTCGAACAGCCTCGACATGATCCTCACGGGCAAGTCGGTATACTCCCGCAAGGCAAAAAAGATCGGCCTGGCCGACGAGGTGACCTACAAGGAGCTCCTGCTTGACGTGGCTGTTGAAAAAGCGAAGCGCGCAGCCGGCAAACGGACGCCGAAGAGCGTGCGGGCGCGGAGGCCGCTCATCATCAAGCTGCTCGAAAGCAATCCACTCACGCGCCTGCTGATCTACGGCATGGCAAAAAGGAACGTCCTGAAGGAAACGTTGGGCAATTATCCGGCTCCCCTTGCGGCACTCCAGGCCGTGCGCACCGGACTTTCCCGCGGACGAAAAGCGGGCTATGCGGTCGAGGCCCGCCTGCTCGGAGAGCTCGTCCCCACGGAGATCTCGAAAAACCTCATCTCCATCTTCTACCTGAACGAGATGCTCAAGAAGGGCGGCTATTCTGCGCCGGACATCACCGCTGCCGGCGTACTCGGCGCGGGCATCATGGGCGGCGGCATTGCCCAGCTCTTCGCCGAAAAGGGCAGCACCGTGCGCATGAAGGACATCAGCACGAAGTTCGTTGCCACAGGCCTCAAGGCAGCGGCGAACATCTTCCAGAAGCGGGCAAAGAAAGGCATCCTCGACAAGCTCCAGGCCCGCGACGGCTTTGACCGCATCACCGGCGCAACGGACTATTCCGGATTCAGCGGCGTGGACCTGGCCGTGGAAGCCGTGGTCGAGAAAATGGACGTAAAGAAGGCCGTGGTGAAAGAATTTGAGCAG
>MHDZ01000097.1 GCA_001805055.1 Nitrospirae bacterium GWC2_57_13
CGATTGTAGAAAGTGTCATCCGGCCATGAGGCGATAGGATGTCGTAGCGCGGGGGACGTCAGGCAGTAGACGCGGAGGAGGGGTGTACAATGCATGACTGGAGACGTCACGAACGTGAAGACTGCAGACAGGAGATCGAGCTGTCGATAAACCATCTCCTGTCGAACAGGATCGAACGGATGTATTTCACGGCCGAGACGGTCGACATCAGCTCGGGAGGCATTGGCGTCGTCGTCAATCGATCAATTGAACCGGGATTCGTCAAGATCGAAGGGATCGCCGGCCAGGACGCTGGTATCGTTGTCTGGAGCAGAAAGACCGGCGATCTTAAATGGCGGGCAGGCATTCAGTTCGTCCACTCACTTACGAAGTTGATGCGGCAGAACGCCGTGGAAAGCGATTGCGGGGAGACGGTCTTCGGACTTGTGGTTTCCACGAACAGGTAATCCTGAAAAGGGCACTTGGGACCTGAATCTTGCACGAAAACGTAGTTATCCTGACTCGTCGGCGATATTCTAATCCCGAGCGCTCCATTCACTCCCACAACAACCTTTATCTTGGCTCATAGCTCTCAAATGAACGGCCATAAGACCTCAGTCGTTCCTTGCAGCCAGAAGCGTGCAAGAAATTTCTTGCGCCGTTGAATCACGAAGAATTATCAAACGGTTGCAGCCTTAACAAACCCATGTGGCGGCATTGCCAAAGGCTTCCATCGATCCACTGACGCGCCCGTTTGACAGGAAAAGCAGAGTTCACTCCGGCGGTCGCTCTTGACCAGCTGTTTTTCGATCTTCGAGTAGGGGTCGTGACAGGAACCGCACCCCACCTTTCCGTCAAAAAATCTGATCCGGGGGTCCACCAGGGCGAGGGGCCTGAGATCGGTCTTCCTCCCGCGGCGGAGGCGCGCTGACTCATAGTCAACGCCGATCGGGTGGCTGCCTTTGTCGTGCCGCAGAAAATCCCTGCCATGTACCCATATCCCTGTTTTTACGGTGGCCGACGTTGAGAGAGAACCGTCGTGGCAGGTTACGCAGGTGAGCTCTCCGTTCCGCGAGAGGGGGAGGTCGGCGGGCACGGTGACGTTCGCCGGACGGACGTCGACGGGATGGGAATAGTGGTCGAGGATCGGTTGATGGCATCTGGCGCAGATGACGGGTTGGGTGCAACGAGAAGCTTTTCCGTGATGCCGCCGTCAGCGCCGGGAGGATGGCAGTCCAGGCACTCCGGGAAATCGTGGGGCCCCTTCTGCATGCTATAGAGAAGAAGAACGAGGAAAAGAAGGGTGCACAGCATGACCGTCAAGAGGACGAGCATCCTGTTTGTACTGAAGGTCATCAGGCCTGTGCCTGCTCCGCGGGTGCGAAGCGGACCCCCACGCGGTACCTGTTATCAGCGCGTACCGTCCACATAACGATGCCGGTGTTGTCGGCCTTCATGTTCCTGAACTTCAGAACATCGCCAGGCTCCAGGGGGACATCGGTATAGAACCCGATGCCGCTGGTACTGATGTCGATCAGCGTCCCCGCAGATCCCTGTCCGGACCGTTCCTGCGCTGCGTCGGGCTCAATGATGGAAAATTCGACCTTCCGGGCGTGCTGTTGTCGCATATGGCTTCTCTTGTTCGTCCTGCTGTTCATGGCATTATTTCCGCGTTTTTTTCTTCTCCTTGGATTGAACGTCGGCCGGTTCGGGGGCCTTCCCCGGAGTCTTTCTGTCATAGTGAAACTGTTTGTGGCACCCCGGTGAGCAACTGCCGCCCGTGTCCGTCTTGACGTAGCGCAGAGGGAGCTTCCATTTTCCGAACAGGACCTTGTCGGCGATCAGCTTGGGTGCTTCGGATGCGTGGACGAGGTGGCATGACTGGCAACTCCTGCCCTTGTCTTTCTTGTTCACATGCAGATGATGGAGGTTCCGATCCCCGTCACGAAAACCGGTGGCGTAAGATGTTGTGGGAAATCTCAGCAGGTCCCTGTTGTGGCAGGCAAAGCAGAGGCCGTATTGCTTGTCATCATAGGCACTATAGAAATTGTCGGGGAAGGAGCCTTTCAGCAGCTTCCCGTTCGGCGATCCATGGGGATCATGGCAGGGTGTACAGGTTTCCTTCTGGATCGGGCCATGCAGCACCGTCTGCTCCTTCGCAACGACCTTTGGGTGGCACTCGAGGCACAGGTCCTTGCCCATCTTAAGAAGAAGTTTCGGGCCATCACTTGAATGAGGCATATGGCATGAAGCGCATCCCTTCGGCGACTTGAGGGGAGGATGGATGGACTTTGCTTTCTGGAGGACCTCGCCTACCCGGGCATGACAGCGGAAACATACCTGTTCACCTTCCGCGGCAAGGAGCTTTTTTGACGGAGATCCATGCGGGTCGTGGCAGGAGGTGCATCCACCTAGCAGCGCGGGGTGAATGTGTTTTCGCTTCATCTCGGGCTGCATGTCCACATGACAGAGATAGCACAGTTCCTCGTTCTTCTTTACCAGCAGGGCCTTGAGATCGGCCCCGTGCGGACTATGGCATGAGGTGCAGTCGCCGGTGGCTGTCGGGCCATGAACGAATTTATGGTCTGTTTTCCCTGGATGACACTGGAGACAGAGGTCCTTCATAGGCTGCGGCAGCAGCTTCGGCTCCGGGGACGAATGGGGATTGTGACAGGTCGTGCACATGCCGCCCTCCACCGGTGCGTGGGGATGTTTCTTTTTTACCATCGGGGGATGGCACATCTCGCAGAGGGCCGGCGGCTCCTGTATGAGCTGGAAAGTTTTTTTTCCCGTCTGTGGATGGGGTGTCGTTGATGCCTGGTGGCAGGAATCGCAAGATCCGGCCACGGCATGGACGTTCTTCTGTTTCAGCAGTGAAGCATGGCATGTTGCCGTACTGCAGCTCTCTGCGGCCGCCGCAGGGTCCGGGATCAGCGCATGACAGAGGACAAGAAGGATGGGCAGCAGTGATGAGAGAAACACGTTTCTGAACATCGCGACGGTATCTTTCCTAATAAGTGAAATATGCTGATACTATCTTAAAGCAAAAAACAGGCCAGTGTTGACCAGAGGCAATTCATTGTATTTCCAGCACTGTGAGATTGTAGCATAGTGGGTGATATGACGCAACTAGGGTGTTAAATAACGCATCGCGACAGGTTCATGATGTATGCGGGCCCTCAGGAGGCAGGCCTGCGAGACCTCGGTGATGGGCCTGAGCCCCTTTTTCCTATTGCCGGTATGAGCTGCTTCCAGAAAATATATTCCGATGCCCCCGGTATGATCAGGCCCGGGATGGCGCCGACCCTCGAGTATCCTGCCTTCCGGTAAAAGCCCTGGGCCCGGCGGTTGAACGACGAAGCGCAGACAAAGATGTTGGCCGCATGCTTCGCGATGCTCTGTTCCGCGAAGTCGAGGAGGAGCGAACCAATCCCGCGGCTGCGGCGTCCGGGAACGACGGCAAGTGCCCTGATGTAGGCTCCGCGCGCGAATACCGGGCCGGCGCTGTAGAGGATGAATCCCGCGACTTCCGTTCCCTCGATTGCCACGCGGGCCTGCGCCGGCGCTCCACCGCGGCGGGAAAGGAAGGGTGAGAAGTCCAGCCCTTCGCCCAGCGTCTTCCAGGGCTCTGAACCGGCAACAATGGCGGCGCAGGCGGCCACATGGGCGCGGGTCAGAGTGAGGATCCTGACGGACTGAGCCTTCACCGGTCCTTCTCCAATTCCTGTTTCACCTGTTCGAACACGGTGAGCGCCTGGCGTTCTGTTTCTTCCCGCGATCCACTGTTGTCGATCACAAAGTCCGCATGCTTTCGTTTCTCGTCAAGAGGCATCTGGCTCCGGATCCGGGCCTCGGCGTGCTCGCGGGTGAAACGGTCACGCTCCATGAGCCGGGCAAGCTGCTGCTCCGGCGAGGCATAGACCACAACCGTGCGGTCCATGTTCCGGAGAAAACCCGTCTCGATCAGCAGGGCCGCCTCGAAAACGATCAGGGCAGCGGGGCTGCGGGACGCGATGCGCTTGACCTGTGCGTGAAAGGCCTGAAAGACCTTCGGGTGCAGCAGGCTGTTGAGCCATTCCCGTTTTGCCGCGTCATTGAACACGATCTCGCCGAGCTTGCTGCGGTCGATGGATCCGTCGGGGCGCTGGATCCGGTCGCCGAAGAACTCCGTTACTTCCCGCCAGGATTCCTCGCCGGTTGCGAGCAGTTCGTGGACGATCCGGTCCGCGTCGATCAGGTGAGCTCCCCTCTCCTGAAAAATGCGGGCAACGAGTCCCTTGCCGCTTGCGATGCCGCCTGTCAATCCGAGGATGATCATTGACTCTTCTCCCTAACCCGTATAAGGCGGAATTGAAAATTGGAAATTGAAAATTTGGAATTGTAAATGTATAAAAAACGGCGGTTCAGAAATCCAAGCTTGCGGGCCTACAGGCCTTGAGCAAGCCCGGCTGCCATGCCCATAGCCCGACGGACCATATCAATGCTTTTTATTATACCACCGGCAAGGAACCGGACATAGTCCATCTCTTCGGACAGCAGGACACCGACGAGAAGTGCGGCAAAGACCACGTTGAAGAGATAGATGAGGGGATAGGAAAATATGGCGCCCTGCTCCCGGATGTCGTCCTGGTCAGACTGAAGGAATATGAAGGTCAGCAGGAGATGGAAGGCGAAGGTGGCTCCGGCAAGGAGCACGAGCCATCCTTCGGCGCCCCGCAGGTCCGCCAGGCGGGACAGCCAGTAAAGTGCAAGGACGGCGAAGGTATAGAGAGGGAAAAAGTAGGGCGCAAGTGTTATGACGACGTTCGTCCTCGTGACCGTCACCCTGCCGCCGCGCTCACTGGCGTGGAAGGATTTCACGCTGCCTCCGAAGAGAACTGCAAAGAGGGCGTGCGTCAGCTCGTGGCCGAATACGTAGGTGATGATGGGGCGCCTGAACAGGGCGTGTGCAGCAAAATAGGCCGCTGTTCCGGCCAGGAAGTACCAGGGCGCATGGGGCTTGTAGGAGAGCGAGAGAACGGTTTCCCCGAGCTGCCAGGTAAATCCCAGGCAGGCCGGAATGAGCGCCAGGCCGAGAAGTATTTTGAATAAGCGCATGAGCATGGTCGGCGAAAGGGAGTGAGCAGTGCGTTGAACCATCAACCGAGAAAAGCTTTATTCCAAGGAGAAAACAGATATGCTACATAGTTAGCGAGGCTTTGCCTCAGACCGGTGAAGAAAAAAAGATAATCATCGAACCGCGAAGGCGCGAGGGACGCAAGGACGTCAAAATAAAAGGTTTTATTTTTTGTGTAAGGCCTGGATGATTTCCTCGCGACCTTTGCGCCCTGGCGGTTCCAAGGTTTTGGTTCCAGCATGGGTGAACGTACTTTTCTTATTCGTTCTTGTTTTCCGGTTCGAACCGTGTTCATCCGTTGCTCATGTGCATGCGACGGAGCACGTAGACCGCCGCAGAGCCGAACACGATGTTGGCTATCCAGGCCGCTATGGCCGGATGGAGTGTGCCCGAACGGCCGAGAGCTGCTCCGACGCTCATGAGCCCCCAGTAGCTGAAGGCGATCATGACCGCAAAAGCGATGCTTGTTCCTGCACCCCCGCTTCGGACGCGCTGGAGCGACAGGGGTGTGGCGATCAGGACCATCAGGAGGCTCGAGAGCGGGAAGGCCAGCTTGCCGTAGAGGTCCACTTCGTAGCGGGTCGCATTGTAGCCGCTTGACTTCAGCTTTCGAACGTACTCCCAGAGCTCATTAAAGCTCATCTCTTCGGACCGCTTCGCGATCATGCCCAGATCCTGGGGGTTGTCCACGATATTATAAACCTCGCCGTCGGCGGGCTGCGATATCATGCCGTCTCCGGAAGGAGTGAATTTCCAGGCGTTCCGAAGCCGCCATGCGCCGTCCTGCCACAACAGACTGCCGGCCGTAATGCGCTCACGCACGGAGAAGTCGGGGTTTAGTTTATAGATGTGGAGGTTCAGCATCTCGGTCCTGTCCGGCGTGATCAGGTCGATGTTCGCGATGCTGTTGTCGGGGCCGCGGAGCCAGAGGTGGCGCTGCTGAAAGACGATCTTTTGCTCCTTCTTTTCGATCTCCACGTTCCGGATGTGGTTCGCCCGTTCGCTGTACGCCGGAGTGATGATCTCGTTGTTCAAAAAAGCAAAAGCGGCGATCATCAGGCCGCCGGCGACAACGGGAGCGATGATCCTGCCGAGGCTGACCCCGCTTGCGCGCATGGCGACGATCTCGTTGTGCCGAGAAAGCGCGCTCAATGACAGGAGCGTGGCAATAAGCGCAGCCATGGGGATGGACGGCGCTGCCATGGCAGGAAGGCTGTACAGGAAATAGGAAATGATCGTTGAGAGATTCGCCTGGTGCCGGATGAAGTCATCGGCTTTCTGGAGAAAGTCGACGCAAAGATAAACGGTCAATATCCCGGCCATTGCCGTGAGGAAGGAACGGGTGAATTCCGTGAATATGTATCGATCAAGAAGTTTCATCACGTGTTCGACGTTCAGTCGTCAGAGCCGACCGGTCGTTGCTTTCTCCTCCACGAGGCGAATGTTGCCCGGGCCAGCGTCCACGAGAAGGGAATCTCGTTCCCTTTCAGGGCTATCAACGCCGCCGCCGCCGCGGCAAGCAACGCATTCGGCAGCCAATAGGCCGCCGCAGGCGAGAGGGCGCCGGCCTCGGCAAGGTTTTTTCCCGCCGTCAGCACCACATAGTAGGCGAGAAATACGGCAAGGGCAACGGCTACGCCCGCTGACCGGCCCGTGCGCCCCGGCCGGACGCCCAGGGGTGTGCCTATCAGGCCGAAGAGCAGGCAGGCCACAGGCAGCGAGAGGCGCTTATGCAGTTCGCTCCTGATAGCCCTGCTTTTTTTATCGTCCGTTGATGCGCGGCGCAGCTCTCGGTAGAGCTCCATGCTGCCCTTTTCCTTGAAGCTCTTGCTGTCCGCGTCCTTGGGAAGCAGTGCATCGTTGATGTCGAGATAGAGCCTTCCCGCGTCGAAGGACGTGAGTGTGTAGGTCTTCTCGTCCCGCGGCGAGGTGTGAATGGACCCCCGTTCCATGGCGAGCGTGACGTTGTAGGAAAGCGGGTCGGCGAGGAGCCGGCCGCGCCCGGCCGTGATCACCGAGGGGTCCTTGGCGGAGCGCTCATCGGATATGAAGATGCCCTGGAGATCGTCGAGCGACTTCATGCTCTCGACGTAGATGACCATCCCGTCAAAGGTGCTGCTGAACACTCCGGGTTCGATCCCGACCATGGAGCGTGATTTCACCATTTCGAAGAGATGGACCTTCAGGGCATGGCTGGCGCCGGGCAGCAGCACGAGGGATGTGACTCCTGTTGCCAGGAAGGTCAGGAACGAAAAAAGGATGACGGGCCGGAGCATGCGGTACAGGCTGATCTGCGAGGCTTTCATGGCCGTGATCTCGGAGTCCGAGGACAGGCGGGCAAAGGCAACGAGCGATGCCAGCAGGGTCGCCATGGGGATGGTGATGACGAGGAACCCGGGCATGATATAGAGGAAGAGTTTGGCTGCGGCGACAACGCTCGCCCCTTTCGAAACGACCAGTTCTGCAAGCTTGAACATCCGCTGAATGAACAGCACGAGCGTTATCACCGCCATGCTGAGCAGGAACGGCGTAAGGAGTTCACGGAATATATAGCGGTCCAGTATCCTGAGGGGGGCCATGTTCTATTTCCTGATCTCTTCGAGAATGCCTGTTTCGATCTGGTTCATGTCGAAGTAATCCTTTTCAAGCTCTTCGACATAGAACCGGTCGAGACCGCTGTTCGCGAGGAAGTCCTCGCGGACGCGGCCGTCCCGTGACACGATGATGTGGGGAAGCAGATTATTCAGGTAGAAGGACTCTTTTCTGATGTCGAGGATGATCTCTTCGAAGACGTTGTGCGGTATGGGCCCCTGCACGAGGCCCTTGGCCTGGATCTCCCGCGAGAGGTCATGAATAAAGATGGTCTGGTCTTCTTTCGAGTTCAATTCAGCATAGATGCTCTTGAACCGTTCCTTGATGTGCCGGTGGATGGCCGAGTACATCTTCTCCTCACTGTTGATCTTGTCGAGGGCCGACGCCACTTCGCGGTACGTCGAATCGCCGGATTTGATCTTCACCAGCCCCGTGGAAAGGGTGTCCACTTTTTTGCGGCCGTAGCGCGTGAGGTAGCGGTTGTCCCGCAAGGCATCGATGAACAGCTCACGGAACAGGTCCGGCCTGATCTCGTCGAAGACCTCCTTATTGCCGGAAAGGCTCCGGATACTGTCTTCCGAAATGCGGGAGTTCTCCATGAAGGCAAGGTTGCTGATCATGGCAGCGGCGCTGTCGTAGCGGTCGAAGAAAGTGAGCAGCCGGCTGATGTCCTCGAGCACGGTCATGTCGTTCGTGTCGCGGGCCTGTTCGTCGCAGGAGCGCACCGTGTCGAGCAGCAGGCTGTCGAAGGTCATGTCGCGATGCATCGTCGCCTTCTGTTTCGCCTTCAGGAGCTTCACCAGGTCTTCGGGGGCGATATGGCCCCTGAGCTTGTCGGTCTGCAGGAAGAACCCTTCGCAGATGGCCCGGGTGTCCTTGATGTATTCCGGTTCTTCGACCTCGACGATGTGCATGTCCTTCAGCAGCAGGTCGTCGAGGGTGTCGAAGAGGGTGTTCGGGATGTTGAGCCGGAGACTCAGGGTGCGCAGCCGCGAGAGCTTGGCCAGCTCAGAGGGGTTCACCTCGGACTTTTCCGCAACGGCGATCAGGATGTCCTTGTATTCGTCCACCACCTTCTTGTTCTCGGGAAGCTTGTACATGCCGTCGATCTTGATGCGTTCCTGCTGATAGGGGGGGATGGCGAACTTGTGCGCCAGGCCATCGAGTACCTTGGCGGCTTCCGGCGTGAGCGCCTTCTCCGAGGCGTAGACCTCACGGAAAGCGGCATAGTATTCCTCGTTGTGCCGGTTGATGAGGCGGAAAAGGAACACCAGGGCCTTCGGGTCATCCATGCAGAGGAATATCTCCTGGCAGAGGCTCGTATCGTCGGCCGTGCCGATGGCGTCGGTCCGTTTGGCCTGCTTGCCGATGTACTTCAGGATGTCACGCTGAATGTCCTTGACGTCGGCCTTCTGGGAGGTATGGACGAAGAAAAAGTAGTTCGAGACCGCGTTGCCGGTCAGGAAGACCTGATCGAAGGTGTCTTCGCCCGCTGTTGTGTTTGTAAAAGTGATGTTCTCGGAGTTGTCGTAGAAGGCGCCGAACATGACGAGGCGGTTCAGCACATCTTTCCGGAGCAGGTCCTTGAGGGGAAGGTCGACGCCGAACATGTACTCGCACAGATTGCCGCCCGTTCCCTGGAAGCGGACTCCCCGGGAAGTGATCACGAATTCGTTGCCTCCCGAGAAGAACCGGTCTCCCTCGGGCAGGGACTCATAAAAGTAGCGGTTGCTCAGGTTCTCGCCGGTGATGGTGACGTAGAATTCGAGCTTTTCGTTCGCCTTGCCCTGCAGTCTGATTTCTCTGATCATATCGCACCTATTATAGCAAACTGACCCGCCGTTTCAAAGCAAAAACCGTTTTTTCAGCCTGAAAATTCCTGTTGACCTGCCATGACGGCAACGCTATACTGGCAGCCTCCGATTGAACGGTGCGGGTCTTCCCTCTTCCGCGGCGCGGACCGGGGAGGAAAGTGAATATGCCCGGGAGGTGGTGACAATGGCGAGGAAGTCAGCGAAGACGGACCTCAATATTTTGGAACTCGGAGGCGCAGTTCTTCTTCTTATCGGCGCCCTGGCCGTGAAGGACGGATCGCTCGCTTTCGTTCTGGTGGGCCTTGTTCTGTTCGCGGTGCAGATGTTCGAGATGCCGTCCCTGGCGCCGAAAAATGCCGCCCTCTTCTCTA
>MHDZ01000098.1 GCA_001805055.1 Nitrospirae bacterium GWC2_57_13
TACTTCACGTTCTCCTTTCCATGATCACGCCCCTGCCCTGGCTGGAACGCGTTCCCACTTACAAGGAAAAGATGGAACAGGTCCAGGACAAGGATTTGCACACCTACGGCTTCCTGGGCTATCCCGTGCTTCAGGCCGCAGACATCCTGATCTATAGGGCGGATTTCGTGCCCGTGGGAGTCGACCAGCTCCCTCACCTGGAACTGACGCGCGAGATCGGCCGGCGGTTCAATGCCTTTTACGGCCAGGTGCTGTCAGAACCCCAGCCCCTCATGACGGAATATCCCAAGGTCCTCGGCACCGACGGCCGGAAGATGAGCAAGAGCTATAACAACTGCCTGTACCTCTCCGACACTGCCGAGGATATCACCAAAAAAGTGATGCAGATGGTGACCGATCCGGCACGGCAGCGCAGACAGGACCCGGGAAATCCCGATATCTGTCCGCTCTTCGCGCTTAACCGGATCTTTTCGCCCAAAGAGTGGTGCGATCACGTGAATGTGGAATGCCGGCGCGCCGGCATCGGGTGCGTGGACGATAAGAAGGAGCTGCTGAAGCATCTCCTGGCCTACCTCAAACCGATCCAGGAGCGCAGGAAAGAACTATCCGCTACACCACAGCGGATAACCGAAATCATCGAAGAAGGATCCCGCACGGCAGCGAAGATCGCCTCCGCCACCATGCAGGAAGTGCTTGCAGCAATGAAGCTCTGAGGCCAATCAGCCTTGCGCAGCGAGTAAAAACGTCAATCGTCCGTCGGCAACGAGGCCCGTATCGTGGAACGTCTATCGGATGCGTCAAAACACGAATGACGAGAAACATAACCGAAACGGGCATCGTAGCCGTAACCGCTCGACTCCGCCTTTCCCATCTTCCCAACGTCTCATCTTCCCAGCTTCCCGCCTCCCACTCCCCACTCGTCTCTTGTCGCTCGTCGCTCGTCCTCAGGCCGGAGAAATACCTTGACTTTACAGGGTCTTCCTCCTATTATGCCACGTGAAAATGCTTCTTGACAGGGATCGTAACGTACGGATTTCCAAACAAATTTATCATTTTCTCCCGTCGATCCTGTCCCGCTCTCTCCCCGAGGCAGTACAATGATCACCACTCTCCAAGACGTCTGGAACGAGTACCAGCAGGATATGGAACTGCTGGAACGCCGTATCCATGAGAGCCTCAGCTCTCCCGTTGCCCTCATTCAGCAGGTAGGTGCATACATCCTGAACGCGGGCGGGAAACGGTTCCGTCCCATGCTGCTTGTATTGGCAGCGCGACTCTGCGGTTCACAGGGCAGGAATACGGAATACCTCCTGGGCAGTGTCATTGAATTCATTCACACGGCATCCCTTCTTCATGACGATGTGGTGGACGAGGCCAAGCTCCGCCGGGGCAGGTCCTCTGCCAACTCGCTCTGGGGGAACCAGGCAAGCATCCTCGTCGGCGATTACCTCTACTCAAAGGCCCTCTATCTGGCAGTCCGGCTCCAGAACCAGCGCGTCATGGACGTGCTCTCCGAAACAACGACCACCATGTCCGAAGGGGAAGTGCTCCAGCTCATGCAGATCCAGAACGCCGACATGACGGAGCAGGATTACTTCCGCCTCGTGGAGTGCAAGACCGGCGTGCTGATCGCCGCTGCCTGCCGTCTCGGCGCGATCATCAGCAGCGCGCCCGCCGCGCAGGAAGAGGCCATCGCGGTCTACGGAAGCAGGCTCGGCCTTGCCTTCCAGATCACCGACGACACGCTCGATTACACCGCCGATCAGGCGCAGCTCGGGAAAATGCTGGGCAAGGACCTGGAAGAAGGCAAGATTACGCTGCCGCTCATCTTCCTGCTGCGCAAGGCAACAACTGCTGAAAAAAGCGAACTGCAGCGCATCATCAATGCGGATTCTCTCACCCCTGACGATCTGTCCTCCGTCTTCGAACTCATGAAAAAACACGGGTCTGTCGCCGAAGCGCTTCTCAGTGCCCGCGCCTTCGCCGATGAGGCCAGGGAAGCGCTTCAGGTATTTCCTGACTCCGCACCACGCCGTTCGCTCCTGGCGCTGGCGGACTTCGTTGTCCGCCGTGACATGTGATGCATCCGCTCGTCAAACTGGCCAAAGATGCCGTAGAGCTCTATGTGAGGACCGGGAAACGGCTGGATCTGCGCAACGACGCTTTGGAGCCGGAACTCCGCAGGCAGGCAGGCGTCTTCGTCTGTCTCAAGATCAAGGGCTCGCTCCGGGGCTGCATCGGCACGTTCCAGCCCACTGAGCCCTCGGTGGCCCATGAGACCATTCGCAACGCCGTCAGCGCCGCAACCTGCGACCCCCGGTTCGCCTGTCTGCGCGACGGCGAGCTTGACTCTGTAGAATACACCGTCGATGTGCTGACGCAGCCGGAGCCTGTTCACAATCAGAACGAGCTCGATCCCCGGCGCTATGGCGTGATTGTCCAGTCCGGAGCGATGCGGGGCTTGCTGCTGCCCGATCTGGAGGGCGTGGACACGGCGGAAAAACAGATCAGCATCGCCAGGCAAAAAGCCGGTATGCCCCCTGATGGGCCCGTGGACATCTATCGATTCGAGGTACAGCGACTAACATGAAGTACGATGACAATGAACAGACTGAAGTTCGGGGCTCCAGACCCGGCAGGCGGGAACAGGGTAGAGACCCGGTCCTGAGGGCGAAGCTCATCTTTCTGGGCGTGGCCGCAGTGGTGCTGGTTATCCTGATCGGCAGCTTCGTGTACGCGTCAAAGGCCAGGTTGGAATTGAGCACCGCACTCAAGGAGATCGACGCTCTCCGCCATGACAACAGCCGGCTGGCGCAACAGCTCGATGAGCGCATCCAGCAGGTGGGATCGCGCAAAAAACAGCTGCAGACCAAGCAGACGGCCCGGAAGCCGAAACCGCAGGAAAAAAAGAAGGTGACATCGAAAAAGACGGCGCCTTCCCGCAAAACAACCAAGACCCGCAGCCGCTAGCGCCTCCATCACCGGAGAGGAGCTCTGATCATGACCATCAAAGAACCCTCGGCCGAATACAAGAACGACTATCTTGCTGTCTCGCTCCGGCCTTTCGACGACAAAGGACGGACGCTTCTGTGCTGCTTCAGCGTCAATCTGCGGCGATTCGACTTGATCAGATTTTATCCGCGTCCAAATGCTCTTTCCAAAATAGCCTGAGCATTCTCTATCTACCTCTTCACTCCTTCAGGAGAGCAGCCTATGTCAAGCGTATCTCTTATCCTGGATGACCGCTACCTGGAGCATGATCCCGGCGAGGACCATCCCGAGAGCGCAGACCGCCTGCGCGTCATCCATGCCCTTGTGGCGAGCGAGTTCGCCGATCTTCCGCGCATCGAACCGCGGCTGGCAACGGAAGATGAGCTTGCCCTGGTCCATGACCCGAACTACATCATGACCGTGGCTGCCACGGCAGGCAAGCCCTTTTCCCGCCTCGACATGGATACAGGCCTCTCGGCAAGGTCCTATGAGATCGCCCGCCTCGCTGCTGGAGGATTGCTGAATGCCGTTGACTCGCTTCTCACTCCGAACTCTGAACCCCGAACTCTCCACTCAATTTTCGCCTTTGTCCGGCCTCCCGGCCACCACGCAGAGCCTGCCCGGGGAATGGGCTTCTGTCTCTTCAACAATGTGGCTGTTGCCGCTGCATATGCCAAAGAAAAATGGGGACTCAAGAAGGTCCTGATCGTGGACTGGGACCTCCACCACGGAAACGGCACGCAGCGGGCCTTTTATTCCGATCCCTCTGTGCTCTTTTTCTCGTCGCACCAGTATCCTCACTACCCCGGCACAGGAAGCTTCGATGAGGTCGGGAGCGGCGAAGGCGCAGGCTTCACCGTGAACGCTCCCCTCCCCTCGGGCTTTGGCGACGCTGACTATATCGCCCTCTACGAAGGCGTGCTCAGGCCCATTGCGCTGGAATACCAGCCTGAGCTCATTCTCGTGTCTGCCGGGTTCGATCCCTTCATCAAGGACCCTCTGGGCGGCATGCGCGTCACCGGAGCGGGATTCGGGGCTCTTGCCGCCATCGTACTGGACCTTGCCCGCCAGTGCTGCTCCGGCAGGGTCGTCATGACCCTCGAAGGAGGATACAACCCCGAAGGACTGCGCGATGGCACCAGGGCCGTTTTGACCGCAATGCGGGATCAGGCCGTGCCTTCTTCCGGCAGACCTGTCTCGCCGGCTGCGGACCGGATCATAGAGCAGATCAGGTCCCGCCACGGAAAGTACTGGAAAAGCCTCGGCTGATCCTCCCCCGGAACCCCTTTATTTCTCAAGAGATTCATTGACTTACCACGCAACTCTTTGGTATTATCGTGCATATGCCGCAGTTCTTATATAAAGCTGTCCGCGAGGACGGCTCATCGTCCACTGGCGAAAGCACTGCCGCTAACGCTATTGAACTCAGGCGCGATCTCGAAGCGCGCGGTTATCTCGTCCTTGATATCAAACTGAAACGAGAGGGTTTGCAGCGGAGCGGGATCAGCTCAAAAGACTTCCTCCTCTTCAACCAGGAATTCATGACGCTCATTAAAGCAGGCCTCCCCATCCTGCAGACACTGGAAATCGTTCGCAAACGCTCCGTGAATATAACTTTTAAGACTATCATTGATAGCCTTATCCGCGAGATCAAAGGCGGCACGGCCCTCTCCGACGCCATGGCCATGCACCCGGATTTTTTCACCTCCCTCTATACCGCAACGGTGCGGGCCGGTGAAAAAAGCGGAGCTTTGGCGGAAGTCCTTAGTCGCCATACCGCATACCTGAAACGTACGCTAGCACTGCGGCGAAAGCTCGTCACAGCGTTGATCTATCCCTCGCTGGTCGTTGTATTTGTTCTTGCCGTGTTAATACTATTCATATTTGTCATTGTGCCCGGCTTCATGCAAACGCAAAACGATCAAGCTCAATCCCTTCCGGCGATTACCGCCTTTGTTTTTTCATTATCGCAAGGATTACTGCAATATGCGCCCTATTGGTCAACATTCTTAGTGGCCCTGCTTGTCGGTCTTTATTACTGGGTAAAAAGCGCTGCAGGCAAGACAGTACTTGACAAGCTTAAACTTAAACTTCCCGTCCTTGGCGTTCTCATCACACAATATCTTATGGCTCAGATGACACGCACGCTTGCGACGGTCCTGCGGGGAGGAGTTCCGCTAGTGCAAGCACTTGACACTACAGCCGATGCAATAAATAATTCTATCATCACAGCACGATTGCGGAAAGCTCGCACAATGGTCACCGAAGGAGTCAGCCTCGCAGACTCCTTTGATCGCGCACAGGTTGCACCTGATATTACGATATCCATGGTGGAGGTCGGCGAATCATCCGGCGATCTTCCGCAAATGCTTGAGAACGTGGCAGATTTTTATGAGGATAGCGCTGACAGTAAAATCCCCATTCTGACCACTCTCATTGAAGTCGCTATAATTTCCTTTCTGGGTCTTTTGGTCGCATTCATAGTGATTTCGCTCTATCTCCCGATCTTCGAAATGGGGGCACGAATGGGATGACACTTGCATACCGGAGAAAACGGCTCGGGGACATCCTCGTGGCCAAGGGGGTCGTGACGCAGGAGCAGATCAATGACCTTCTGTCCCGCACGGACGGCCGCGGCAAACGGATCGGCGAACTGCTGCTCGACGAAGGCATGCTGACCGAGGAGGCCCTTGCCCGGGCCGTTGCCGACCAGCGCGACCTGGCCTATCATGATCTATCGGACTTCATGATCGCGCGGCGCTTCTTCGAGAAGATCCCCGTGGAGCTCATGGAGCGCTATCAGTTCATTCCTGTCGAGGACTCGGGCGACGCACTCGTTATCGCCATGGCAGACCCCAACAACATCGTGGCCATCGACGAACTGGAAATGATCATCAACCGCCCCCTCGATATCCGCGTCAGCGCCCTCTCGGCGATCCGAGCTTCCCTGAAACGAAGCGGTTCATCGGAACGGGTAATGCACACCGTGTCGGAGGATTTCAAGCTCCATATCGTGAAGGAGCAGGAAGAGGGCGTGGAAGAAATCCTCTCCCTTGAAAGTATCGACAAGGACGGCAGCCCCATCATCAAGCTGATGCACACCACGATTTTCGACGCCATCCAGCGGCGCGCCAGCGACATCCACATCGAGACCACGGACCGGAACGTCGTGATCAAGTACCGCATCGACGGCGTGCTCTATAACGCTACGGACCCCATTGATGTGAAGTTCCACAGTGCCATTGTCTCGCGCATCAAGGTCATGAGCGAGCTCGACATTGCCGAGCGCCGCGTGCCCCAGGACGGCCGCTTCAAGCTGCGCACAGGGACCAAGACCATCGATTTCCGCGTTTCCATCATGCCCAGCGCCTTCGGCGAAGATGTGGTGATCCGCATCCTCGACAAGGAATCGATCACCCACGGCGTGAACGTCCTGAAACTCGACAGCCTGGGCTTCGATGAAACGGACCTCCGGAAGTTCCGGCGCAATATCCGCGAGCCCTACGGCATGGTACTGGTCACGGGCCCCACGGGAAGCGGCAAGACCACTACGCTCTACGCGGCGATCAGCGAGGTAAACAGCGGCGAGGACAAGATCATCACCATTGAAGACCCCGTGGAGTACCAGCTCCGGGGCGTTGTGCAGATACCGGTGAACGAGAAGAAGGGCCTCACCTTCGCCCGGGGCCTGCGCTCCATCCTGCGGCACGACCCGGACAAGATCATGGTGGGCGAGATCCGCGACGCCGAGACAGCGCATATCGCCGTGCAGTCCGCCCTCACGGGCCACCTTGTGTTCACCACCGTCCACGCCAACAATGCCTTCGACGTGCTCGGCCGGTTCCTGAACATGGGCATCGAGCCCTACAACTTCGTTTCGTCCCTGAACTGCATCCTGGCCCAGCGGCTTGTCAGGATCCTCTGCCCCCGCTGCAAGCGGAAAGCAACGCTTACCCGCCAGGAACTGGAAGACTCTGCAATGGACTATGGGAAATACGGCGCCCATGTCTTTTACGAAGCCACAGGCTGCAACGAGTGCAATGACACGGGATACCGCGGCAGGCACGCCACTACCGAATTTCTTGACCTGTCGGACCGCGTCAGGGAGCTGATTATCGAGAAACGGCCTTCCTCGGAGATCCGAAAGGCCGCCCTGAGCGAGGGTATGACCACGCTGCGCCAGTCTGCCGTGGCCAAAGTGCTGGCCGGCGAGACAACGCTGAAGGAGATAAACAGGGTCACGTTTATCGAGTAGCCCCGGAGCAACGGGGCAACCGCATCACGCTGAGAACGGAACTCAGAGCATTAAACTCTATGCACTATGCGCCATGCCCTCTGCCGCTTCATATTCTCGTCCTGCAGCCTCGCTCTCCTTCCCCTGCTCTTCCCTGCCCTGGCGCAGAGCAGCGGCAGCAACGGCATTGCTTTCTCCGTCGCAGACCTGCCGGGAGGGCCTGCTTCAGGGATCGTCCAGGGGCCTCGACAGCTCCCAGTGCCCGACGCTGCTGCCGTGGCACGAACAGGCGCCAAAAAAGGCATCCTGGGCTCTTCCCTTGCCGCCGAGGTCAAGGCAAGTCCTGACGCGGCAGTGCTGAATGCCGGACTGGCGCAGGAATGGCGGCTTCTGCTCGCGGACCTGGGTGAGCCCTCCACCCTCGTCGGCCCTGACGAGCTCGCTGCAGCCGGCAGGACCAAGCCGTTCCTGATCATACCCTCAGGCGCCTTGGCAGCCTACGGAGGATCGGCCTTCTTCCGGGCAGGTCTTGCTGAATTCGTTCGCTCCGGCGGAATTATCCTTTGCTTCTCCCAGCAGAGAGGCATTGATCTTTCTGCACTGCCCCTCGACAAAGGAGCGAAGATCGAGGCAGCAGGCTGGTCCGAAGATGCAGGTCCGCTCTTCCGGGCATCAGCGATCCAGCAGCAGCATCCCTTTCTGTCGGGCGAGACCACTGCTCTGCCCGGCATTGAAACGGACGGATACTTCACCTCGTACCCTGAGAATGCCGCTGTCCTGCTCGCCCGCCACGACGGATTTCCCACGCTCATCATATATCCCTTCGGCTCCGGATGGGTTGTTGCATCCACGCTGTTCTCCGAGCGGCTCCATGCCCTGGGGCATCTTGGCGCCGAGGAACGGTCCCTGCTGCGCGATATGGTTTCCTGGGCGAAAGCAGGCGGCAAGGTCCGAACAAGCGCTGCCAACAGGCGAGTTGATCTCGAACTCGAACTGATCGGGCTGCGCGACATCGACGCAGCCGCTGTAAAGCTCTTGATGATCGGCCCTGATCGCAGCGTAACAGCAACAGAGAAGACGTTGCAGCGACCCGTCCCTCGCAGGGCAAAGCTCACCGTGCCTGTCTCCTTCTCTTTTCACAGTGATGCACCGCAGGGAATCCATCATGTGGAATACGTTCTGCTCGACAGCAGGGGCAGGTCCCTCACAACAGCGCGGGAAAGCGTGGGTGGATGGGTAAGCCTTGGCAACGCGTCGAAGACGGGAACGATCACCCGCGCCGCAAAACCTCTTGCCGCGCCGCAGCTCCTGATCAGCGATGCAACGGCCCTGATCACGAGTGTCGGCAGCACTGTCCGGATGGACCTGAACATCACCACAGGTCCGGGCGCTGAACTGCCGCAGCCAATTCTGGTGCGTGCGGGAGGCCGGGAACGTATCGTACAGCTCACAAAGGAACGGACGTCAATTTCGCTTGATCTGCCCACGGGAAGCACGCAAGACTCCATCCCCTTCACCCTGTCCCTCTCCGGAAATGGCAGGGTCCTCTTCCGGGGAAGCGCAGAGCCCCCGAGCAAAGCAAAGGGAAGCATCTTTCTGGAACGCGCCTCCTTTGCTTCCGGTGAGCCGGTCCGCATCGGGACCAAAGGCCTCGGCAGCGGTGAACTGACGTTCTACGGGCTGGGCTCCATCCAGGACAGCATGATCAGCGGCAGCAAAAGTGTGGAATTCACCGCAGCGTCCGACCTTCCTGACGGCGACTATCCGCTCCGCTGGGAATTCCGCAGCATGGACGACAGCATCCTGAAAGGGATCCTGACACTGCCGCACCAGGGATACCGTGTACGGTTCCAGTCCTTGTCTGTGAAGGAGAAGAGCTCCTGGTGGCGCAGCCGGATCGAAGCTGGGCTCGGCATAACCGCCACGGCGCCGGTGGCAGGCCGCCTGCGTCTGCAGCTCCGCGGCCCTGCGGGAACAGAGGGACCGGCACTGGAGAAGGAAATAAAGCTCATGCCAGGCCTGAACGATCTGACCCTTGCCCTGCCCTTCAAACCCTCCCAGGCCGGCATCTGGGAGCTGCAAAGCAGCTTCCTCGTGACCCTGCCTGACGGCGCCGGCCTGCTTCACAAGCCCGTCATCATCGCGTCGGCAATAAAGGCCTTTGATGCAGGAAAGGCCGCCGTTCTCGGCATCAGCACGGAACGGCCCTTGTACGAAGACCCTTCCGGACCGGTCCAGGCGACCGTCAGCATCTTCGGCAGCGGCGCTGCGTTCATGACGGTCTCCCTCGATGGAAATAAAATGAAATCAGAGAAGCTGGAGCTTTCCGGCCATAACAGCATAAACATAAAGATCGACACACTGAAGGAGGGAGCGCACACGCTCAGCGCAGACCTTCGGCTGGCCGGTCTTTCGAGCTACCAAAAGCTGGCGTTCCCTTACGGTACGAACCTTCCTGATCTTGCACTGGAACTCTCGATCCCTGAACCTGCCGGAGCCTCACTGCCCATTACCCTGCTGGTCCGCAATCAGGGCAGAACATCGTCAGCCTCCTCCCGCGCGGCGCTGCTCGAAGGCCTGCCTTCAGACCGGGGACAGGTCGTCGGCTCGATCACCGTTCCTGCCCTGAAGTCCGGTGAAACCTACTCAACAGTTCTCGAATGGCCGCTCCTGAACAAGGCAGGATCACAGACCCTCCATGCCGTCGCCGATGTTGAGGGAATGGTGACCGAAGCGGACAAGGAGAACAATAGTAATGCAGTCTTCATAAACATACCGGAGACCGTATTCTCCCTTGCCCCGCAGAAGAACACCATTTTTTCCGATGAGGAGATGGAGTTCCATGCTGCGATGGTGAATCTCACCTCCCGCAGCCTCGAAGGCCTGAACGTGCAATTCCAGCTTTTCGGACCACGAGGCGCCCTTATGACCTCGGAGCAAAGCTCTGTCCCCCTGCTCGGACCCGGCGCGGCTCAACGCATCACCCGCTCCTTTCGCCTTCCCTCTGCATCCTTCGGCGTTTACCGCGCTGCGGCTGTGCTCACGAAAGACCGCGTGATCGCCGAGGCAGATGCAAGCCTGACCCTGCTGCCCACTCCGCTGCTCCAGGGCACGCTCGTGGGCACGCCTGCCGCAACAGGCTCCTGCAGGCCCTTCACGATCACGTACGATGCGCGAAGTGCCGGTAATGTTCCTGTTACCGAAGGCACGGTACAGGCCCGGATCGCTCCTGCTGCCTCGGGACAACAGTCCATAACGAAAGAAGCGCCCTTCAGCCAGGGAGCAGGATCGTTCAGGATCGGAAAGCTTGACCTTCCATCTGGTAACTATACGGTACAACTCACGGGAAGCGCAACGAACCGCAACCATAAGGTGACAAGGGAAACGGTGATGGCCGAGCAGCCGCTCTCGGTGACAGCGCCTGTCTCCGTGCGCCAGAACAGCTCGCCGGTACCCCGGGTGCTGGTGCTGCGCAGCGCGCTGGAACAGGGGGCAAAAAAGGTCGTGACCAGAAAGCTGCTCGATGATGCCTTTGATCGGGAGGGCATATTCCATACGGTCGTGGACAAACCAGCGGATTTCATCGGCCGCGCCGGCTCAGGCCTGTACAATACCTTTGTACTCTTCGAGCCTGACGAGATGCTCGATGAGATCGAGGACCTCAAACAGCGCGTGCAGGATGGCGATGGATTGATCATCGTCGGGGAAGGAAGGATCAGCATGACCATCGCTGAATCCTTCGGCTTCACATTCGCTCCTGCCCTTCCCGACGATACACGCCTGCTCGACGTGGGAGGCGAGCTTCGCTCCGCGCTCACCGGAACGCTGCCTGTCTGCGGACCGCTCCTGCCGCCGGCCCGAAAGGGCGCGCGTTCCCTGGCGCAGCTCAGCGGCAGCGGGCAGCCGGCCATGCTGATCGGCTCCCACGGGAAGGGAAAGGTCCTGGTCATGCCCTTCTCCCTGACGCGATCTGCCGCTGAAACAGGCTCCATCCCCCTGTACGGCCTGCTCCTGTGCACGGCACTGCCCTCAGTGCAGCCGGAGCAGGATTCGCCGGGAGGCATCATTGCGCGGGAGCTCACGGTCACCGCAGCAGAAGGCAGCGCCAGAACAAGGATCATCGACAGGCTGCCTGAAGGGGCCCAGGTCATGCAGAGTGGTGATGCTGTGGTGAAGAACGGCGCAATAGTCTACGACGTAACAGCAGAGGCAAAGCCGAAGAGGCTCTTGTATCTCTATCGTTTGCCGACAGGCAGCATCGGACCAGTCAGCCGGGAAGTGCAGTATGAATGCGGCGGGAACTTCATTTCAGAAGGGCCTGTACCCTTGAAAGAGGGGGACTGGCCCGGTTCCTTGAGAGGCAGATAAAGAAAATGAGGCCCTACTCTTTAAATCGCGGAGAAAACAGGGACAGTCCCCTTAACAGAGGGGAAAACAGGGACAGTCCCCTTGAAAGAGGGGGACTGTCCCTGTTCACAGCTGACGGCTTCACCTACATTGCCCTGCTTGCCGCCATCGTGATCCTCGGCATCATGCTCGGCGCTGCAGGCAAGTACTGGAGCCATGTGATGCTGCGGGAGAAGGAAGCAGAGCTTCTGTTCCGGGGGGACCAGTACGTGCGCGCCATTGACAGCTATTACCGGACGATCAAACCGGGGATGCAGCCCATGCTGCCGCCGACCATTGATGAACTGCTGAAAGACAGCCGCTCCACGGTGAAACGGCATCTGCGGAAGAAGTATAAGGACCCCATCACGGGCGAAGATTTTGCGGTGATCCAGGACCCTGTTACCAAGCGTATGATCGGCGTGAAAAGTACAAGCGACAAGGAGCCGCTTAAGAAGGGGAATTTCCCGAAAGGATATGAGACGTTCCAGGGAAAAACGAAGTACAGCGAGTGGGAGTTTAAGTTCACGCCGCAGGCGCCCGTGCCGGTTCCAACGACACCACCCGTAACACCGCCGCATGGTGGCGGATAATAGCGCGGTTCGTTTCAGCTTGCGATGCAATGATAGAGCCGGCGTCCCGTGAAAAAAGGACGCGCCCGGGAGTCTTTATTAGAACTCACCGTCCTTTTCTCCTGGCTTTATCAGATGTGATCAGATTAGATCCGCGTCCAACAGCTGTTTCAGAATCATCCGCCGTGTCCCTATGCCTCTTCCGGATCAAACCGTCAACTCCAGCCCTTCCACCTGTGCCCGCGTAAAAGCCCGGACCGTTGCCGGCGGCTCTGCTTCGATCAGCCGCTTTCCATTATCCAGCACCGGAACCATCAGGTCAGTCATCTCACCGCCGCAGGAACAGGCGGACTCGGTGCTATTCTCCAATGGAACGATCCTGCGCTCCCGGCAGCGCGAACAGGCGAGCACCCGCTTGCTGCCTGACCATTTGCCGCGCTTTGCCAGCGGCGTGCCGTCGATCTCCACGATATCCATCGCATAATCGATTACCGGCGCATTGCTGATCGACGTACCAATGCCATACCCATCCACGACCTCGTTCAGTCCCGAAATATCATTCTCCTTGATCCCTCCGCTCACATAGAGCTTGACGTGCTGATGGCCCCGAAGATCAAGCTCCCAACGGGCCTCCTGCAGGATGCGGAAGAAGTTCCCGCGCCGGGATCCCGGAGTGTCGAACCGCACTGCAAAAAGCCGCTCACCCAGCGCCTCGGCCACGTTCAAGCACTCAAACTTCTCGTCCAGGAACGTATCAATGAGCGCCACACGTTTGAACTTCGGTTCCAGGACCTCGTCATAGGCCTTCACAGCCGCCACCGTGGAACCCATGCACAAGATAAGGGCATGCGGCATGGTGCCCATGGGGTCTTCGCCGATCAGCTCACCGGATTTGACCACCGACACGCCGTCGCATCCACCGATGTAGGCGTTCCGTTCGATCATGGGCGCCAGGATCGGGTGCATCCTGCGCGCGCCAAAGCTCATCACCGGCCGTTCTCCCGCGAGCTTCTTGAGCCGCGATGCCTTGGTAGCAACACCCGAGGCCTGGCACAAAAGGCCCAGAATTGCCGTCTCGTAGACGCAGAAGTCCTGATACCTGCCCTCGATCTCCATTACCGGCTCATAGGGGTAAAAGACCGTCCCTTCCTTCATGGCCCTGACCCTGATGTTCAAATGTTTCATGAGCGGGATCGCTTCATCGATGCCCGTGAACAGGGCCCAGGGCCATTCTTCCGGAAGGCTCTTGGCAATGAACTCCGCCTTTACCAGGGGATTCACCCCCTTGGCCTTCAGTATCCGAAGCGCCCGCTCGAAATAGACGTCTGTGATCTTGCCGTCTATGATATCCTTCGGGTCTGCGGTGAAAAACATGTGACCACCTCCTCAATGCGCATAGAGCATAGGGCAGAGTGCAGAGCGTCAACCCATGCTCCATGCTCCATGCTCCATGCGTCACTCGACCCTGACTCCCATAACGCTCTTCATGATGCGCAGCGCCGCGTCGTGGTCTTCCTTCGCGATGCCGGCCACGCCGTTCTCGACGACCGTAACGTCATAGCCGCGCAGGACCGCGTCCGAAGCAGTGAACATGATGCAGATGTGCGTCACATCGCCTGTCAGCCTGAGCGACCCCACGCCAAGCTGTTTCAGCGTCTTGTCGAGATCCGTGTTGTAAAAACCCGAATAGGTCGTCTTTCTGATGACCAGATCGTTCTTTGACGGTTTGAGATCATCAACTACGTCAGCCCCTTTGGTCCCGTGTACAGCATGTGGCGGCCAGCCAAAGCGCGAAAATTCAGGATCATCAGGCGCGTGGCTGTCGCACACATACATGACCGGCGACCCTTTCGCATGGGCCTCGTCGATCTCTTCCCTGATCACGGGAATGACCTTTCGCGTGTCAGGCACCTCGAGCGGCGCGCCGGGCAGCACGAAGTCGTTCAGCATATCAATGACCAGCAAAGCTTCCTTTTTCATAACTCATCACCTCCCTGCAAAAGAACAGAGGCCGGGAAGTCCGTCTTTTTCACGCTCTTGCAAGCTTTTCATCGCTGTTTTTGCCTCTTACTGTTCTTCTTTACAATAGTAACAATATATTGTATCTTTTGCAAGTGGAGCCCCTCCGACAGTCGAGCGGCGCACGTGACAGTGCTCCACCTCCTCTCCATGACAAAATTACTTGCTGACAGGATAGCCGTTGCACGGGGCACCAAGAAGGCCGACCTTGTACTCCGGGGCGGAACAATGGTGAACGTCGTGACCGGCGAGCAGTATCAGTCCGACGTGGCTGTCCATCATGGAACGATCGCCGGCATCGGGAGCTACGACGGGAAAAAGGTCTTTGACGTCTCGTCAAAATACGTTCTTCCCGGTTTCATCGACAGCCACGTACACCTCGAAAGCACGATGCTCACGCCTGCGGAGTTCGCCAAGGCAGCGCTGCTCCACGGCACCACAGCGGTAGTGGCAGACCCCCATGAGATAGCGAACGTCCTGGGTCGAAAAGGGATCGAGTATCTCCTGAAGGCAAGCGAAGGACTGTTGCTCGACTTCTATTTCATGCTTCCCTCCTGCGTTCCTGCAACGGATAGGGAAACCTCGGGCGCCCGGCTCGAGGCCGCTGATCTCAAGCCTTTCCTGAAGCATCCCCGCGTATTGGGCCTTGCCGAAATGATGAATTATCAGGGTCTCCTGTCCGCTGATCGCAGCGTCCTGAAAAAGCTTAAGGCCTTTCAATATGAGGTTATTGACGGCCATGCTCCGGGGCTGTCGGGCAAGGACCTGTCCGCCTATATCAGCGCCGGCGTCTCGTCGGACCATGAGTGCACTACTGCCGAGGAGGCCCGGGAAAAGGTGCGCCTCGGCATGACCGTATTTATCCGCGAAGGTTCGTCGGCAAAGAACCTCGAAGCCCTGCTGCCGGCGGTAACGCCGCTGAATGCCCATGCCTTCGCCTTTGCCACTGACGATCTCGTGCCCGATGATCTGGCCATCGGCGGCATCAACCTGCTGGTCCGCAAGGCAGTCCGGCTGGGCCTTGACCCTGTCAGCGCCATCCGGATGGCCACCATCAATCCTGCCAGGCATTTCAACCTGAAAGGCAAGGGCGCGGTCCTGCCCGGATACGACGCGGACATCGTGGTGGTCGATGACCTTAAGAACTGCGCCGTCGAACTTGTTATCAAGAGCGGTATTCCCGTTACAGGCCGGAGCATCACAGGTGCGATCACGTCGCCCAGAAAAACTGCAACGCGGAACTCTGTCCATATCAAACGTCTCAATCTGAATGATCTTCGAATAAAGGCCCGATCTGCCCGCGCAAGGGTCATTGAACTGGTCCCGGGCCAGATCGAAACGAAAGAGGTCCTGCTTCCGGTCCTGGCGAAGGATGGCCTGATCATTTCCGATACCGTGCAAGACGTGCTGAAGCTCCTTGTCGTCGAACGCCACCGCGCCTCGGGCAACATCGGCAAAGGATTGGTGAAAGGGCTGGGACTCAGCTCAGGCGCCATCGCGTCCACGGTGGCCCACGACTCCCATAACCTGATCGCTGCCGGTGTGAGAGACGAAGACATCCTGATGGCCCTTGAGACGGTAAGAAAGATGCATGGCGGCCTTGCTGTGGTGGACCAGGGGAAGGTCCTGGCCTCGCTTCCTCTTCCCATCGCCGGACTGATCTCTGATCGTCCTCTGGATTTCGTGGTTACGAGACTTGAGCAGATCCAGGAAGCCTGCCGACGGCTTGGCTCGGCCGTTGATCACCCTTTCGGCATTCTCTCGTTCCTGGCGCTGCCGGTGATACCGGAGCTGAAACTGACGGACAAGGGACTGGTGGACGTGAGGAGCGGGGCTTTCGTAGATCTTTTCATCTGAAATGCGGGCGACCATGGTCGCCCCTTCACGTAGGGGCGGGCTTGCCCGCCCGGCTTTCATCTTTTTGTGACGTAACTTGAGAAGTTATACAGATTGAAAATACTCAGGTAGAAAAACTAATCGTCTCACGCAAAGACGCAAAGAGCGGAAAAAAACAAGCTCTCAGTCTTCTCTTTTCTTTCTTTGCGCCTTTGCGAGAAAATAAGGTTACCTTTGGTTTTTTATAATCCTTTACAAAAGCACCTGAGGAGTTACCGCAGATTTTGACATTCAACATTTCGGAGCCACTATGAACGACATTCAGGAAGTCCTACTGGACGAGCAGTCTATCGCATCAAAAGTCCGCGAGCTTGGAGAGCGCATCTCGCATGACTATGCGGGCAGGGACCTGATGCTGGTCTGCATCCTGAAGGGCGCCATCACCTTTACCGCGGACCTGATGCGGAAGATCGAGATACCCGCGACCCTCGACTTCATCCAGCCTTCAAGCTACGGAAATGCCGCGGTTTCATCGCGCAAGATCACGCTTAAGAAGGACATCGAAGCTGACGTGGCAGGACGCCACGTGCTGTTGGTGGACTGCATCATCGATACCGGCGAGACCATGGACTTTCTGATGAAGCGGCTGCGGGACCGGGGGCCTGCAAGCATGGAGGGCGCCGTCCTGCTGGACAAGAGATCAAGAAGGGTTGTTGATGTGCCGGTAAAGTATATCGGCTTTGAGATACCTGACCGGTTCGTGGTGGGCTATGGGCTGGATTATGCCCAGAAGTACCGGACGCTTCCCTATGTGGCGGTGGTCAGGACCTGATTTACAAACTGATATACAGTTTTCCCTTTAGCTGTCGCGAGAAGCTGCTGTGCAACAATCCTGAAACTCATGCCTTTCTTCGTGTCAGCATATCCCCCGCAGCCTGCTGTATCTCATCCATCCTGTCGTAGGCTGCTATGCGGACATCAGCCTCGCGGAAATGGTCAAGGATATAGGGGCTGTCAAAGGAAATGACCACCGTCCGGCTGCCTGCGGCCTGCGCTGCCTTCAGCACCGATCGGCCCGCCTCTTCAAGGTCCGCAGAGATCCCTGACCGTCCCTTGGAAGCTGAGATCTTCGAAAAGATCGCAACGATGACCGATCCTGATGAGCCGATGCCTTTGGCAATCTCGGCCTGAGACAGGACTGTTCCCGGAGCCAGGACAACACTCGACAGTTTCCTGAACTTCCTTCCCAGCCGCTCCAGAAGCGCCTTTCCCATTCCCTGAGCATCATCGTCCAGCACGAAGCAGGCCGCTCCTCCCGAAGGCTTCAGGGGGAGCATCGTTTTGCCGGCTGCGATCACTTCAGGCGCTTTTGCAGCTATCTCGCGGGCAATGCGGCGGTGCCGGGCCCAGGCAATGCGGGGAGTGCGGGCCTTCTCATCAAAGAGACCTAGCCGCGTTTTCGCAGCCAGGACCCTGCCTGCAGACTCGCGCACCCGTTGGGCTGTAAGCCTCCCCTCTTCCACAGCGGAAAGAACAGCCTTGATCGTGCGCCGCGCGTCCACGGGATGCAGCAGGATATCAATGCCTGCTTCCAGGGCCCGGACAGCGATCTCCTCCTGCGAATAGTCGTTCGCCAAGGCTCCCATATCGAGGGCGTCCGACACGATAAGGCCCTCGAAGCCCATGCCCTCGCGCAGCAGCGCGGTGATGATCTTCTTCGAAAAGGTCGTTGGCTTGGAGGGCTCCAGGGCCGGCACCATGAGGTGCGCCACCATCACCGTTCCCACGCCGTCCTTGACCGCCTCCCGGAAGGGCGGCAGTTCCACGCGGTTCAGCCGCGCCTTCTCGGCCCTGATCACCGGCAGCACCGAGTGGGAATCCTGGTCCGTATCTCCGTGGCCGGGAAAGTGCTTGGCACAGGCCAGCAGCTCAAAAGTGCCGTTCCGCAGCGGCTTCTGCAGCCGCCGGATGTATCTCGCACCGAACCACTCGACCGTCTCGGGATCCTCGCCAAAGGCCCGGGTGCAGATAATGGGATTGTGCGGATTATTGTTCACGTCCACAACGGGAGAAAAGACGATATGTATGCCTGCGGCGCGCGATTCAGTTCGCACCGCATCGAGCATGGCCGCAAGCAGGGCCTCGTCGCTCCGGGACTGCCTGCGGCAGGCCGATGCTATGGCCCGCTGGCCCGGGAACCGGGTGCCGCCGGCAAGCTGCTGGCCCAGCCCCCGCTCCACGTCCGAGGAGATCAGCAGCGGCGTTGTTGCGAGGGATTGCAGGTCCCTGATGCGCTGCGGTGTGCGCTTCACGTCTCCGCCAAAAAGAATGAACCCTCCGATCCCCTCACGCACGAGCGACTCTATTTCCGCACGGTATGCGTGATCTTCCAGGTCTGCGCCGTTGATCCTCGGCATGACGATCTGTGCTGCTTCACCTCTGACACTTGCATTTTGCATGGCGCTATTCTCGCTTTTTCCGGAGTCTATTTCAAGTCTTTTTTGGTAACTACTCAGGCCTGTCTCACACAAAGACACAAAGAAAGGCTTATTAATCCGGATTACAACCGAAAACATATTCCTCGTTCGTCCTTACTTCGTGCCGACCTGAGAGAAAAAGGTTCTACGGTACTGAGCAGGTACTTTTTTTGTACCTATGTGTGCTGCGTCTTTTGCGTTGACCGGGAAAGGCTGGTAGGCTATACTTTTCTTGGTTGCCCGTGGAATCCGGTTCCTGCCCTGAAGCCACTGGAAAGGCGCTCTTATCTCATGCTGGATTTCCTGAACATCTTCACGAAGCAGCGTCGTATGCGCAGGGCCATGGAGTTCCAGGCCCGGTTGCTCAATGGACTTGAACTAACCTCTGATCTGACTCGGAACTGGACCGATCAGATCAAAAGGGTCGTCAGGGAAGCCTCGGACATCTGCGACATCCCCTTCATCTTCGTTCTCCTGCCCCTTGACACGGATCGGTACTCTCTTGAATTATTCTGGCTCCACGCCCCGAACGCTGTCCTCAGGGAAAAGGCGGACGCTCGTATCCGGCAGGCGCTGATCCGCGATCCACAGGTGCTGCAGCAGGAGAAAGTGGCGAAAGTGCCGGGGGTCCACACGTCGGCATTATCCACCCCGGGACCGGCCGGCCCCGACAGCATAAAAGATATCCTGACGAGAAGCTTCCATCTCGAGACGCCCCCGCTCACCGGCATGGTCGGCGCGGCACTGGGAATGAAAAAAACAAAAAACTCCCTCGACGACCTTATCCTGAACAGCATCCTCACAACGGTGATAAATGTCGTCAAATCAGTGTCGGCCATAAACGCCTATACGCGCGAGATCGAGCGCTTTGCCACGCGTGACCCTCTGACCGGTTTGTATAACCAGGTTGCCTTCTGGGACCTTCTGGAATACGAAACACAGCGTTCGAAGCGACAGAACTACTCCTTCTCGCTCCTGCTGGTCGATGTTGACAACTTTAAAACGCTGAACGATACTTATGGCCATGATGTGGGAGATACGTTCCTCCGGGAATTCTCAAAGATCCTGAAAGTCTCGGTCAGAAAGGGGGACATCCCTGCCCGTTACGGCGGCGATAACTTCACGGCCATCCTGCCTGTATGCGATGAGGAACAGGCCTATGCCGTCTCAAAACGCATCATCGACAGCGCCAGGGAGATCGTTGTCACGCTCCCTGACGGCACGGAGGTTCGGGAGACCGTCTCCATAGGTCTTGCAGTCTTCCCCTCTCACGCGCAGGATGCCCGCGACCTGTTCCTGATCGCCGACAACATGGTCCACCAGGCGAAAACCACGGGCAAGGACCGCATGAGCTTCCCGAGCGACTCAGACGACGTGGCAGTGCTGCGCAGCATAGGCGAGAAGAACATCATTATTATGGAGGCTTTTTCGCAGAAACGGATCCATCCTTATTTTCAACCCATCGCGAACGTGAAGGACATGCGATACGAGGCCCACGAAGTGCTCACGCGGATCATAACCAATGACCGGGTGATCCCGGCAGCCGAATTCATTGAAACCGCCGAAGGCATGGGCATGATCGGCAAGATCGACTACCAGCTTTTCGAACGGGCCTTCGCCATTGCCAGGGACCAGCAATACCAGGGCAAGCTCTTCCTGAACCTCTCGCCTAAGGCGCTCATTATGAGCGATTTCATGCCCACGGTCAGGAAGATCATGCGCGACTATTCCATTGAATCCTCGCAGATCGTCTTCGAGATCACCGAGCGGGACACGGTGAAGAACATGGGCCTTGTAGAGCGGTTCATCCAGGACCTCAAACAGGACGGGTTCCGGTTCGCCATTGACGACTTCGGAGCGGGATATTCCTCCTTCCAGTACATCAAGACCTTCAGCATTGATTATCTGAAGGTGGACGGGGAATTCATCCGCAACATGCTCCAAAAGGGAAAGATGGAAAAGGCGATCGTTTCGAGCATCGCGGCCCTGGCAGCCACCCTGGGCATCAAGACCATCGCCGAATACGTGGAATCCGCCGAGATCCTGGACGAAGTGACGACAATGGGCATTGATTACGCCCAGGGCTACTACATCCAAAAGCCAGCGCCCACGTTGACGATGTAAGCTTGTCCGGGAGAGGTTGAAAGAAAAACCGGGCGGCAGACGTCTTAAGAGACGGCTCCCGCCCGGTTACACCGCACTTTTTCAATTTCCAATTTTCAGCTTACTAAGATGGTCATTAGTAGAGCCTCATAGAAAATAATCCGTCATTCCGGGCTTGACCCGGAATCCAGAGTTTTGGCATTGTTTCTGGATTCCTGCTTTCGCGGGAATGACGAACTATGTGGCATTACTACCGCATGTCTTAGTACAATTTGCACTGGCTGCGGCCAAAGGCCGCGCTAGGGATGTCCGGCACCCGTGCCCGGAGCTCCGATAGAAATTAGCTCGACCTCGAAGATCAGCACCGCGTTCGGACCGATCACGGCGCCTGCGCCACGCTCACCATAGGCAAGTTCGGCAGGAATGAAGAGCTGATATTTTGACCCTTCTTTCATCAGCTGGAGCGCCTCGGTCCAGCCGGGGATAACACCATTAACGGCAAAGGTTGCCGGCTGGCCGCGCTTGTGGGAGCTGTCGAACTCGTTCCCGTCGATCAGCGTGCCACGATAGTGGACCGTGACCGTGCTGTCGGCCGCAGGCTTGGCGCCCTTACCCTCGGAAAGCACCTTGTACTGCAATCCGCTCTTGGTGGTCTTCACGCCCTTGGCTTTCTTGTTCTTGGCAAGGAACGCCTCGCCTTCCTTCTTGTTCTTCTCACCCTTTTCTTTTGCCTGGGCCTGCTGTTTTGTCATAAGATCCTTCTGGAGCGATGTCAGGGCGTCCTTCAGCTCCTGCTCCGTCAGCAGCGGCTGCGCGCCGGCGAGCGCATCCTTGAGGCCGCGTGCGATCAGGTCCGCATCGAGCTCTATCGGCTGCTGCTTGAGGCTGTTTCCGATGTCAATGCCGATGACGTAGCTGTTCCTGTCCTTGTCCGTTTTGAGCTGAACCTTGTCCGCCGCACCTGCCTGCACCGCGATCAGGACCATACATAAAGCCAGTAAAAAACGCATCTTCATTCCATTCTCCTTTCAGGGTAGTGTCAAACTATAACGAGGCAATGCCTCAGACCGATGAAACATAAAATCTACAATAAAACCAACTGCCGCCACAAAGGCTCTAAGATGCTAAGAAAGTCATAAAGTTCATACGTCAAGCAGACCGCCATGCTCTTTTGTATTTCTTCGTGCCTTCCCCGACCCGTGTCCTATTTTATATGAGACAGGGGCGGGGCGCGCCGACCTGGCATATTTGGCTTCAGTTTGTCAGGGTCTGGTCCTATGCTCTCACTCCGAACTCCGCACTCATAACTCAGAACTTGTCACTCGTCCCTCTGCTCTCTGCCCTATGCTCTTTGCGCCATGCGCTATGCTGCTTTCGTCCCTCACACATTCGTCTTGATGCTGTCTTCCTCGATTCCCAGGACGCTCTCGACTACGTCTGCGATCAGATGGTCGTGGTCGTGGTTCAGCGTGAAGACCCGGCACTGCACGACCCGCGCGGGGATATAGTCGAAGAAGTCCTTCAGGGGCTCCTTGTCCACCTTTCGCGTTGAGGGGTTGAAAACGTAGATCTGGCGATCGCCCATCATCAGCGGGTTGACGGGGCGCGGGTCCTGGCTGGCCATGTCCACGCAGAAGGCCAGGTCCTTCAGCTTCTGGGGAAGGGCCTTCCGGATGCGCTTCACCAGCTCTCCCGCTTCGATCAGCGACTTGCCCTTTTCAAAGGCCCTCATCGAGAGCGTCACGTCATAGGCCATCTTCCATTTCACGTCCCGGGACAGGATGAGCGCCCACTCGCGCCCAAGCCCGGCAAGCGGACCGTCACCGACATTCACCCATTTTCTCACACCCTCGAGCAGCGACCAGTCGGTCAGATCAAGATAGCGTGAGAGGTCCTCAACAGGATTGAAGGGAAAGAGGGCCGCCATTGTGTCCTTGAACAGTTCCTTGAGATGCTGGTCAATGGCCCGTGTGGTGCGATGGTAATAGACGTTCGTGTACATGTACAACCGGGCGTTCAGGAACATGTTCAGCGCGCTCAGGCCATATTTGTGCAGCGTCAGACCCTTTTCGGTAAAAAAGGTGTAGTACATGAGCCGGTCCATGTCCACGGGCCCCACGGACACGCCGCACATGTAGGCGTCGCGCAGCACGTAGTCGAGGTTGTCCACCGTATAGATGCCTGAAAGAAGGGGCTGGAGGAAGAGAAGCCATTTCGGCTGCTTCGACGGCTGCGAAGGCCCCTTGCCGATCAGGAAGGCGAGCTGCTCGGGATCGAGCTGCTCCTTTCGCTGGAACTCGCCCCAGGGACTGCGGCGGATCTGCCGGATGACTTCGGCAAACTGCGTTTTGATGATATGCTGGCCCACTTTCTCGTGGGTCAGGCTATAGTGTTCGAGATAATTGTCATCAAAAAAATGACCAAAGGGGCCGTGGCCCACGTCATGGACCAGGGCGGTGACGCGAAGCAGCTCTTCAATGAAGTGCTGGGAGGGGCAGTCGGGCACAGCGGCCCTGAGGGAAGGATAGAGGTGCTGGGCGAAGCGTCCGGCAATGTGCATGGCGCCGAGCGAGTGCTGGAACCTGCTGTGCTCCGCCGAGGGATAGACCCACCGGGCGCTCTGGAGCTGGTAGATCTGGCGCAAACGCTGCATCCAAGGCGTGTCGATGAGGTCCTTTTCGGTCTTCTCACCGGGAGCGCGCGGCGTGGTGAAGGAGATATATCCGTGCACCGGATCGCCCAGCAGCGCCGTGCCGTCGTAGAATTCCTCCCCCCGAGTCAGTTCGCGCATTCGGCTATTATACCGAGAAAAAAGGGCGAGTCAATCGCAAAAACAAAAAGGGGCATCCCGAAAGCAGGATGCCCCTTATACCTGTCATGCCGATCGAGCAGGCCTGAATCTGCTCAACTCAGCGTATCAAAGCGCCCCGGCCAGCTTGGCGGCCTGGCGGAGCTGTTCATACTCCTTGTCGCTCACGTCCACGAAACCGGTAAGATTGGCCTTGTTCAGCACCTCTCCCCCTTCAGCGCTACCGGGCTTCAATTTCAAGAGCGCGGCCTTCACCTTGGAGGCAACGTCCTTGCCCAGCTTCGGTGTGCTGTAGATCGGCCAGTTGGGGAAGTAATCGGTATGAGCGATGATCTTGACCTGCTCAAGGTCTACCTTGTCCTTCATCTTCGCGAGATCATCTTCACGGAGGCCGCCGGCATCGGCCGTCTTGTTGAAGACCGACATCACCACATTGTCATGCTTCTTGGCGAAGATCGTGACAAAATCATTCTTCACGTCAAAACCAGCCTTGTTCAGCAGCATTACCTGGAAAATATACCCAGCGGCAGAGTCCTTGTCCACAAAGGCGATCCGTTTCCCCTTCAGGTCAGCAAGCTGCTCAATGCCGCTCGCTTTATTGGCGATGATGATGCCCCGGAACTTTGCGCCTCCCTTCGGCTCCACTGCCAGGGCCAGGGGCGAAATAGTGACGTCTTTCCTGAGCTGCACGTAGATAAGCGGATTGGAAAAGGCCATATCCACTTCACCGGCCCGCACGATCTTCTTAAACTCCTCAAAATCCCTGGGGATGACCAGAACGACCTTTTGTCCCGTCGCTCTTTCCAAATGCTTTGCCAGGGGATGGAACATGGAGATCATTTCGTCCTTGCTCAAACGAGGCAAGATGCCGATCTTTATCTCCGCCGACGCAGATGCAGCCAGACTGAACATCATGCCGATCACTGCAAGAAACCCGAGCACTGCTGATGTGACTTTTTTCATGGCTGACCTCCTTGAGTGGTTGACCCCAGTGGAACGATAAGGTTAGAACGGCAGCTTAATGCGCCCGGACCCACCGGACTGGCCTGCCTCCTTCGATACATCGCTGAACTGACCATCCTTGGAGCTCAGCCGGTCCCCGATGCCGCCCATGCCGCTGAAACTCTCCTTCAGTTCCTTCAACGGTCCTCCGGCTTTTTCGAACACCGCCACCTTCAGCTTCTGCTCCAGCTTGTCCGTATGTTCCTTCACCACCGCGCCGGCAGCATCCTTCAATACGCGGTCCAGATCAGACGAGATTCGCACTTTGTAGTCCTCCGGCGTTCCCTGCACATCCGCCGTGAGTGTGAAGTCCGAGACCTTCATGAGGGTCGAGGACACGGCCTGCGTGAACCGGTTCGACGAACCGCCGGTGCCGGCAGACATCTTTGCAGAGCTTACCCTGGCCGTCAGCGTAGCGGTAATGTTGTTCTTGCGATAGGCCCCGTTCATCGTGAGGTCCACCAGGCCCTGTTCGAGGGTAACCGGCAGATCAGAGCTTCTCGAAAGCGCAAGGCCCTTCACGCGGTAATCCTGAACGCGGAGGCTCATCCTGTCGTCCGACCCGGCGGGATCTACGTGATCGAAAACACCTTCGAAGGTGACAGGCCCCACATCCTTCATGTTCGAACCGGAAAAAGCAAAGGTCATGGGCGCTTTCAGCACGTCCTGGTCAGGCGTGATGTTCCTGATGTTGCCGGTGAACGTGCCGGTTTCGGGCTGGACAGAGGTATTGATCTTTTTGATCAGGAAGTTCGGCAGGGGCTGATATTCCTTGAAGCGCACATCCACGCCGCTGCCGCGCGCAGGCTTCACGACCTGCACGCCGTCTTTCTTCTCTTTCGACCGCTCCAGAACAGGCTTCAGCCGATCGTACCAGTAGACACCCTTACCGATCCAGCCGCTGATCTGGCCCCCGAAGAGCAGCTGCGTCATGTTCTGGAGCCCCTGCGGCGAGATGCCGTACTTGTCGCGGATGCGGCGTACGTCATCCATCGGCGCCTTTTCCGCCGCGTCCACGCGCTTCCGAAGAGACGTCAGATCGTTCGAAAAGGCCTGGCGCGCCTCGCGTATCTTCCGCAGGTCCCGGTCGATATCGTCCTTGATGTCACTTGCCACCTTGAGCTGCGCCTGAATATCCTTGATACCGCGCCCCTTGTCCTTCCGGATTTCCTTGATGCGCTTCCGGTATTCCTCCGTGCTCGCCTTGTCGGGAAGCTCGTCAGTACGCTTCTTCCACTCTTCCTTGGCTTTCTTGATGTCCGCCTTGAGGGCATCGATCTCGGCGAGGGAGCGCAACTCCTCTTCTTGCAGGACCTTCTTCATGTCAGGCATGTCAAAAGAAGGAAGGGCGAAAGGGGAATCCTCAGCAGCTTCTTTCTTCTTTTTCGGCTCCTTTGTTACGGCGCCCGAGGTCTTGCGCAGAGTGCCGAATCGTACGCCTTCCACGGCCATCTCATCGATGATCACCTTGCGTCGGAAGAGGTTCAGGCCATCGAGCGAAAAAGCGATGCGGGATATCTCCACGGCATTCGTCATCGGCTCGTCCTTGTCCGTCACCTGCAGGCCCTTCAGAGTAACTCCCAGGGGAAAGAGCTTCACGTCGGCGCCCCGGAGGTCCACTTTGGCGCCGGCCATCCAGGTACCGGCCTTTTCCACGGTGCGCTCCACACACCCGTCGACCACGAGCAACATGAAGGCCGTGATGCCGCCGAATACGAACAGAAATGAGATGAGCCCCTGCCAGCGGATCCACTTTTTCATGATCAGACCTCCCCGCCTGACAGCGTAGTGTAGATGCCGTAGATCTTGCTGGCCTTGACCATCTGGGCGAGTTTCGTCTTCCTTATCCACGCAAGGATTGTATCGCGGTAACGGCGAATGGCCAGGTTCAGCAGCAGCACGAGGGGCATGAAAAATAGCAGCGAGACAGCGAAGCCGCCCATGACGATCGAATTATTGAATTTCTGGAGGCGCCAGATCGTCATATTGTACATCGACGTCCAGATCTCCTGCAGCGCGCCGATGGACAGGATGGCGAGCCCCACCGGATGAAAGAGCGTATCAAGCAGATAGGCCGCGCCGGAAAAGAGGGCCGTGCCGAGGAAAAAGGCCGTCATATTTACCCGCAGCAGAAAGACGATCAAAAAAATGACGATCGTAGCGGGACTGAAGAAGGGAAGGAACCCCGCCACCATCGAGAACCCCACTGCCAGGCTGATCTGGCCAGGTTCTGATTCGGAATTGAGCACCTTAATCAGCTTTGCGATCGCTTTGATCACGCGCCACCTCCTGAGCCGGACAAACCCCGATACTCGGGACAGGCCGGAATTGGAAATTTACAATTGTAAATTGCACATTGAAAATTTGAAACTGGGAATTAAAAAGACCAAAATTATAACAGGGACCGTCCCCCTGGAATCAAAGGGGAAAGGGACAGTCCCCCTAGAATCAAAGGGGACTGTCCCTATATTAAGAGATAAGATAGCACACCTTTAAGAAAAAACAAGTGCGCGCTGAAGCGGTATGCGCAGCAGGATCAGGAATAACAGCGCCGCAGGCACGGCCTTACTGAATAATATAGGCCGGTGAGCCTTCCTCGACGGCATAGAAGACGGCATTCAGGTCCTTGCTGTTCAGATAAAAACGGGTCATATGGGCGGCCTTGATCGGTACGCGGCTTTTTCTGGTCTGGAGGATAAGGATATCGCCGTATATCAGCGCATGTCGGCTGCCCCTGCCGTCCACCTTGTCGGCAAGAGACAAAGCACCGGCGCCAAGTGGCTTCACCAACCGCTTTGATGACGAGGAAAATTTGAATGATCTGAGCACCCGGTTTTTGTATTTGAGCTGCCCCTTCCCTGATGCCGGATACAGGATCAGGTAGCGCGAGTCCGCGTCATACATGGCCTTCTGGAAAAGCAGAAAATCCTGCTCCGCCGTGAGAAGGTCGATCCGCTCTTCGAGCTTCTCGCTCTGCTTCAGCAGAAGGGTGCGCTCGTCAGGCTCGTTCCTGTCTCCTCCTGCGCCCAGAAGGAACAGCGCCAGAAAGCAACAAAGCGACGTTATGATGCGGCTTCGGGTCCGTTCCATTCTTCTCCTCAATAGAGATATACCCGGGTCCCGACCTTCGATGCCTTGTACGCCGCCTCAAGGTCCGTGTCGCCCATGGAGATGCAGCCGTGAGTGAAATGGGTGCCCAGAAGGTCCTTGAAGGTGGTCCCATGGAGCTTATACCCGTTCCCGAGTACCAGGGCGTATTTGCCGAGCACATCGCGCACGATGCGGTCCGGATCGTTCAGCGCAGGCACCGGCATGTTCTCCTCCACGTAGGACCAGTCGGGCCTGATCCATACGGGATTCCGTTCCTTGGCGAGCACCCGGAAGGCGCCGTTGGGCGTCTCGAAAAACCAGGTCCTGCCGTACTCGTCCTCGACAAGCTCCCTGCTGCCGCTGGAACAGACCGCTGTCCGCAGAACGCGATCCCCCTTCCGGAGGGATAGCCGGTTGTTCTCCGTGTCCACGACGATGTATATCTCACCATCCTCGCGGGCTCGCAGTATCCGCTTCAGCCCTTCGTTCTCCTCTTCCAGGACCGCTGTGCGCTGCTCGAGAGCCTGCACCTGCTGCCGCAGTTCATCGAGGGAGGGCTGCTTCTGCGCTTCCTGGGCTGTCGCAACCGCAGCAAGGGACAGGAACAGCATGATGTGGGTACATGTTCTTATCATAGTACTCAGCGTTCCTTAAAAGGGACAGTCCCCTCGAAACCAAAGGGGACTGTCCCTTTTTAAAATATCTTCCCCGGGTTCAGTATGCCCCTCGGGTCCAGGGCCGCCTTGATCCGCTTCATCGCTGCCAGCGCTTCGGGCCCAACTTCCATCGGGAGATAGGCGGCCTTTGAGAGTCCGATGCCGTGCTCGCCGCTGATGCTGCCGCCCATGCGCAGCACAGCCGTGAAGATCTCCTTCACCGCTGCCTCGACCTTGGCACTGTCCTGATCGTCAAACAGGATGTTCGTATGAATATTGCCGTCGCCTGCATGGCCGAAATTCACGATCAGGAGATCGTGCTTTTGAGCTATGCCCCTGATCTCGCCCAGAATGCCGGGTATGCGGCTCCGGGGCACCGCAATGTCCTCGCTCACCTTCCGTGCCCTGACCCCTGCGAGTGACGGCGAGATCGATTTCCTCGCCTTCCAGAGCCGCTCCCGCGCTTCCTCGTCCTTTGCCTGCTCGACCCGGATCGCTCCGGCTTCGCGCAGGATAGTGGCGATCAGGCCGATCTCCTGTTCCGCTGATTGCGTTGTGCCGTCCACCTCGACCAGCAGCATGGCTGCCGCGCCTGACGAGATGTCCTGCTTCAGGTAGCGCTCAACGGCCCGGAGCGCCTCGCCGTCCACAAACTCCAGGGTCCGCGGCATGATGCGCGCCTTCAGGATGCGCGAGACCGCTCCTGCGGCGTCTTCCATGTCGCGATAGAACGCCGCTGCGGTCCGCACCGCCTCGGGCAGAGGCAGCAGCCGAAGCAGGATCTCCGTAACCACGCCCAGGGTCCCCTCGGAACCGACCATCAGCCTCGTGAGGTCATAACCTGCCACGCTCTTGAGCGCCCTGCTGCCGGTCCTGATGATGGCGCCTGTGGGCAGCACCACCTCAAGGCCGAGCACATAATCCTTCGTAACGCCGTACTTGACGGCCCGCAAACCGCCGGCGTTCTCCGCCACGTTCCCGCCGATGGTGCAGAACTGACTGCTCGCCGGGTCGGGCGGATAGAAGAGCCCCCGGGCTTCGACCTCCCGATGCAGGTCGCCGGTCACGACGCCCGGCTGGACCACGGCAAGAAGGTTCTCCTCATCGATCTCGACGATCCGATCCATCCGCTCCAGGGACAGGGCGACCCCGCCCTGGACCGGCACCGAGCCGCCAGACATGCCGGTACCCGCGCCCCGGGGAACCACGGGAAAACCGTCCCGGTTCGCAAGCTGCAGGATGGCAGCGACCTCAACAGCACTCGCCGGCCGCGCCACGGCCCAGGGAAGCGACTCTGCACGCGTGGCGTCGTAGGAATAGGCAACCAGCTCCTCGGGAGCCGTAAACAGGTTCCCGGCGCCCACGATGCGCCTCAGTTCTCTGACCGGAAGGGTCTCAGGCATAGACGCTGTAGTCGACGTCAGGGAAGACATTATGCCGGTATTCTATATCGCCGAGCCACCCTTCGTCAATACGATTCCCCTTGATATCGTCGTAGAGCCGGGTGAAGTCCAGAATATACTCCTTCGTCATCCGCACGGCATATTCCACGTGGCTGCCGGTTTTCATAATGAAGGCCCAGTCCGAGCTCTGGGCGAGCAGAAGTTCCCGGGCCGCCTGGTTCAGGGCCCTACGAAGCAGCCCCGAAGCTCCGGGGAAGGAGCGGGCCAGCTCGATCATGCGGTCCGCCGCCTTGTGCAGGTGGCGGTAGATCCAGTCGTTGGGCTGGTCGAGCCAGACCTCGGCATGGCCTTTATATCCCCAGCTCGACATGGAGGGCGTCGAGACCTGACAGCGCGGGTTTTCGTGCAGGTATTCCAAAGGCGTCACGAGCCGCACCGTCTTCTGATCCAGGGCCGTCTTGCGGATCAGGAAATTCAGCCACTCGGGCCCCTCGAACCACCAATGGCCGAGAAGCTCGGCGTCGTACGGCGCCACAATGATCGGTTTGCGGTCTTTGAAGAGATCAAAGAGCCACTCGGCCTGTTTCTCCCGATTAAACAGGAAATTGCCCGCATGCTCCGCCGCCTTTTCGAGCGCCCACTGCCGGATGTAGGGGTCCTTGTGGTCCGTGTCTCCCGTGATCTTGTGGTACTTGATGCCGATGTTGACGCGCTTGCCGTCGGCGCGAAGATAAGGCCTGATATAATCATAATCCACGTCGAACCCCACGTCGCGATAGAAATCGCGATAGTTTGCGTCGCCGGGATATCCCTCGATGGAGCTCCAGACCTGCTTCGACGACTCGAGATCCCTGCCAAAGGCGGCCACACCCGTCTTGCTGTAGATGGGTGCGTACACACCGTACTTGGGCCGGGGCGAGGCATGGAATATGCCGTGGGAGTCCGTGAAGTAGTAGCGAATGCCCGCCTCTTTCAGTATCTCGTCGAGCCCGTCATAGTAGCCGCACTCGGGCAGCCAGATCCCCCTGGGCGGCCTGCCCAGGTGCTTTTCGTGATGGCGCACAGCGGTCATGATCTGGGCCCGCACTGCGTTCCGGTTCTGCATGAGCGGCAGGAACCCATGGGTGCCCGCGCAGGTGATGATCTCAAGCTTACCCAGTTCAAGGAACTTCCGGAAGGCGCCCACGAGGTTGCGTCCGTACTTCTCCTCGAACACATACCGGGCGTTCTTGAACATGTCCCGGTACATATGGGCCAGGGGGTTGAAGTCAGGCTGGTCCCTGGTCCGATGGATCTCCTTCTCGGCAAGCTCGATGAGCCGCGAAATGCGCCGCAGATACCGCTCCTGGAGCAGCGGGTCCGTCAGCATGGAGATGAGCGTGGGCGTAAGGCTCATGGTGATGCGGAAGTCCACGCCGTCCTGCACCAGCCCGTCAAAGACATTGATGAGCGGGATGTAGGTCTCGGTGATGGCCTCGTAGAGCCAGTCCTCTTCGAGGAACTCTTCGTGCTCAGGGTGCCGCACATAGGGCAGATGGCTGTGCAGCACCAGCGCGAGATATCCTTTTTCCATGCTTCCTCCTCATGTAAGGCTGAGTACTGTGGAGCTCCAGCAGTCACGCCGTGGCGTGATTGAACAAGGCAACATCCCGCAGTCCCGCGAGGCGCGGGACGTCCGCGGGGACAAAACCTTCACCACTGAGGATGCGGAGAACCTTGAAAAAAACCTTTAACCACGGATGAACACGGATATAATGCGGTGCCGCAAAGGGCATGGTGCATGGAGCAATGGGTTTTAGACCCTATGCGCCTTGCTCTATGCGCTATGCTTCTACTCGTGTTCATCAGTGGTTATAGTTGCCGCTCAAGACTTTGCCGGATCTGGCTCAAAAAAAAGTCCATCCCGAGGATGGACTTTTCAGTTACTGAATTGCATGACCCGGAGGACCTCCGGGCAGGACATATTATTTCCGTTTCTGTTTCGACGGCGAGGACATGCCCGGCGACGTGATACCGTGCATGCGCATCATCATTCTGCGCCACATCTCCCGCTCCATGGGCGATGAACCCGAAGGGAACCCGTAAAGCTTCCAGAACTCCTCGTCGATCAGCATCCATTCCTCATCGATCACGTCCGAAACCGTATCGCGCGGCATGATGATCGAATTCGACCGCGCCAGGGTCAGGAACTTGCCGTCCGGTGCGAGCAGGCCGATATCAGCGCAGAAGGAATGGGCGGGCCTTCCCAGGTCGAAGTACCATTCCCCGGTCCGGTCGAAGACCTCCTGGTCATAGTAGCCGACGGCGTTCCGTCCGTCGAACTGCACGCCCGAAATATCGTAGATGCGCACGGCCAGCTTGCTGTCCCAGCCGAACCATGCCTTCTCCCGCTCTATCCGCTCCGGCGTGGCCTCCCAGTAGGAAAAGGCCCAGTGGGGATCCCGCGCCATCAGTGCGATCTTGTCCTCGCCGTAGCCCTGGGGCAGTTCCTGATAGGATGGTGCATGCTTCCGTTCCTCCGGCCCAGTATAGTACTTGGCGTCCGATACCCGTTCCTGGGCCATAAGCGGCTCTTCGGCGCCTGCCGGCATCTTCCAGTCTCTTGCCGGCTTTTTCTCCGAAGCAGAAGGCACAGACTTTGGAACAGGCTTCCGTTCCGGTGTCGAGACCGCGGCGGGCTTCTTTGCCACAGGCTTCTCTTCCGCCCTCTGCGGGCGCGCCGCCGGCTGCTTGCTCGCTCCCTTGGCAGCAGGAGCAGGAACGCCGGGAGACAGCGCGGCGATAATGTCCGCCTTCTTCGCTCCCGCAGACAGCGTGATCTTCATTTTCTTTGCCAGGGCTTTGAGCTCAGCTACCGTCTTTGATGAAAGGTCGTTCTTTTCCATCTCAAACCCCCCTTCCGCTGCATAGTTGCGATTTGTATGAACGTGCTTACTATAGCACAGGATTGTCGGGCCTGTCAAACCGATTTAAAAAACCGCACGTAATTTCAATGCCTTTGACAAAAAGTAACGAACTGCGTATACTGCGGCCGTGAAGATCAGGATCGCCATAACCGGTATGGGAGCTGTCACGCCGCTCGGGAACACGCTGACATCGACCTGGAACGCTCTGCTTGCAGGCAGGACCGGCATCAGCCAAATCACCAGGTTCGACGCTGCCGCCTTTCCCTGCCGCATTGCCGGCGAAGTCAAGGGGTTCGACCCCCTCGCTTATATGCCGCCAAAGGACGCTGGCAGGACCGATCCCTTTATCCAGTACGCTTTTGCTGCGGCCCTCATGGCCGTCGAGGACGCGGGTCTGAAGGACAAGGGATGGAACGCCGAACGCACCGGTGTTCTCGTGGGATCAGGCCGGGGAGGCATCACCACAGCGGAACGGAACATGAAGGCCCTGCTGACCAAAGGGCCGAAAGCCGTATCCCCCTTCTATACCCCCATGTCGCTCGTGAACATGGCGTCGGGTTATGTTTCGATGAAACTCGGCGCCCGCGGGCCCTGCCTCGACGTATCCACAGCCTGCGCCACAGGCACCCACGCCCTTGGCGAGGCCATGAAGATCATCCAGCGCGGCGATGCCGACGTCATGATCGCCGGCGGGGCCGAGGCCTGCGTTACGCCCCTGCTGCTCGCCGGCTTCTGCCAGGCCCGGGCCCTGTCTCTGCGAAACAGCGAACCGGCAAGGGCCAGCAGGCCCTTTGACCGGGACCGCGACGGGTTTGTGCTTGCCGAGGGCGCCGGCGTGCTGGTGCTGGAAGACCTGGAGCGGGCCAGAAAGCGCGGCGCCCACGTCTATGCCGAACTGGCGGGATACGGCCTTTCCTCCGACGCCTTCCATTACACCCGGCCCGACCCTGACGGCAACGGCCCTGCACGGGCAATGGTTCTGGCCCTGGGAGACGCCGGACTCAGGCCCGATGAGATCGACCATATCAATGCCCACGGCACCTCGACCAAGACGAACGACCTGATCGAGACGAAGGCAGTGAAGAATGTCTTCGGAGAGCAGGCCTATCGGATCGCAGTGAGCTCGTCAAAATCCATGCTCGGCCATATGCTCGGCGCTGCCGGCGCTGTCGAAGCAGCCATCACCGCCCTTGCCATCCAGCAGGGCGTCATCCCGCCCACCATCAATCAGGAGCACCCTGACCCTGAGTGCGATCTGGACCATGTGCCGAACAAGGCGCGGAAACAGGCGGTCCGTTCGGCCCTCTCGAACTCCCTCGGCTTCGGCGGCATCAATGCTTCGCTGGTGATGAAAAAAGCCGATTAAGCCGGTGGCATGACAGCATCACGCGGCCTGCCTGGTTTCGAATATCCGCACTTCCGCAGTCCTAATAAAAACGATACCTCCTATAGGCAAAACGTATTTGACATCTCAAGCTGTAAATAATACATTGACTGATAATTAACTTTCACAGTATCATCCAACGTACTTTCTCACCTGATTGCAATAGGCGCCCTAACTTTCAAATCTGACATTCAATATATCCGCACTTCATGAAAGGAGGTCAGCATAATGAAACGAATCAGCAAGTTTATTGCAGTATTCGCCCTCATCGCGCTGCCGCTCCTGCTTACGGCCGGAAGCCGTGACGCAGGCGCCGCGGAAACGAAAAAGGCGAAGACCATCGACGAACTCGCAGCAATGTATGACTCAAGCTCCTGCAAGCAGTGCCATGAAGAGATCTACAACGACTGGAACAAATCGCTCCATGCCCGGTCCATCTTCGGCACGGGCCGCACCGCCGCCACCATCAAGACCACGGTGGAAGTGGGACTCAAAGGCTGGAAATACTCGGGGGTAAAAAAAGCCGAGGACGTGGAGCTGCGGCACCTCATGATCTGCGCCAAGTGCCACCTTCCCCAGCTCGCCGACGCCACAGATGCCGTGGCAAAGGAGATCGTGAAGGCCGCCTACACCTACGCAGATCCGAAAACGAGCGACTCGGAGCGCGAGAAGGCCATTGCCAAACTGGAGAAGGTGAACATCAACTGCCTCATCTGCCACCAGCGCAATGCTATCACCCACAAGTGGGTCGACGGCACACCGGACCGCAAGACCGTGTACGGCTCAAAGAACGGCGACCATCCCGCGCCAGGCCATCCGAAAATGAAGACGAGCCCCATCATGAGCGAATCCATTCTTTGCGGACAGTGCCACGGCCAGGGGCCGAATTTCGAGCTCGAGAACCCCTCCCAGTGCGCCACGCTCTACGGCAGCTACCTCTTCTCCTACCGTCATGATGGCGGCCAGGAGTCCTGCCAGGAATGCCACATGAAGAAGAGCAAGCTCGGCCACAACATGCAGAGCTACCGCTCCAAGGCGCTTACCGACGCGGCCCTTGACTTTCACGTGGACATGCTGCCGCACCAGTGGCGCGACGGCTCCAAGATGGTCCCTGAGACACGCGTGCAGGTGGAAATGGTCAACCGGGCCGGCCATGCCATCCCCGATGGCTGACCAACGCCGAATAGACTGGTCCTGGAAGTGACCAGCAAAGACAGCAAAGGCAAGGAAGTGTTCAGGGAAATCAAGACCTACATGCCCATACCGCATCAGCTCGGCCGCGGGGACAAGATGGGCCGCGGGCCCTATGACAAAAGCGGCATTCTGCGCGAAACCAGCCTTGCGCCCGGCAAGCAGACGCGCGAGACGTTCATGATCCCCTTCCCCTCCGGGGAGACCGACATGACCGTGACCGTGGAGCTGTGGTACCTGCCCTTCGGCACCAAGTCCGACCCGGACAACGCGTTCCTGTGGCGGAAAGAGACGAAGAAGGTGAGCCTGGAAAAGGGCGGAGTGTAGCAGCAACTATTGACGTGTAACAATAGCAGGACACAAGGCCGGTGGAAGGAGACAATCTTCCACCGGCCTTTCGTTTCATAGGCTGTCACTTGATATTACGCCCGCTATCGCAACCTGCGCATCATGCAGACATACAGCATCCTGCGAGCCAGAGAGGCCATGGAGGCAGTATTGGCGCCGCGCTTATTGACATTATCATTGTCCATCATATATACTCTTGATATACATCAACAGCATCATTAAAGAAAGCAGGCCTTGCATGCGCTCAAGAATTATCGAACAATTACGGGAAGAGCAACGACGATCCTTTACCCGGCTTGATCCGGTGGACAGGATATTACGAATGGAACAGGTACTGCACGAAATGCTCGCCATCAAGGCGGAGGCGGAAGGAGTTGCCATCGGTGAAATCTATCGTCGATACCTTGAGATTGATAAGCGACGCCGTCACACAGTTTGAACAAGAGACGAACCAAGCCGCCCTGATCGCACTCATCGGCGGCTATGCAGCGCTCTACTACGGCTCCGAGCGCACTACCTTCGATGTTGACACCTGTTTTTACGTCTCGAATGATGCGCCGGGCAGATCTTTTTATGTGTGGCTGAAAAAATACCTTCCAAGCCATTTTGAACTCCGTTTCATGGAAGCCAGTAAAGATCCAACCGATCCGTTCAAGCACGACCTTATTACCATAACGGATGCACAGGAAGAGTACCCTCGGATAGACATTATGATTGTCCGATACAAGTGGGAACTGGAAGGGCTGGAGCAGGCGGAAACGGTCCCCCGGCTCAATTTCCCGGTCATTCCGCCGCCGTATCTTGTCGCCATGAAGCTCGTAGCAGGCGGAAGAAAGGATGAGTTGGACATCCTCGCTATGGTGAAGGAAATGACCGAAGAAACCCTGAACAAATCAAAAGAGCTCGCCAAGCGCGTTCACCGGGACAAAAAGCTTACCCGACTGCTGAACCCGCCGCCGGAAGAGGAAGTCAGGGAAACACCGGAAGAGTATCTGTAATCCTAAAACCGGTAATGGGACGCTGATTTTCGCGGATGAACGCGGATAGAACAGAACTTTTTATTAAAAGACGATTAACCATCAGGGGGAATATTTTTCGAGATAATTTTTTTTATCAGCCTTGATCCGATTTTATCAGATTTGATCCGCGTCCCAATGCTTTTTCCAGGATAATGGAATCCCGCGAAACTCTCAGAAGTCCAGCGGGCTCTTCGCCTCTTTGACCGTCCTGCCGGGCACAAAGTGGGTGTATGTCCCGTTAGAGATGATGCGCGAGAAGATCAATTCACCACCCTCGAATATAAGCAGCCATCAAGCAGAAATGAATAACCCGACTCCGCTATCCATCCCCGAAAATAGCCCTCTTCTTCGCGACGACACCCTCTTGCCCAAAAGCCTCGTTTCCTGTATAGTTGTTTATGAAAGGGGCTTGCGGAGCAGTCCGGAATCGTCGCTTTTCAATCGAATCGGCCTCACGCCCCTGCCAATGCCGTCTCTGCGCACTTCGCTTTAAACTGACAAATCATTTGAAATCCCATAGCGTCGTGGCGCGCAACGGCTTAGTCCAACCAGCTTCTATCTGAGTAAGACGCTCAGATAGAAGCCTAAACATTAGGCTATGGGAAAATTATGAAAAAGGTTTCATTAAATGGGTGGCAGCGCTTATGGGTTGTATTGACCGTCTTATGTCTACTGCTTATTGTCGTAGCAGTATGGTTTAGGTGGCCGACCTTTGAGAACTCTAGGAACTATTCGCTGTACTACGACAGCCTATCTGCGGCCGTACGGAGTGAGCTCATCCGGCCTGGAACGACGGAAGACAAGGACGAGTTCATCGAATTTTACGGCGAGATGCCCAATGGCGACCGACTCCGCTTCAAGAAGGGTATCAAGTGGGAACATTGGGGACGTTGTGTCCTGAGTGTCAATAAGCTTGACAAGGCTGACTAATTGCCGTACACTCGCTCCATGCCACGCCGAGCCCGATTGG
>MHDZ01000099.1:0-565 GCA_001805055.1 Nitrospirae bacterium GWC2_57_13
CGAGGCGGCCCTTCTTGCCGTGGCAATCGCCGCACGTGAGGGCCTGGTCCTTCGGAACGACCATGTGATTGATCCTCCAGTACATCTTGGTCTGGATGAATCCGAAGCTGCCGCTGTAGGGCAGGCCGGCCACAGCCATGCCGTCGGTGATGCCCTTCTGCCAGTCAAGGTGCTTCCAGAAGCCGCCGTAGGTGTGGGGCACGACCAGGTAGTTATTCTTCGTGTCGTAGGGCTGTTTGCCCTCCATCACCTTGAAGGGAAAGATCTTGGCCGTCTTGTCCTTGATGCTGCCCAGGGGCGTGGTCAGCTCAACGATCTTCTTGGGGTTGATCTTCTCGCCCACGAGGTAGCGGTCGGACTTGCCGTTGTACCAGGCATAGGTGGGGACCACATTCTTCGCCCACTTGAACTCGCCCTTGATCGCGGCATAGTCTTCCATGAAATTCTCGTCTTCCTTGGGTTTGCGGTCCTTGTCGCCTGCTTTCGACCAGTCCCACCATACCTTGGTAGCTTCATCCTTGGCAAAGGTCGGGATGTGGCAGGTCTGGCAAGCAACAGCAGCGGT
>MHDZ01000099.1:587-29533 GCA_001805055.1 Nitrospirae bacterium GWC2_57_13
AATCGACCCGGGGACCCTCGCCCACGGACACGGACATGGCCTGGCCGGGAATGTCGTGGCCCTTGGTCTCATGGCACTGCTGGCAGGCCATGTTGGCGCCGTCGGCACCCATATGGACGTCGTATGCCTTTTTCGGTTTGATCAGGGACGAATCGAGATCGCCGTGCTTGATGTGGTCTCCGCCGCCGCCGAAGAAGTGGCAGGCGCCGCAGTTCTCCCTGCTGGGTTTGCCCACGTTCTGGGCGACCTTCGCGAGGTCTACGTCAGCATTGGGCATACCGGCGCCTTTGGAGTCTTTCTTGTAGGTTCCGGTGGTGTCGTGGCAAACGAGACAGTCTACGTTGGCGGGCTCGTTGAAGTTGAAACTGGCGTCCTTCCAGCCGTAGCCCGCGTGGCAGCTCGTGCAGCGGGGCCAGTTTGCGTTGATTGCGATGCAGAAATTATTGATCGCGTTCTTCTTTCCGATCTCGTTCTTCCCCTTGCCGGGAATATCCTGCGTCGTCGACCAGGTCCAGTGCACCGTCTTCATGAAATCCTTCGCCTGCTGATCGTGGCACTGGAGACAGGCCTTGGTCACATCTGATCCGCTCGCGAAGGGACCCTTGAGACGATCGGCGTGGCTCGGCGCGCCGAAGGCAAGGCCTGCGAACAGGACCGTGGTGCAGAGAACAACCAGACTACTTACCAGCTTTTTCATTCTGCTTCCTCCTTCTGTAAGTTAATGAGTGCTTATCATACCCCAGAGGGTAAGATTCGTGAATGACGCGCCGCTCCGCAGAATGACTGCGGCGGTGAAGCTCTGTGAGGTGAGGCAGTGGATTGTCGGGCGATGAAGGTGACGTGCCGTGTCTGCGGTTGCTTTCTTGAACAATCCGATGAAACACCAGCATAAGTGGAGCGCTCAGCTTTTCTGGCCGACATGAATGGCCGCGGCGACCAGCTCGCTTCTAGGGTTTGATACTTTATGTTGACTGGAACTTTAACACAAGAGAAGGGGTTGGGGCAAGGGAAAAATGCACTGTTTCGAAATTATGCAATTACGGCTTTTGGGCAACTTTTTGGTGGTTACCGCTTCCCGTGGACCCGATAGAGAGGAAAAATTTTGCGTCCCAATCGTTCTATTGGTTCATCCTAGAAACGGCAGTTGGCCGCAGATTCAATCAGGCATTCGGACAGAAAGGGCCTTCACCCCAAAGGCCATTCTTTTTAAAAAGGAAAAATTGTTTTGGAGGAAGATCATGTGCCCTCTGTCTCCATTGGCGTGGCCCAGCGGTTGCGCTGCATGGCGTAGACGGCGGTCCGTCTGGCCCTGAACAAGACCGATTCCTCCTGGTCGATGGAGAAGAGCTGCTCCAGAATTTCATGGACCCTGGCCCGGGCCCCCTCCTGCTCGCGGATCGTGATCATGAGCCGGCCCTGCATTTCGTCGGCACTGAGCGCTTCTATGGCAGGTCTGATGTTTCGCTTCTTGTTGTCTTTCCGCACCATCAATTCAGTGCGCTCAAGAAGCGCGATGATACGCTCCGGCAGGTCTTTCCGGAATTTCTCAGGGACGTCCACAGCATAGTCATAGCGGGTAATGCTGCCTGAGAGGGACGGCGCGGACCGGGGAACGATCCGGGACTCCAGTATTCGGACGCCCTCGGGCAGGGCACTGTTTAACGATTTTGTGATCGTCAGGAGATCGACAAAGGGGTCTGTCTCCATGTCCAGATGCTCCGCGTCGCTTTCCATGCCCACGGGAAGGGCAGGGCCGAAGGAGAGCTTCGGATGCGGGTTGAAGCCCTGGGAAAAAAGCACAGGTATGCGGGCCCGGGCAAGGGCACGCTGAAAGAGCGTCATGGAGTCGAGATGCGAAAGGAAACGCAGGCGGCCCTCTTTGGTGTATTTCAGTCTGATGCGCAGAGAAGGCCCGGGTGTCGGAGCGCGACGCTCCTCCGCTGATTCTGGGGCAATGGAGGCTTTTCCCGAGGCAGCAGCGGGCACGCCAAAGGACGGCGTTCCGCCGTCGGTACAGCCCATGCCGCAGCCCTCGCAGCGCACGCGGCAATTTTCCGTCACCTCGCCGGCCAGGGCGCGGACCCGTTCCCGCTGCAGGAATGCCGGGGTCACGCCGACGTCGACGTACTTCCAGGGCAAATCCTGGTCCGGCTCAAAGGCACGGTAGGCAAAGGACCCGGGCTCAAGACCGCAGGCCTGGAAGGCCTCGCGCCAGAGAGCAATGTCAAAGGTCTCGGACCATCCGTCGAACCGGCAGCCGCGGCGCATGGCCTCCTCGATCACGGGCCCCAGGGACGCGTCGCCCCGGGCAAAGGCGCCCTCAAGAAGGCTCATTTCCGGTGAATGAGGTTTGAGTGAGATGCCCCGCTGCTTCAGTCCTGCGGCAAGATAGGTCTGTTTTCTTCGGATCTCTTCAATAGGCGCCTGGCCGCTCCACTGAAAGGGGGTGTGCGGTTTGGGCACGAAGGTGGAAATAGTGATATTGAGCTGCACAGGCCGGCGCGTTGTGCGCTTGCCCAGTCCCATCAGGTCCCGCGCAAGCCTGATGATGCCGTCAAGGTCCTCGTCGGTCTCTGTGGGCAGGCCGATCATGAAGTAGAGCTTCAGCGTGCTCCAGCCGCTGCGGAAGATCGTCTCGGCCGCGGCCATGAGCTCGTCCTCGCTCAGCGGCTTATTGATGACGCGCCGCAGCCGTTCCGTGCCGGCCTCGGGTGCGAGCGTGAAGCCGGTCTTGCGCACACCGGCAATGGCATCGATCATGTCGGGCGTAAGCGTGCCGATGCGCAGCGACGGCAGCGATATGGAGACCCGGCGGTTCCGGTACTCATCGATCAGGCCGCCGACCAGTTTCTGGATCGCCGAGTGGTCGCCGGCGCTGAGGGAAGCCAGGGACAGTTCGTCGTAGCCCGTGCAGTTCAGGGACTGGCGCAGCAGGTCCGCGATCTTCTCCGGGCTTCGTTCTCGATAGGGCCGATAGATGACGCCGGCCTGGCAGAACCGGCAGCCCCGGATACAGCCCCGGGCGATCTCGGACGTGACGCGGTCATGCACGGGTTTCATGAGCGGCAAAAGCGGTCGCTCGGGACTGGGGGCTGATTCGATCTCGCGCAGGAACCTGCGTTGTACCGGTTTTCTGCCCAGGGCAGGGACATAAAATCCATCGCAGGAAGCAAGGGCCTCGAGATACAATTGCCGGTCCTGATAACGCTGACGAAGCTCCACCATATCGTGCAACGCCTCTTCGGCCTCGCCGATATAGAAGGCGTCGATATATTCGCTGAGCGGTTCGGGATTCACGGCGCAGGGGCCGCCGGCAATGATCACGGGATGTCCGGCATTCCGGTCCGCGGACCGCAGCGGAATTCCGGCCAGATCGAGGGCTGTCAGGACGTTGGTGTAGGACAGTTCGTACTGAAGGGTGACGCCGATTATATCGAAGTCCCGGAGCGGATGTCCTGACTCGAGGCTCGCAAGGGGTCTTCCTGATTTGCGCAGGAGGGCCTCATAATCGGTCCAGGGAGAAAAAACGCGCTCGCAGGCCGTGTCATTCCGGTGGTTCAGGATGTCGTAGAGGATCCTGATCCCGATATGGGACATACCCACTTCATAGGTGTCGGGGAAGAGCAGGCAGACCTTCGTCCGCACCGCTGCGAGGTCCTTGTGCACGGCGTTGATCTCACTGTTGATGTAGCGCGCCGGTTTGGAGACGAGCGGCAGAAAGTCTTCGTACATGGGGCTCCTTTAAACGCATAGCGCATGGAGCAAGGCGCATAGGGAGAAGCAAAAATGAGCATCTTTAACTCCAGGCTCTCTGCTCTATGCGTTCTGCTGGTTCTTAGTAGAACAGCATAAACCGCTTTGAGTGGATGTTCAAAAGCAATCCGAGGGAGAGGAAGGTGGTGATGATCGCCGTGCCTCCGTAGCTTGCCAGGGGCAGTGGTACGCCCACAACAGGCGCAACGCCCACGGCCATGCCGATGTTGATGAAGAAGTATACGGCAAGCAGGGAGACGACTCCGGAAGCCATGAGCGCGCCGAGCCGGTCCTTGGCGTTCTTGGCCGCCTCGATGCCGTACAGCAGAAGGGCAAGGTAGAGCATGATAAGAAAGCCGGCGCCGATCAGGCCGCGCTCCTCAGCAATGACAGCGAAGATGAAGTCCGTGTGCCGCTCAGGCAGGAAGGCGAGCTGGCTCTGGGTCCCCTGGCCGAAGCCCTTGCCGGTCACGCGGCCCGAGCCCACGGCGATGCGGGACTGGTTGGCGTGATAGCCGCTCCCGAGCGAATCGGAGGCGGGGTCGATGAAGGCCTTGATCCGTTTCTGCTGATAGGGTTTGAGCGAGCCCCACAGGGTGTTCTTCACCGGCGGTATGAGGAAGACAGAAGATGCGAGCGTGATGCCGGCGATGGCGATAATAATGATCGATCTAACGCGCAGGCCGGCAACGATCACAATGATCGAGGACGTGATCAGCAGCATCATCGCCGTTCCGAGGTCCGGCTGCTTCAGCACCATCACGAGGGGCAAAGCCACCATGGCCGCCGGCCAGCCGAGGTCCGTAAGGCGGTAGCCGCCGGGCCTGGGATTGCTGGAAAAGAACCGGGCCAGCGAAAGGGCAACGGCCAGCTTGGCCAGCTCCGAGGGCTGGAATGCGATGGGGCCCAGGGCGAGCCATCGTTGGGCGCCCATGCCGGTTCTGCCGATAAGCATGACGAGCAGCAGCATAGCGACGGATATCCAGTAGAGCGTATAGGCGTACCTGCCGATGGTGTGGTAGTTGGGGATAAGCATGGCGAACATGATCACCATGCCGATCCCGATCCACATGAGCTGCTTGTAAAAAATCGAGGAAACGCCGCGGGACGAGTACGTGGCGCTGTAGACGCCCAGCAGTCCGATAAGCGAGATCACGGCGATCAGCCCGATCATGCCCCAGGGTATGTTACTGGTCAGTTTTTGTTCCTGCACTTCGGAAGTACTCCTCAAATACTTTTTTTGCCACCGGCGCCGCTGCCGCGCCCCCGTGGCCGCCGTGCTCCACAATGACTGCAACGGCTATCTGCGGATGCTCCGCCGGCGCATAGGCCACGAACCAGGCGTGGTCATCCAGCTTGCCGGCATATTTTCTGCTCGCGTCCTTCTGCTCAACGACCTGTGCGGTGCCTGTCTTGCCGGCGACCGTCGCGAACTCCGTTCGCGAGCCCCAGCCGGTCCCGCCGGGCTCAGAGGTCACGCCGATAAGGGCGCTGCGCATTTCTTCCAGCACCTTGGGGTTGAAAAGGAACCGCGCTTTTTTCTCGGGCGGGAATTCCTTCACCGAGCCGGTCACGCGGTTTCTCGTGCTCTTCAACAGCTTGGGGGTATAGTAAAAACCGCCGTTCGCCACGGCTCCGATCATCTGTGCCGACTGTATGGGGCTGACCTGCAGGAACCCCTGGCCGATGGAACTAATGTAGGTATCGCCAACATACCAGGGGGCCTTGGTCCTCTTCAGCTTCCACTCGGCCGTGGGAATGAGCCCGGCTTTTTCGTCCATGAGCGGCACGCCGGTGAGGGTTCCCAGTCCGAGATTCTTCGCATAGTTCGCCACGGCTTCGAAGCCGACCCGCTCCCCGATAGTGTAAAAATAGACGTCACAGGACTCGACAAGTCCGCGGTGGAACGAGAGCGTGCCGTGGCCCGCTCTTTTCCAGCATCGGAACGTGTGCTTGCCGTGCCGGATGAATCCTTTGCAGGTCACCTTGTCATCAGGCTTCACGATGCCCGATTCAAGCGCCGCAAGGCCCGTGACGATCTTGAACGTCGATCCCGGCGGGTAAACGCTCTGGATCGCCCGGTTGTACAGCGGATGAGAAGGGTGGTTCATGAGACTGTTCCAGTCCTTCGGAGAAATGCCCCGGGGAAAAAGATTCGGGTCGAAGGTGGGATGGCTGACCAGTGCGAGGATCTCGCCCGTGTTCGGGTCCATGGCCACGACCGCGCCTGCCCGCGTTCCGAGCGCCTCCTCAGCGGCGAGCTGTACGTTCAGATCAATGGTGAGATACAGGTCCGTGCCCGGCTTCGGGTCTTCGATACCCAGGTCCTTCACCTTTCGGCCCGACGAGTTGATCTGGATCATCCGCCGTCCCGAAGCGCCGCGCAGGAGCGCATCATAGGTCTTCTCGAGACCGCCCTGGCCCGTGAGCAAGCCGAGCTCCGTCTGGTCCTTTTTACGCTGTTCCTGCGTCACCTTTCCGACATAGCCCAGCTGGTGCGAGGCGAGGCCGCCGTAGGGATAATGCCGGCGGTGTTCGGGCTCGACGATCACGCCGGGAAGGCTGTCCTGATGCGCCTCGACGCGGGCAACATCCTCCCAACCCACTTCCTCTTTTATCTTAACGGGCTCGTACTTCATCCTGATCGGCGCTGCGTCGGCCAGAGCCTGCCGGATCGAGCGGGCGTCGATCCTGACCAGAGCTCCCAGCCGCCTGATCGTCTCCTCGAGATCCGGCGCGTCCTCAGGCACCAGGGAAATATCGAAGGTCAGGACGTTCTCGACGATGGGTCTGCCGTGGCGGTCGTAGATGACGCCGCGCGGCGGCCTGATCTTGATCGGCCGAATCTGGTTGTTCTCGGCAAGGTCGTAATAGTAGGCTCCGTTCACGACCTGGAGGAACCAGAGGCGTACAAAGAGGACGACCACGAAGAAGATCACGAGGCCCGCCAGGAAGGGCAGCCGTTTTTGGATATCGGCGGGGCTGGTGTCCTGCATCTAGAACTCCTTCTGCAAAGACGGCCGCGTCAGCAGCACAAGCGTCTTCCTGCTCTTCAGCAGCTGCAGCACCAGGGTGCCGAAGAGGCCGGTATAGACCGCAGCAGGCAGCATGCGCGTAAAGAGCATGCTGAAGAAGGGCACGGAGCCGAAAATGACCTGGATGAACAGGGTGATCAGCACGGCCTCGCCGAGGCTGAAAGCGGCAAGGAACAGGATGTTCGAGGGGCTTGCGAAGTTCAGAACGTTCCTGCCCAGGAGTCCGGCGGAAAATCCGGCGGCGCCGTGGGTCAGCGCCATGAGGCCCACAAAGCCTGCTGAGTTGATGTCCTGCAGGAATCCCAGGGTAAGGCCGGCGACGGCAGCCTCGCGGGGCCCCGTCAGCAGCCCGATAACGTATACAGCGATCAGGACCAGATCGGGCGATATGCCTGCGATGGCGAGCGGACCGAGCATGCTCGATTGCAGCGGAAGGATCAGGATGAACAGGGCAAGATACACAGGCGGTTTCATTTTGTGAGCACCAGGGCTTCTTCGATCTGCGATATGCGCACCACGGGCTTGGCAACCACGGTCTGGAAGGGGTTCGATTCGTGCCTGGTGACCTTCACCACCGTCGCCACCGGCAGTCCCTTGGGGTAGATCCCGTCGAGCCCTGAGGTGACCAGCAGGTCGCCCTCCTGGATGTCCACATAATAGGATACATATTTGAGAGCGCAGTGGCTGATCCTGCCTTCGAGCAGGCCGTCCTCGCGGTTTCGCTGGACCCGCACGGCCAGTGCGTGGCCCGGGTCCGTCAGCAGCATCACCTTGGCTGAGCCGTCCAGCGTTGTCTGCACCCGGCCCACCACACCCGACGCCACAATGACGGGCATGTCCATCTGGACGCCGTTCTCCGAGCCCTTGCTGATCGTAAGGGTGGTGGAAGCCGGCGACACCTGCCGGCCCAGGATGCGTACGGCCACGGAGGAGGGAAAGGCCTCCTTCCGGAATGCGATGAGCTGACGCAGACGTTCGTTCTCCTGGAGGACCTCCTGCAGGAGCTGGTTCTCCAGATGAATCCGGTCCAGGTCGTCCTGGAGGCGAAGATTTTCGCGGTGCGTGCCGACAAGAAAGACGTAGCGGTCCCAGGCCGATTCCAGGGAAGCATAGGTGCCGCTGGTGATCCGTTCGAAGAACCCCGAAATGGCCAGCACGGGACGCTCAAGGAACCTGAACCTGCCGTTCTCCACCTGGGTGGTAACGAGCCAGAAGAGGAACACAACGAGGGTGAGGGCGAGAAATATTTTTTTGTTTCTTCCAATGAACGAGAACATTCAGGTGGCTATCGTCTCCGGGTTACATTACGACTTTTTTCAGGACGTCGAGGTCGTCCAGCAGCTTGCCGGCGCCAAGCACCACGCAGGTGAGCGGGTCCTCAGCAATGATGATCGGAAGCGACGTCTCCTCGCGGAGGAAAACGTCGAGTCCTTTAAGCAGCGCGCCGCCGCCGCACAGCACGATGCCCTTGTCCACGATGTCGGCGGCAAGCTCGGGAGGTGTGTTCTCCAGTGCCGCTTTGATGGCGTTCAGGATCTGGCCCACGGGCTCCGCGAGCGCTTCGCGCACTTCGTCGTCGTCGAGGATGAGCGTCTTGGGGATGCCCGAAACAAGGTCGCGGCCCTTGATCTCCATGGTCTGGCGGTTCGCGTCGAGCTTGTAGGCCGAACCGAGGTCGAGCTTGATCTGCTCGGCCATCATCTCGCCGATCAGCAGGTTGTACTTCCGTTTGATGTAATTGATGATCGCTTCGTCCATCTTGTCGCCGCCCACGCGGATGGCCCTGCTGTAGACCACACCGTCCATGGAGATGACGGCCACGTCGGTGGTGCCGCCGCCGATGTCGACGATCATATTGCCCGAGGGCTCCGAGATCGGCAGCCCCGTTCCCACGGCGGCCGCCACGGGCTCTTCGATCAGGTAGACCTCGCGGCCGCCCGAGGAAAGGGCCGCGTCTTTCACGGCGCGCTGCTCCACCTGGGTGATGCCCGAGGGCACGCCGATGATGATCCGCGGCCTGATGAAGGTCTTGCGGTTGTGAACGCGCTGGATGAAGTGGCGCAGCATCTCGCCGGTCACGTCGAAGTTGGAGATCACGCCGTCCTTGATCGGCCGGATCGTCTGAATGTCGCCCGGCGTTCTGCCGAGCATCCGCTTCGCCTCGGTGCCGACGGCGATGACCTTTCCCGTCTTGGTCGCTATGGCCACGACGGACGGCTCATTGCAGACGATCCCCCGTCCCTTGACGAACACGACAGTGTTCGCCGTGCCGAGATCGATGGCCATGTCGTTCGAGAACCAGCCCATGATGGTATTGATGAACACGTGAGGCTCCTTTGCTCAGGGATCGATAAGAAATGTGTGTGGCCTTCCGGCGACATGCGGAAGCATCAGCCTTCCCGCTGGTCGTCGCGCTTTTCCTCGGGCGTCTCCGCTGACGGCTGCTGAGACGCGGGAGCAGCCGGAATGATCTGCGTCCGCGCCAGCATATCGCCGAGGCGCAGCCCCTTGTCGTCGCCCACAGCCACCAGGATCTCGGCAAGCAGCGCTACAGGCCCCAGGATCCAGCCGAAATAGGGTATCAGGAACAGAATATAGGCTGCAGCGAAGGTGATGTTCCGGATGATCGATTCGCGGTAAGCTGCCGGCTCCTGCAGGGCTTCGCTTTTTACGACGCGCAGGCCCACAAGCTTCTTGCCGGGGCTCTGGCCGGCCAGCAGGGCGTCGCGGAGAAGGATGTAGCCGACAGCGGCAAGGAACCCGACCACATCGGGCAGGCGCGAAAGGGCCAGTACGATCAGGAAGTCGATAAAGCCTGCCGCTGCCCTGCCCGTCATGTCCGATTTCTGCACGGTCCACGCCTCCTTAAAACCATCACATCTTAGCAAAAGGACTGTGTAATATCAAGGACAAAGTGTCGGACCGCCCGCCCGAGGCCTGGTGCTGCAGGTCTGATGGATCCCCCTCCCGAGAGCTGTGCTGCCGGGCCGGCGGTTGCAAAAAAAGCGCTGGGCATCCGGATCGGAGGATGCTATATTCTCGGCAGGATAAAAGGCGGTCCGATCAAACCGCTTCACCGCCCCTCTGGTGCATCAAGGGCGCGGTGGCGCAGGAAAGAATGGACCGGCGGGGAGCGTGATGGTATGACACGATATGGTCAAGGCATTTTCACCCTGTGCATCTGCGGCCTGCTGCTGTCGCCGGCAGCGGCTCAGATATATACGTGGAAAGACAAGGATGGCAGGATCGTCATCTCCGACAACCCTCCTCCCGGGTCAGAGAAGCAGATCGAAAAGGCCGGTGAAGAGCGCCTGTTCCAGTCTGCCCCGCAACAGGAAAGCGCAGCGCAGACAGAGCCGGTACGTTCCGCACCCGTAGCCGCGCCAGTGCAGGAGGAGCGAATGCGTCCGGCGAGAGACATCAGGGTGATAATGTATACGACGTCCTGGTGCGGATACTGCAAGAAGGCACGGGAGTACCTTGGGTCCCTCGGCGCCTCGGCGGCGGAGTACGATATCGACCGCCAGCCGGAAAAGCGGGAAGAGATGCTCAAAAAAAGCAACGGCGCCCGGGGCGTGCCCGTCATCGATGTTGAGGGGATCATCATCCGGGGCTATAATCCCGGTGCGATCAAGGCGGCAATTGAGCAGCGGATGCGGTCCTGACATCGCGGTGACCGCGAGGTCCGACGAGGCCTTTTCAGGTGAAGCTCGGGAAAGGAAGCCGGAAAATGCGCCTGCAGCGCTGCGCGCATTCTCCGGATGAAGAGGGTCTCTAAAAAACGAAGCCTACTGACATGGTCAATTTGGAATATTCGATTTCCATGTCAGGCACTGGCGAAGGATACAGAATTGAACCGGTATCGACCGTATAGAGCAGTTCCATGATAAAATTCTTGTCCAGTATGATCCCGCCGCCCAGCCCGAGGTGCATGCCGCTCTGGGTCTCGCCAAGCGTGCCCGTATAGATGTCATCAGCGACGAAAAGACTGAAGCCTAACTGCATCACAAGGTAAGGGGTCATGTCGCTCATGGCTGGATGGAGCCGGAGATATCCGTAGACCGGCATGAATTTGAATTGGCCTGCATAACCGGTAAGCTCGCGGGCTACCTGGAATTCGACGCCGCCTCCAAAGTCCATGGTGTCGCTGACAGGACTGTCGAATTCAAAGGCAAAGGACCCGCTGTTATTGACGTCAAAGGTCGCGTACGTGGAAGAGCCGCTCACCCGCCAGACCTGCTCGCCTGCCGAATCAATGCCGACTTTCATCGCTCCTCCGCCAAATGCGGCTGATGACCCGAGCATACCAAATGCTACTATGATGACTGCTTGAATAATGTACCTTTTCATACAATTACCTCCTTGGTTGTGCCCTCTGGGGCTTGAATTGCAACAAAATGTGAATGAATTTGCCTATTATTTACATCAGCCAAAAGTCGTATGCCTGTTATGAAGCGTAGCATTTTTTTTGGTTTTGTCAAGTAAAATTTGTTACCGGTCGGGCACCAGCTGCGAAGGGTCATGGTCAGCAGAGCGGATGGTCCCAGAGAGGCATTCGTCCTGTCCCTGCAGGAAGATATGCTTTGCCCTGAGCTAAGCTTTTCTATAATCTCGCAAAGCGGAGCATAACTCGGTTCTTTGGGCCCCTCGTCCCTTGTCGCTCGTCACTGCCGTTTATGTATCCGAACCCCAAGGTCCGCAGGGCCTGGCGCCAAATCCGTTGACACCGTATAGCTCCTTTGCTATCATTCGTCATTCTGCAGGAAAGGAAGCGTGATATTCATGAAGCGAAACATTCTGACCCGTCTGCCCGGCCTTGCGTCGCTCCGCGTCTACTGGAACGTGCTCTGCATCGTGTTCAAGGGAAGCCGGCAGGCGAAGCACGGGCGGTATGACGTGCATGACTGGAGCCGCAGCAGCCTCGAGACGAAGCTGGCCCTCGAGCGGGCTGGAGTTGAGTTCGAGATCACCGGCAGGGAGCATTTCCGCGACCTCGAAGGACCCTGCGTTTTCATCGGGAACCACATGAGCACCCTCGAGACCTTTGTGCTGCCCTGCCTTATCGCGGAGTACAAGGATACGACCTTTGTGGTGAAGCAGAGCCTCGTGGACTATCCCGTGTTTCGGTACATGATGCGCTCCCGCGATCCCATCACCGTGGGCAGGGAGAACCCCCGCGATGACCTGCGTGCCGTGCTCGACGGTGGAACAGATCGGCTGCAGCGGGGCATGTCGATCGTGGTCTTCCCCCAGACCACGCGGTCCGAGGTTTTCAATCCCGCGGAGTTCAACAGCATCGGCGTGAAGCTTGCGAAGAAGGCAGGGGTTCCCGTGGTGCCCATCGCGCTCAAGACCGACGCCTGGGCGAACGGCAGGTTCCTGAGGGACTTCGGCAGGATCGACCCGTCAAAGAAGGTTCATATCGCCTTTGGCGAGCCCCTGCGAATCACGGGCCGAGGCGATGAAGAGCACCGGAAGATCGTCGAGTTCATCGTGACAAATCTGAAAGAATGGGGCGCGGCACTGTGAACCGCTTGCCCGCGCTTCTCGTGCTGGCAATGTTCCTCTCTTCCGTCCAGGCGATGGCCAACGACGACCGTACTCCGCCCGCTGTCTGCAAGTATAAAGTATCACGCTGGAATGTGCCGCTCAAGCGGAGCGAGGGTCATCAGACGGTCAGTCATTCCTACAGCAGGCTCGCACCCGATGAGATAGATTCCGAGACAGGCTGCACGGTCTGCAGCGAGGACCAGGAACTGATCGAGGTCCCTCCCCTGGAGCCCTTCCGTCTCTGCTGGAAGATCGCGCCCAAGGTCCGAGCGGGCCTGGAACGTCTCGTGCGGGACGGCGCCCCGATCTTTTCGGTCAAAGGCTACGTGGTCATCAGATCGCGCGGCCCCCTTGATGCCGACGGCAACCGCACGGTTTTCAGCAATCATTCCTATGGCACGGCCCTGGACATCAACGCGCAGCTGAACGGCCTGTACGATAACTGTCTCGAGTTCGGTCCCTGGTGCCGGCTCGTAATGGGCGGTCCCTGGGAGCCTAGTGCGCCGGGGGCGCTCGTACCTGAAGGCGAGATCGTGCGGACGTTCACATCTATCGGGCTGAAGTGGGGCGGCGAGATCGAAGGACGGCAGAAGGATTTCATGCATTTTTCGCCGACAGGGTATTGACGAGGGTCATAAAAAACAAGATGTTTTCTCGCCAAGGCGGATAAGCTTTTCGCATAGGGCAAAGCGCATGGCGCATGGGGCAATACTTTGCTTTTAGTTTTTGGCGCCTCATCCCTGTTACCTGATGTCTTACGGCCGCTTCAACCTTTGCGTCCATCGCGCGGTTTCAGGGTGTTTTTTAACGGTCTGATGCAAAGCCTTGCTGATCTTCGGAGAGGAGAACCGGGTTTATGTTCGTACGGAATCTGAAGGACTGCGAGGAATTCATCGCCGGCGACGGCAGCATCCTGCGGGAGCTGCTGCATCCCGACAAGATGGACCTGAAGCTCCGGTACAGCCTGGCCCATGCCGTGGTGCGGCCCGGCGAGTCCACAAAACCGCACCGGCTCAGCACGTCAGAGGTCTATTATATAATAGAAGGTGTGGGAGAGATGCACATTATCGACGAGACCGCTGTGGTCCGGCCGGGCGACGCAGTCTATATCCCGCCTCATGCCCGCCAGCACATCAGCAACACCGGAAGCTCCGATCTCGTGTTTGTCTGCATCGTGGAACCTGCCTGGCGGAAGGAAGACGAAGAAGTTCTCTAAGTATCGGGACTGGTGGCAAGAAAAAAGGGCCGCCCATCAGGGCGACCCTCGCTAAGCTCGGTGAATGATTTAGTATGCGACGCCTTTCACCAACGGTCTCACGGCTCCCTGCATCGGTGTAACAGCCGTCGGCCGCATCATCTCGTTGTCCTCGTGGTCGATTATATGGCAGTGCCAGACGTAATTGTACATACCACCGCCGCTTGGGTCGAAGGGATAGGAGAGCATCGTCGGTGGCGTGTTCGTTGCCAGGTCGGTCGGCGCATAACGCACGGCGATGCGGGTCACCTGACCCGGGAGCATGATCACCGTGTCCTTCCACCCAGCCTCGTTCGGCAGCGGCGGCTGTACTGCCCCCTGCAGGAACGGCGTAATGTCCGGGTTGCCGCCCAAAGCGCGGGCATTGCCCGTAGTGTAGTCCAGAGGCGGACCATAGCCGGGGCAGAAGACGCCGGCCATGCAGGGCATGCCGGTTGTGATGTCCCAACCGCCGGCCGGGAAGGCAGCAGCGTAGGCTGCGTTGTAGTTGGTGACGTTGTAGTTCTGCCTGTTGATCAGCTGGAACTGCACCAGGTGCAGATGTATGGGATGCGCGTCGGCAGTAAGGTTGACGACCTCCCATACCTCGGTCTCGCCTTCCTGGGGCAGCTCGGACAAATAGTTATATCCCGCGCCATCGAGGGTAAATCCGGGAATAGGCTGCGTAACATACATGCCGGAGATCGGATCAACCCCGGTGACCCTTTTCCCGCTCCACTTCGTGTTGTTGACGAGGATCTCGAGAGGACCTCCGGGGTAAGCGGTCAGCACACCCGTCACCGGATCAATGGCAGTCATCGGCATGCCCATAACCTCGTTCAGCGTGAGCTGACGGGTAGTCTGGGCCGTCACTGCCAGGGTCCCTGTTGCAGGATTGACCAGTCTCGGGATTATCTGGTTGCCGGAACGAAGAGACACGCCGGAAGCCGGATCATAGCTAGCGTCTGCAACCGGGCCGAGCCCAACGCGGAATTGTATAATGCGGCCGAGCGTGCTGCCATCGGGAGGGGCGCCCTTGGGATAGGGGGTCCGGCCGGTGTTGCGGATGATCAGGTTCGTGCCTGCGAATCCGGCAAAATCGACGATCACTTCATAGCGTTCGCCGGGCTGCAAGATGAGTTTCTGCCCCAGATTCGGATCGAGCATGACGGGCGAGTCGAGATAGCCGCCATCCGTACTGATCACCCACATTGGCGGGCCCATAACCTTGGTGATCGGATTTACGAGAAACATCTCATAGGTGCGCGCGTTCGATCCGTTCAGGAACAGGAACCGATAGCGCTTTGCCTGGACATTCAAATACGGCCAGGCCTTTCCGTTGACGACGATGGTGTCGCCTACGAACTCAGGCGACCAGTAGGGGTGTTCCGGATTGGTGGCCCAGAGTATCCCACCTGCGCTGTCGGCCTGGAAAAAGAGCTGCCCGTTGCTGTCGAACATGCGGTCCTGGATAACGACCGGCACGACTTCGCTTACGGGCTGCAGGTTCGTCGGCAGGCTCATGGCAGGGTCGACAATGTAATAGGCGCCGGCCAGTCCAGCATACACGTTCAGGCGCGTTGCGCCCAGTGTGTGGTCATGGAACCAGAGCGGAGCCGCCTCCTGGACGTTCGGATACTTGTAGATCGAGGCATTAACAGGAGCCCCGGGAAACGAGTAATATCCATGGCCTTTATATGCGCCATTACTGGTGAACCACGCATCCGGCCCTCCATCGAGTTCAGCCGGCACCTCGCCTCCGTGCAGGTGGACAACAGCAGGGATGGGCGCGCCGTCCGGGATCCCTTCGCCGTAATTAAGCGAACAGGGGGAGAGATATGCCGGATACATTGCCATGTGATTGCACATGTTCATTTCCCAGTTGAGAGGGTCTGCCCAGTGCATGGTCTGGTCCGTGGAGTACTTGTATGCCAGCACGCCAGTGGTGGCGGTCGTGCCGAGGTTATTGATCCACGTCACGTCCGTGGACGTGCCGCGAGTGTTCACGATCACCGGACCGATGTACGTGTCCTGGGGTGCTCCTGTTAACGGAGGGCAGGCCGAACCGACAATATAACCCCAGACCCTCGTGGCCGGCATAGGCGGCGGCAATACTTGTGAGTTGAACTCACACATCGTGATCGTCAGAGGCTGATTGCCGAAGACCGTAGCCATCGTGCCGCCCGGTTGTACGCTCAACAGCGGCAGCGGCTGCATGAACTGCGGGATCGCCTTTCCTGCGATCGGGATCTGCGGCGATTTGGCGGCCATGGCGCTCTCGATGCCCGGCACGGCAAAGACCAGGAACAGGCCGAGCAGAAAGATCGCGCTGTTAACGGTGAATCTCTTGAATGTTTCCATATCTGATCTCCTTTCAGTTTATGAAATACATCATAAAAATTACCGAACGAGCAGAGAGCCTCCCCTCCCGATCACTTCCGTGAGCGATGAGTATTCCACGATATGTTCCATGAAAACATAATTTTCGCCGGAACTCTACGGGAATATTGCTGATTTTTTTGGGTATATTGCTGTCAGGAATGATTGTTTTTAGACTCGTTGGTCAGAGCCGCCTGATATTTATGAGGAGTAGTGCCGGTGAACTTTTTGAACTGACGAATGAACTCGCTCAGGTCACGGAACCCCGCATCCTGCGCCGCAAGAGAGATCGAGGCGTCGGGATGCTCCAGCAGGGCCTTGGCCTTCCTGATGCGCAGATGGTTGATGAACCGGATCGGTGACATGTTCAGGAACTTTTTGAACTGGCGCGAGAAGTGGAATTTGCTGAGGCAGGCTTCGCGGGCAAGCACGTCGAGATAGAGGTTGTCGGAGAGGTTCTTTTCGATGTAGCGCACGGCCCGGAGAAGATTTCCTGGGATATCTTCGGGCTGGTCAGGTGCAGGGGGCTCCCCGTCTATCAGGGCGAGCGGGAGAGGGAAACGTTCTTCGCGGGGGATGCGTTTCAGTTTCAGGAGTCTGTCCACGGCGCGCCTGATATCCTGTCGGTCCACGGGCTTTCGGAAGTAGTATCGCGCGCCGAGCGTAAATGCCTGGAGCACCACCTGTTCGCCTTGCGTGTCGGTCATGAAGATCACCGGCAGGCCGGGGTGGTTCATCTTGATGGTCCTGAGGAGGCGGAGCCCAGTTGAACTGTCAAGACCGCAGTCAAGAATCACGAGGTCAGCACTGCTGCACAGGGCGATATTGACGTTGTCATGCAGGGGATGCGCGGCCGATCCCGAGCCGCGCGGCACGAGGAAGCGGTATTCTTCGCCGTCGCTTTGGTTCGAGATGATGATGGTGAGCTGATAGGAGCGCACGACAAGCCTTTCAGAAAACGTCGAAACGGGCACTGTGCCGGGTATCGGAGTCCAGAGCCGGGTCCTATCATGAAAATGCAGACTGCAGCCTGAGCCGAGAAGGGAATATTTCCAAGGAAAATCAGGAAATTCTGACAATTCTTGTGCAACTTTGATGCTCGTTTCAGATTTCAAGCATTTACAATAACTTAAAATGATTTTAATATAAGTGTGGTACGATTTTCTGAGCGAAAGCGCACAACCCTGTTGGTTTCCCAACAGCAGGAGCGCTTGCTCGTCTTTGCAGGTGGGTGAAATGACGCCACGCGGGTGAAATAGACCCTGCGCCGGCAGTGCATATCGCACCCGCGGCGCAGGTTTTGTTACGCGGCTTTCCTCTGTTCCGTCACTTTCTGAAGCGCGACCAGAACCTTCTCGTAATCAGGATGATTTGAGACCTCGGGCACTATCTCGACATAACGGACCATATCATCCTTGTCGATGATGAACACCGACCTCGCCAAGAGCCGCGTCTCTTTCATCAGCACGCCATAGGCCGTCCCGAAGGAGCCGTCCCGGTGGTCCGAGTAAGCCTTGACCTTTTCGATCCCGGCCGTGGTGCAGAAGCGGGTGATGGCAAAGGGCAGGTCCATGCTGATGTTCAGCACGACCACGTCCGCTGGCAGCGACGCCGCCTCGCTGTTGAACCTCCGGGCCTGCACGTCGCAGACCGGCGTGTCAAGGGAAGGCGTGACGCTGATCACCTTGATCTTCCCGGCAAAGTCCCTGAGCGATACTTCCTTGAGGTCACCGTCAAGGACCGTGAATCCCGGCGCCTTGTCGCCGACCTTCAATCCCTTGCCCGCCAGGGTCGCGGCCTTTCCGTGTATGGTAACGATCCCTTTTCTTTCCATGAATATTCACCTCCCGTCATAGACCTCTTAATATATATAGGATAGAACCAATCCCCTTTACTGTCAAGGAACATGCTTCGGCCGTTGCTGCATAAGCGTGGTACCAAGGTCGCAATAACGCAGCGCTCGTTCTGATGCAAGTTTTTTCGCTTTTCGGCATTGCACGACTATGTTATACTCCCGGCCGATGATCGACGATATTATTCCACTGGACCGGACCCTGCAGCTGCGGGCAGCGCGCATGCCCTGCAAGACCTTTATCAAGTTCGAAGGAAAGAAGTTCACCTTCCGGGACATCGACCGCATGGCCGATATCTTTGCTTCCTTCCTGCTGGCAAAAGGCGTGAAACGAGGGGACCGGGTGGCCATTTTTTGCCACACCTGCCCCCAGTACGTTGCCGCCTATTTCGGCATCATCCGCGCCGGCGCGGTCGTGCTGCCGCTGAACACGCTGCTCGCCCACGAGGAGATCGATTTTATTCTGTCCGATGCAGGCGCAGCCATCTGTTTCTATGGGGCCGACTGTGGAGCAGTCGTCGGCAAGCTCGAAGTCCTCGGCAAGTATTCTCTCGTCGCTATGGGCGATGCCGAGCGCTTCGACGGCCCTGCTCCGCCTGATCCGGGGAACAAGCCTGATGATATCTCGACCATTCTCTACACCTCGGGCACCACAGGCCGCCCCAAAGGCGCGCTGCTCACGCACCGGAACATCATCTCCAATGCCCTGGCCTGCGCAGCCGTGATCCATATCAGCAGGAAGGACCGTTTTGTCGTGTTCCTTCCGCTGTTTCATTCCTTCACCTATACGGTCTGTATCATCATTCCCATTCTGCGGGGCTGCATGATCTCGCTGCTGCCGTCGGTGCGGCCCTTCACGCGGGTGATCAAGTCCCTCATCCTGGACCGCATTACACTTTTCGTGGCCATCCCGACGGTATACAAGATCCTGGCGGACAAGGACCTGCCCTGGTTCCTGAAGGTCCTGCTGAGGCTCCGGCTCTGCATCTCCGGCGCCGCGCCGCTGCCTGTGCGGGTGATACACGATTTTGAAGAGGCCTTCAAGGTGCCGCTGCTCGAAGGATACGGTCTGACCGAGGCTTCGCCCGTGGTTTCGCTGAATCCGCCGGAAAAGGGAGCGAACCGGCCTGGCACGGTGGGGCTGCCGCTTCCCGGCCTGGAAGTGCGGGTCGTGGACGACGCGGGGCAATCGCTGTCCGCCGGCGCACCAGGCGAACTGCTCGTGAGGGGGCCGAACGTGATGCAGGGATACCTCAACAAGCCCGAAGAGACGGCGCAGGCCATCCGAAAGGGCTGGCTGTACACGGGAGACGTGGCTGCCATCGACACCGAGGGATACATCAAGATCATCGACCGCAAGAAGGATATGATCATCATTGACGGTCTGAATGTCTATCCCTACGAGGTTGAAGAGGTCCTGTACCGCCACCCCGACGTCAAGGACTGCGCCATGATCGGCGTGCTGATCGACGACGCCAAGGAGATGGGTGTCATGTATGTGGCGCCGAAGGACGGCAGGAAGCCGGGCGCGAAGGAACTGCGCGATTATCTTTCGGCCCATGTGGCCCACTACAAGGTGCCGCGCCGCTTTCTGGTCCTTGATGAGCTGCCCCGGAACCCCACGGGCAAGATAATGAAAAAAGAACTTCGGAAACAGTACGCGGAAAAGGAGCAGGCGCACCGCGACTGAATTTATCAGGCAGGGCGAAGGAGCGTATCATGGCCGAAAAAAATCAGATCAGCCGACAGGCCGTCATTCTCTGGCTGCTTATATTCGCAGCCGTCTTCGTCTGGTCAGTGATCAGGCCCCGGGATTATGTTATCTGGCTGCTGGAAGTAATGCCGGCTGTTATCGCCTTTGTGCTGCTCGCCCTTACCTGGAAACGATTTCCCCTCACTGCACTGTCCTACTGGCTCATCCTTATCCATGCCGTGATCCTGATGGTCGGCGGCCACTACACCTATGCCGAGGTCCCGTTTTTTAACTGGCTGCGCGACGCTTTCGATCTGTCCCGCAATAGTTACGACAAGGTCGGGCACTTTGCGCAGGGGTTCATTCCGGCGATCATTGCCCGGGAGGTCCTGATCAGGACCTCGCCGGTGAAGGGCGGGGGATGGCTTTTCTTTCTCGTCGTCTCCGTCTGTCTCGCCATCAGCGCCTTCTATGAATTGATCGAATGGTGGGTGGCCCTGCTCTCCGAAGAGGCGGCCGAGGCTTTCCTGGGAACGCAGGGGTATGTGTGGGACGCGCAGTCAGACATGTTCTTCGCATTGGTCGGCGCTGTGCTGGCCCTGGTGCTGCTCAAGAAGGTCCATGATCGGCAGCTGGCGAGGCTGGGAGAGAAGAGTTGATTGACTTAATCCGTATTCACGTCCTGCACAGGTTGCATCGGCCTGTCACATTCGACGATAACGGTTTGGGTCAGATCGTAGCAGCTGTAGCGAAAACCGACAGGCCAGTAGATAAGTGCATAGGGAGGCCAGAAGATCGAGGCAATACGGAATCTTGACGGAAGCTTGCCTGACTGGACCACGGTGTCCTTCCGAATGAGCTGGTAGTCTATGCCGCTCAGGGAGGACCAGAACAGCGGGCGCAGTTGAATAGTGGTGCCCAGTTCGCCGGGGGTTGCTTTCTTCCCATGAACGACCAGTTCCGTGTTTTCGGGAATGATGAATCGCGCCGAGGTCGAGCATCCCGCAAGCGCCAGGCCGAGAATGGCAATTACAGCTGTCACGATTCGCATCATTGTATCCTCCTGTGGTAAGGTGAATGAGCCGGAGCCGGGCAGGCAGCGCGGTCCGGCGCTGTGGGTGAGTAAGGCGCAACGGCAGTTCCGCGGAGCTGTAAGCTCCGCGGCAAAGTGTAGCGAAAAACGGGATGAAAGGCAATTGAAAATGTACGAGTGCTTTCCCGCGCGCGGGGGAAGAACAGCGGTATATCAATGAGGAGGTACTGGTTTCATGACAAGAAAGCTGACTATCGGTGTTCTTGTGCTCGCCTTCGCTCTAGGGGCCTGCGCCGGGCGAATAGCGCGTCCGATCCAGGCGGTCTGGCCGACCGACGAAACCCTTTCGTGCGAGGATATGCTGGAAGAGCGAAGAATGAACGGCGGGGAGATAGCCCGCCTGAGGGCGGAGAAGGGGAGAAGGACGCGGCATAATACCGAAGCTCTCTGTCTCGGATTCTGCATCGTGCCGCTCTTTACCATGGATCTTACCGATGCCCAGGACATCGAGATAGACGCGTACAAAGAACGGATCAGGCGGCTTGAGGACCTGTCGCGCCAGAAGAACTGCCCGCCGCCGCCGCAGAGGTAGAGTGAGATGGGAACGTTCCCGATCAGCAGCAGCGTGAGTTTTTTGTCCGGGGCATAAGCCGCCATGCAGAGCCGGCAGAATGTGATATAGTTACTGCATAAATCCATTCTTCAGGAGGATGCCATGAAGCTCATTAAGGGAGCAGTGCTTGCACTTGCCGCATCTGCAGTTCTGACCGGTTGTCTGTACATGAACGTGAAGGCGCCTTATGATACGGACCTGAACAAGACGGTCCTGGGCCAGAAAACGGGCAAGGCCTCATCGCAGTCGGTTCTCTGGCTCGTGGCCTGGGGCGACGCCGGCACGGCCGCCGCGGCCAGGGACGGCAACATCACCACGGTGAACCATATGGACCGGGAAGCGTTCAGCATACTCTTCGGCCTCTATACCAAAACGACCACCGTCGTTTACGGGGACTAGGTGCTGCCATGAAGAACCGTATCGGTCTTGCTATATCTGCCGTGGCGCTTCTGCTCCTGGCAGGCGGTACAACAGGATGCATCTACACGCACACGGTGTCGCCCCTGGGCCGCAACATGCACGCCACCGAGATGGCAAAGAGCAGCGGACAGGGCGACATCAAGCAGATCGCTATCCAGGGCATCAGCGTCACCTGGGGCGACAATGCTCTCGGCGAGATCGCCCGGAAGAACGGGATCTCGGAGCTGCTCTATGCGGACCAGGAACTGCTGAGTGTCTTCGGCATCTGGCGCCAGGAGACCATTCACCTCTACGGCCGGTAGCGGTTGAGCCCCGGCGTCTTTCGTTCCATCTGCGACGGGCGATTGCATGATGCGCGTCAGTGGAAAGCAAGGGAGCAAGGGCAGGCCGTATCACGCGGACGCTAAGGCACGAAGAAATGCATGCTGAAGGCGCGGTTTGCCGACGCTGCAATTCTTCGTTACCTTCGTGCTCTTCGTGGTGAAAATAACGCTGGTGCTTCTCTGCAGGAAATATGAGGGGTGATCAGAGGGTGGTCTGGCCCGCGCCGGGCCGGTGGAGCCGGGAGGATGCATTGTAGGGATTGTCCGTCAGGATAAGCGTACCATCGGAGCTGTAGGTCACGTAGATCGTCGAGACCGGTGAAGCCGTGGTGACGCCTCTTCCTTTATAGAGGCGCATGATCTTCCGGACGTAGTTCTGTGTCTCCTTGAAGGGCGGTATGGTTCCCCATCGTTTCACGGCCGTCTCGCCGGCATTATAGGCGGCCAGGGCAAGAGAGATGTTCCCCTCATACCGGTCGAGAAGATAGCGGAGGTACCGCACGCCGCCATAGATGTTTTCCCGGGGGTCAAAGGAGTTCTTCACGTTCAGGTCCACGGCAGTGGCGGGCATGAGCTGCATCAGGCCCATGGCGCCCTTGCGCGAAAGGGCGTAGGTGTTGAAGTTCGATTCAACCTGTACAACGGCATGTACAAGGTCCTCATCAACGCCGTAGCGGCCGCAAGCTGCGCTGATGATGTCCCGGTAGGACGAGGGGATGTTTGACGAGACCACGTAGTCGGCGCGTCGCACCTGCTCGTCGCTGCTGGAAGCCGAGGCCTCACGAGCTGCAACGCGCTGCCGTTCTGATTTCACCTTCCGCGGGTTCTTGCCCTTCACATCCACATTCGTGAAGTGGACCACACCGTTCTCATCAACGTAGGAATAGATGTCGGCCCAGGCCGCCTGCAGAGGGCAGCAGAGCAGGAGGGCTGCTATGAGAAATGACGTTGTACCGTTCAATCCGATCCCCCGAAGAACGAATTTTGTTGCCGCAACCACTTTTGCTCAGATTATAGGGGATAAGGGCCTCTCTTGTCAACAGGGCAGGAGAGGAAAAACGCGAAATGTTCCCGACCGTTCCGGCCGCCCGTCCGGGCGGCGAGGCGGGATTTTATGCATGCAGGGAGGCCTTGCCTGCCACAAATTACTTGACATAACAGGCCCGGTCGATTACTATGGGCTCACATCGCGGGGTGGAGCAGTCCGGTAGCTCGTCGGGCTCATAACCCGAAGGTCGTCGGTTCAAATCCGGCCCCCGCTACCAATCAAACTAAAGGCTCAGGGTGCAAACGCTGAGCCCTTTTTTATTCAACAGGTCACGCGGTGGTGTGCAGGGAGGGCAGGGCGAAGTAGGCGCAGGTTTATGTTGCTCGTCGCTGCCCTTCTGCATCCAGCACTCAACGCTACATCCCGAATTTCACACTTGATAAAAACTCCTCCTTGCTTTTTCCAGGGATCTCACCTATTATCAAATACATACAGTCCTGACAGCGGCTGAACGCAGGCCGTTGCATCATGCACCGTGAATCATGGATCAGTTTTTATTGACCACTCTTCGCTGCCGTTTAGGTGTCTGGCTCCTGTATTTTCTACTGCTCTAGTTCTTATTTGCTTTAATTGGGGGTGTATCAAATGAAAGATAAAAAGAAAACAATGATCCCCTGTCCGGGATGCGGCGGTAAAGGTTCTATAATATGTGCTGACTGTCGTGGGCAGGGAAGACAGCGCAGCAGCAATGCCGTTGATCGTCCTTGTTCGAGTTGTCACGGAAAAGCAACGAGCATCTGTCCTCAGTGCCGGGGTGCGAGAAAAGTAACGGGTGGTAAATAGAGATCAACGGGCGCGTTCAGAGGGCAGATGGAAGAGGGCAGAAGCCTGTACTCTCTGGTTCGACCCCCTGGTCCGTGACCTTGTACCCTGACCCTTATGGTTCCAATACAAATCTGCAAAGGAGGATTAACATGAAGCAGGGAATGAGATTGTTGGTATTGTTGGTGTCGGTATTGGTAGTAGCATTGGTAGTTTCAGCCTGTTTTCCCCGTTTTCCCGGACGTCATCTGCCCCGACCTCCTCATAGGCTGCCTTTGCCGCGGTAGCATCTCATTGTTTCAGGGGGGGCAAAATTAATGCGGTACAATCAACAGACAGAGAGGGCGTTTCCATGCCCGAATCGTTCAAAACGCGTCTTGCCCGGTGGGGCTTCAATCTCTTCCCAGCCTACTGCAGCACCGGGGCGCGGGTAATCTATATTTCCGACGACTGGCGCGAAGTGCGCGTCAGGCTGCCGCTCACCTGGCGGACGCGCAACTACGTGGGCACGATCTTCGGCGGGAGCATGTACGCGGCCGTGGACCCCATCTACATGCTGATGCTGATCAAGATCCTCGGACCCCGCTATGTGGTCTGGGACAAGGCCGCGTCCATCCGCTTCCGGAAACCGGGCCGGGCGGACCTCGATGCGCGGTTCACGATCAGCAGCGATGAGACCGACCTGATACACCAGGAACTGGAGCGTCATCCTTCACTAGACCGGACCTATCACGTCGATTTGGTCGACGCCGCAGGCGTGGTCCATGCATCCTTCGAGAAGGTTTTATACATCCGGAAGGCAGGCGCGCAGGATTCCCATCAGTGACCCCCGGACATGTGTTGCAATATCTTGATCTTCCGGGCCTTGACAGCCGTCCTTATCAGTGCGAGAATTAAATCGTGAAACAGTCACTTGTCATAGCACCGCTGATCCTTATGCTTTCTTCCTGCGCCCCTGTGTTGAGCAGGGACGTGATGAAGCAGGCTCTGCAGGATGTGCCGCTTTCAGCGGTCCGGCAGGCCCCTGCAGCCTATGCAGGCAAGATATTCATCCTGGGCGGCATGATCGTCGAGACCAGGGTGACGGCAAAGGGGTCCCTGATCGAGGCCCTTTCCCTGCCCATAGATTCCTACGGATATCTCAAGTACCAGGGCAGTTCCGAGGGCCGGTACCTCGCATTGCTTCCGACGGAAAAAGGAATGCTCGACCCCGCGATCTTTGCCAAGGGCCGCGAGATCACCGTTGCAGGCGAGTTCCGGGAGCTGAGGAAAGGGAAGATCGACGAGGTGGAGTATGTTTATCCCCTTTTCGAGATCCGGGAGCTCTACCTCTGGCAGGAGCGAAGAGACTACTATGCCTATCCCGGATACCCGTGGTACGGCTATCCCTACTGGTATTATGACCCCTGGTACTATGATCCGTGGTGGCGGCCCTATCCGCCTCCCTACTGGCCTTCGCCGAGAAGGTAAGATAGTGTTGCTCTCCCCATGTTGTGATGATCTCAAGCAAGTCAAAATCACAGAGAATGGTGGTGTTCGCATGGCATCAGAGAAAAGGCCTGCAGGTGATGATAAGGCTGAGCAGACCATTGCCGCGGCGCGGCGCGATCGGGAGGAGCGGGAGAAGGCCTACCGGGACAGGGCGCTTAAGCTTTTTCCCCACGTCTGCGGGCGATGCAGCCGGGAGTTCTCCGGAAAAAAACTGCGGGAACTGACCGTACACCATAAGGATCACAACCACGACAACAACCCCCCTGACGGCAGCAACTGGGAGCTGCTGTGCATCTACTGCCACGAGGACGCCCATTCGCGCCTCGTGAACGCCCAGCCCGGTTCTGCGGTGCCTGCTGAGAACCGCGAGCCTCTTGCTACTCACCGGCCCTTCGAGGGCCTTGCGGAGCTATTGAAGCGGAAGGCCTGATATGCTGTCAGCGTCGGAGATCTATCAGTTGGTGTGTGTTTGAGGGGTCGACGGGACGAGGATATCAGGATTGTTGAATCGGTCTCAAAATGATATACTGATCAAGTGATTTGATAGATTAAAGAAAGGAGCGTGTGATGGCATCGAAGACCGTTCAGGCGGAACTACCGGAAAAGATTTACGATCAAATTAAGGTCCTGGTCGACGAAGGCTGGTTCACTTCGGATAAGGACGTGATCACCGAAGCCTTGCGACGGTTCCTCGAAACCCACAAACCCGAACTGATGGCAAAGTTCGTTCGGGAAGATGTTGAGTGGGGCCTCTATGGAAAGGACTGATGCGGCGCCTATTCAGACAGCCATTCTCGACGCAGGTCCCATCATCCATCTCGATGAGCTAGGCTGCCTGCCCCTCCTGTCTGATTTTCATGAACTCCTTGTCCCCGTCGCCGTCTGGAAAGAAGTCGAACGCCATCGACCATCCGCAATAAGTGCTGATCAAATTACCTTTATAAAGCAACAAGCCCCTGTTCTATCCAGCGCTCTTTATGCCCTGTGCGAGGCCTTTAACCTTGACAGGGGAGAACGGGAAGCCCTGGCTGTTTGCCATATTCGTGCGGGTGCGATCCTTTTTACGGATGATGCAGCGGTGAGGCTCGCGGCGAAGGCCGCAGGGGTTCGGGCTTACGGCACACTGGGTATTTTGATCAGGGCCATTCGACAAAGGCAGCGCACCCCCGCTGAAGTGATCAGAATGCTTGAGCAAATTCCCTCTCAGACGACACTTTTTATCCGGAAGAGCCTCTTGCAGAAGATAATAGAAGAAGTCAGGGCGAGTTCGGAATAAAGCCAAATCGGAATCGTTGCGGTAAAAAAGTAACTTTGGGGCATTGTGGAATCAGTAAAAAAACAAATCTGTGGTTGATCGGAGCCGCCTCGCATTACTTCTCCAACACGATCCTCTTCCTCCAGGTCTTTCCCTTTCCCGGAAAATCAGACCGATAGTGGGCGCCCACGCTGTTCTCACGCAGCAGCGCCGAGCGGGTGATGAGCAGTGCCGTGGTGACCATGTTCCTGAGTTCCAGGGCTTTGCTCTCGAAGGGGGCATTCTTCAGCTCCTTCGCCCAGGCCTGCAGTCGCCGCAGCGCTGCGGCGAGCGTTTTCCGGTCCCGCACAACGCTCACCTGTTCCCACATTAATCGCTTCAGTTCGACTCGCATACGTTCTCTTGCCCCGGTGCTCAGGGGTTTATTGGCCGATGACCGTGCATGCCGAAGGGAAGGCGCGGGAACGGGCCGCTTTTTTCCCTGCGGCCCTGCAGCATAGCGCGCAGCAGCAAGGCCTGCCCGCTCTCCAAAGACGAGGCCTTCGAGCAGGGAATTGCTTGCCAGCCGGTTCGCTCCATGTACGCCAGTGCAGGCGGTTTCGCCTGCGGCGAAAAGTCCCGGCACGGTCGTCCGCCCCCAGGCATCGGTCCTCACGCCGCCCATAATGTAGTGGGCTGCCGGCGAGGCGGGGATGGGTGTTGCTGTTATGTCGATGCCGTACTCCTGGCAGGTGGCGTAGATCCGCGGAAAACGGGTTTTCACATAATCAGTTGAGAGATGGGTCATGTCGAGAAACACATGGTCATCTCCTGTTTTTGCCATTTCTGTGTGGATCGCGCGGGTGACCACGTCGCGCGGAGCGAGCTCCCGAGCCTGATGATAAGCATCCATGAACCGGATTCCGCGGGCGTTCAGGAGCTTTCCGCCTTCACCGCGCATGGCCTCGGACAGCAGGAACTGGGGCGCGCCCGGGCGATAGAGCGCCGTGGGATGGAACTGGACGAACTCCATGTCCAGAAGGGCTGCGCCGGCCCGGAAGGCCATGGCCATGCCATCGCCTGTGGCCACGAGGGGATTCGTGGTGCGCTCAAAGAGCTGCCCTGCACCGCCCGTGGCGAGCACCACGGCCTTTGCCGAGATGATCAGCGTTTTGCCGAGCTTTTCCTGGAGCACGACAGCTCCGCAGCACCGGCCCCTGGACAGCAGCAGGTCCACGGTAAAAGCAAAGTCAAGTTTCACCGCCTTGCCCGTGGAGCGCACCTTGTCGATCAGCACTCGCATGATCTCGCGCCCAGTGGAATCGCCCTGGGCGTGCAGGATCCTGCGCTTTGAGTGGGCAGCCTCCTGGGTAAAGGCGAGCTTGGCGCCCTCGCGGTCGAATTCGGCGCCCCAGACCATGAGTTCCCGTATCCGCATGGGGCCTTCCTCGACAAGGGTCTTGACGGCCCTGCGAATGCATAAGCCGTCGCCGGCCTTGAGCGTGTCCTCATAATGGATCGAGATCTCGTCCTCGTCGGACAGGGCAACGGCCACGCCGCCCTGGGCGTATTCGGAGCTGCTCTCGGTGGGCTCGGCCTTGGTAACGACGAGGACCTCGCCGGAGCGACCGAGCTCAATGGCGGCGCGCAGGCCTGCCACGCCGCCGCCGATGACGAGATAGTCGGTTGTTATGTGTTCTGTTCTACGATCCATGGGCGCGCTGGGGGGCATCGTCGCGGGCGCGGCAGCTATTTCACCGCAGATTTCTGGAGCAGGAATGGATTGCGGCCGTCGATGGCTATGAGCCGGTTGGTTGCAGGATCGAGCTCGAAGGTGACCCTGCCGCCGTCCTTCACGGTCCTGCCGCCCGCTGTCTGCCATTCCCCGTGCCAGTTAAAGGTTGTCCGGATGGGGCCGCGCTGTTCCACGACCACGAGCATCTTGAGGGGCTGGACTGAGAAGCTGATGGCCTGGTAGGACTTGAATATTCTTTCAAGCTCTTTTTCCAGGGAATCCCTGTCCTTGAATCGTTCGTCGATCCGGCTCATGAAGGCGGCAGTGTTCTTTGTCTCGTAGGCGTCCGACAGCGCCCGAAGCATCGAAAGCGTGCTCTCACCCTGGAGCGCGGCGCCGGTCAGCGGTTTTTTTGAACAGGCAGTGGATGCGGCCAGCAGGAATAGGGCGGTGAAAAGAACGAGTGATTTGCGCAGCATAAGATCCTCCTGGGGAAAAATACAGAATTTCAGGGTATATCGCGAACGCGGGTAAGCGAGGCGGCATCCCCGTCGCTCGGACGCGCAATCGCGCTGAAAAAACGGCGTAGCCGCGCGGTCCGCCGAAGTCGATTCAACGTAATCGTTTAGTTTGTCCGGGCTCTGTTCAGGCGATCCCGGGCGCGTCCGTCGCTCTCATTGCGTCTTAATCTATGAAGAGCCGATGTAAGAATACAGGAAGTGCGAAGGGTGATGCAAGACAAAAAGTAGCGCCCTCTCGCCTTCGTGCAGCTACAGGATCGCTTTCAGGAA
>MHDZ01000099.1:29577-34378 GCA_001805055.1 Nitrospirae bacterium GWC2_57_13
TGCCTTCGGCAACTATTTCGCCTCCGGCGTCGCCGCCTTCGGGCCCCAGGTCGATGATCCAGTCGGACGTCTTGACCACATCCAGGTTGTGCTCGATCACCACTACCGTGTTGCCCGAGTCCACGAGCCTGCCGAGCACGTCGAGCAGCTTTTTTGTGTCCTCGAAATGGAGGCCCGTGGTCGGCTCGTCCAGGATATAGAGCGTGCGGCCCGTGGCGCGGCGCGAGAGCTCCCGCGACAGCTTGACCCGCTGGGCCTCGCCGCCTGACAGGGTCGTTGCGAACTGGCCCAGGGTGATGTAGCCCAGGCCCACTTCAGACAGGGTCTGGAGCTTGGTTTTGATGGACGGTATGGCCTGGAAGAATTCAAGAGCCTGCTCCACGGTCATGGCCAGCACTTCGGCGATGTTCTTGCTTTTGTACCGGATGTCAAGGGTCTCGCGGTTGTACCGGCTGCCGTGGCAAACGTCGCAGGTCACATACACATCAGGCAGGAAGTGCATCTCGATCTTGATCAGCCCGTCGCCCTCGCAGGCCTCGCATCTGCCGCCCTTTACATTGAAGCTATACCGCCCCGCCTTGTATCCCCGCATGCGTGATTCAGGAAGCTGGGTGAACAAATCGCGGATGGGCGTGAACAACCCCGTGTAGGTGGCGGGGTTTGAACGGGGCGTCCTGCCGATGGGCGACTGGTCGATGTCGATCACCTTGTCGATGTGCTCCAGGCCCTTGATGTCCCGGTGCTGTCCGGACCGGGTGGTGGAGCGGTACAGCTGCTGGGCCAGGGCGCGGTACAGGATATCCACCACCAGCGTGCTTTTGCCCGAGCCGGACACGCCGGTGACGCAGGTGAAGACGCCAAGGGGGAAGCGTACGGTGATGTTCTTCAGGTTGTTCTCGCCGGCGCCCAGGACGGAGATGAAGTGGCGCGGCTTTCTCCGGGCAGACGGAAGGGGGATAGACGCCTTGCCGGAAAGATATCTGCCGGTGATGGATCGGGGATTGGCCTCGATCTGTTTCGGCGTGCCCTGGGCAACGATCTCGCCGCCGTGAATGCCGGCGCCGGGCCCCATGTCGATCACATGGTCGGCCGAGCGGATGGTCTCCTCGTCATGTTCCACAACGAGCACCGTATTGCCCAGGTCCCGGAGCCGCACCAGGGTGTCCAGGAGCCTGCGGTTGTCGCGCTGGTGCAGCCCGATGCTCGGTTCATCGAGGATATACAGCACGCCCACGAGGGACGAGCCGATCTGGGTGGCCAGGCGGATGCGCTGACCTTCGCCGCCCGAGAGCGTTGCAGACGCCCGGTCCAGCGTGAGATAGTTCAAGCCCACATGCACCAGGAACCCCAGCCGCTCGCGGATCTCCTTCAGGATGCGCTGGGCGATCTGGGCGTCCTTGTCGGAAAGCGCTATCTCGGTGAAGAAGCTCAGCGCCTGGCGGATGCTCAGGCGCGTCACTTCGTGGATGTTTTTTTCCGCCACTTTCACGGCCAGGGACTCTTTGCGCAGGCGGCTGCCGTTGCAGTCCGGGCAGGGTTGATAGCTCATGTACTGTTCGAGCTCCCAGCGCGTTGCAAAGGAGTCGGTGCCGTCGTAGCGCCGCTTCAGGATCTTGATGATGCCTTCGAAGGACTGGCAGCCCGAGTTCTTGCGGCCGCGGGCTGATTGTCCGGCCGGCGCGTTGTTTCCTGCGCCGTGCAGCAGCACCTCCTGCAGCGCCGGCGCAAGGTCGCGGAAGGACGCGTTGATATCGAAGCCGCAGATGTCGGCGATGTTCTGGAGCATCTGGAAATGCTGGACCGACGAGCGCTTTGCCCAGGGTTTGACGGCCCCTTCGCGCAGAGAAAGGTTCGTGTTCGGCACGATCAGGCCCGCGTCGAACTCGAGCAGCCCGCCGATGCCGTCGCAGGTGGGGCAGGCGCCCTGGGGGCTGTTGAAGGAGAAGGTGTTGGGGGCGAGCTCGGGATAGCTGATCTCGTCCACGATGCAGGCAAGCTTCGCGCTGAAGAGGCGGTCCTCGCCCTTGTCCACCAGGTTGATCAGCGCGAGGCCCTCGGCCAGGTGCAGGGCCGTCTCGACCGACTCGGCCAGACGCCGCTCGATGCCGGGCTTCACCACCAGGCGGTCGATCACGATCTCGATGTCGTGCTTCTTCTTCTTGTCCATGGCCACGGGCTCGGAGAGCTCGCGCAATGTTCCGTCCACCCGCGCACGCACATAGCCCTGGGCTGCAGCGGCCAGGAGCTCCTTTTTATATTCGCCTTTGCGGCCCCGCACGATGGGCGCCAGCACCTGGATGCGCGTGCCTTCGGGCAGGGCCATCACCGCGTCGGTGATCTGCTGGACCGTCTGGGACGCGATCTCCCTGCCGCATATATAGCAGTAGGGCTTGCCGATGCGGGCATAGAGCAGGCGGAGATAGTCGTAGATCTCCGTCACCGTGCCCACGGTGGAGCGGGGGTTCTTGCTGGTGGTCTTCTGCTCGATGGCGATGGCAGGCGAGAGGCCTTCGATGGAGTCCACATCGGGCTTGTCCATCTGTTCCAGGAACTGGCGCGCGTAGGCCGAGAGGCTCTCCACGTAGCGGCGCTGGCCCTCGGCGTAGATGGTGTCGAAGGCGAGTGAGGACTTGCCGGAGCCGGACAGGCCCGTGATCACCACGAGCTTGTCCCGGGGGATCTCGAGATCGATGTTCTTGAGATTGTGCTGGCGGCAGCCTTTGATGACGATTTTGTCCATAATATGAATAACCACATGCAGCCACGAAGGCTCGCAGAAGATCAGGAAATACAGAAAAAACTATCGGTCTGCAGGTCCATTCTTTTCGTAACGGGGATTTGTTTTTTTGGTTCCCGCCTCTTTGTGGAGGCACATCCTGACCGGGCCTGAGTAATCGCGGGCGAACGGGTACTATACCACCCCCCACGTGGTCAGTAAAGGGCTTTCATACTATAGAGGCGCCAGGTAAACTTCAGGGATGGGCCATACAGGCCGGTTGGCGCGTCGCACTAGCCGGTCATCAGGTTCAATTCGAAGCTGGATATTCTTTGCCAAGAAAACCAGTATTATAAAAATAATGTGGTATATTATGGAAGTGCCAGCGGGCTTTTACATTGAAAAGAGCATGGACACTCCTCTGTGTCCAAAAGCAGGCACAAACGTGCACTGTCGGCAGCTAACACAGTAAAAAATAAGGAGTTGTCCATGGCCATGGATTTGCAGAAAACAGGAGAGTCTTTATACATGCTAAGAAATGAAACCTGATAAAATAATTCAGGATGCCTGGCAAAAAAGCGATCGCGGGAAACAGGGAGTTGGATACATAGTAGGAGGCTGTCATGGTTTTAGAAAAGATAAGATATATCCTCTTGAGCGTCACTATGGCCGCAATTGTATCACTTGCTCCTTCTTGGCTGCATGCTAAGGACACGCTCAAGATCGGGGGCGCCGGCAGTACTCTGGGGACCATGAAATTGCTCGCCGACGCTTTTGAGAAGCGTAATCCAGGCATTGCCGTCGAAGTCTTTCCCAGTTTGGGCAGTTATGGGGGGATAAAGGCTGTGGCAAAAGGCGCAGTGGACATCGGCCTGAGCGGCAGGCCGCTCACGGAGGAAGAGCAGAAGCACGATATCGAGATCAGCGAATATGCAAAGAGCCCCTTTGTGTTGGTGGTAGATAATGATGCCACGGTGTCCGATATAAGTACCCGGGACATTATTGAAATATTCAGTGGAAAAAAGACGGAGTGGCCTGACGGCACGAGGGTCCGCCCTGTTCTGCGGCCGGAAACGGAGAGTGATTGGCTTGTGCTTATGCAGCTATCACCGGAAATGGCGCAGGCGATGAAGACAGGTCTTGCGAAGGATGGGATGCTCATTGCGGTCACGAACCAGGAGACCATGGACATGATCGCGAAAGTTCCCGGCGCCCTCGCGGTATCCACGGGCGCCCAGATACGTTCGGAAAAACGATCGGTCAAAACGCTTTCGCTGAATGGTGTTGCGCCCAGCGCGCGGAATGTTGCCAATGGATCCTACCCGTTCTTTAAGTCTTCCTACATAGTCGTATCCAGAAAGAGTTCTCCTCGCGTGAAAAAATTTCTTGAATTCGTCGGATCTCCGACAGGCCGCAGTATCCTTGAGAAGGCCGGAAATCTTCCGGTCGAACGGTAAAAAGCCATAGTGATGAGAAATGAAAAGACCATACGGCGAGTTACAACCTGGATCGCAATAGCTGTCGCCTGTCTCATGGCCCTCCTCCTGCCGTCCGCCTATTATTCTATTGCCCACAATTACCGGGTGGGCAGCATGGAAACAGAGCTGGCGATGACAGCGAGCACTGTTTCGCAGGAGATCACCAGAAACCCGGAATTGTGGCGGTACGCACAGGTTCGCCTTGAGGAAATGATCTCGCGCCGCACACAAGGCGGCGCAGGTGGGGCGCTGCGGATTTATGATGAGAAGGGCGACCTTGTGGCTGAACGAAAGGGCCTGGAGAGCAGTCCTGTTCTGGTTAGAACATACCAACTGAAGGATTCCGGAATCGCCGTCGGGATGATCGAGATCAGGACCTCGCTCCGTCCTCTTTTGATCAATACGGCTATCGTGGCGCTCATCGGTTCGGCCCTTGGGCTGATGGTCTTCCTGTCGCTCAGGATATTGCCGCTTCGCGCCATTTATCAAGCCGAGGATTCGCTCAGGAAAAGCCGCGATGAGATGGAGGCGCGCGTTGCGGAGCGCACAGCGGAACTGACGTCATCAAATCAGAATTTGCTTGCCGAGATCGAGGCGCGGAAGACCG
>MHDZ01000099.1:34426-35256 GCA_001805055.1 Nitrospirae bacterium GWC2_57_13
TGCCGAACCGCGCGCTGTTCATGGACCGGTTGACGCGCACCATCGCCATTGCGCGGAGGCGAAAGGAGTATCTCTTCGCAGTGCTGTTCCTGGATCTTGACCGGTTCAAGGTGGTGAACGACAGCCTCGGCCACATTGTGGGCGACAAGCTGCTTGTCGCCCTCGGTGAGCGGCTCGTAACCTGCCTGCGCCCGGGCGACACGGTTGCCCGACTCGGGGGCGATGAGTTTGTCGTTCTTCTGGAAGACATGGTCGCTGCTGAAAACGCGGTCATGATCGCCGGGCGGATCGATCAGGAGCTGAAAACTCCGTTTATTCTGGCAGGGCACGAGGTGTTTGCATCGGGAAGCATAGGTATCGCTTTGAGTGCATCGTCGTACGAAAAGGCCGAGCAGGTCTTGCGAGATGCTGATACGGCCATGTATCAGGCAAAGACCCGCGGCAGAGCGCAATATGCGCTGTTCGAACCGGGAATGCATGCCGAGGCCATGAAACGGCTGCAGCTTGAGAGCGATCTCCGACGGGCCCTGGAGCGCAAAGAATTCATGACCTATTACCAGCCGATCCTGTCGGTAAAAACGAACACGGTCATAGGGTGCGAAGCGCTCGTGCGCTGGCAGCACCCGGAACGAGGCATCGTTTTTCCGGGAGATTTCATTCAGGTGGCGGAAGAGACGGGGCTGCTCGTTGCCATTGACCGGCTCGTGCTGTGGGACGCCTGCGTCCAGTTGCAGGACTGGCTCGCGCAGCTGCCGGCCAATGCTGAACGGTTCGTGAGCGTGAACCTTTCGAACAAACAGCTGGCGCGGCCCGACCTTGTGGAGCACGTG
>MHDZ01000099.1:35262-52245 GCA_001805055.1 Nitrospirae bacterium GWC2_57_13
GTTCTCAAGACAACGGGCCTGCCGCCGGCCATGCTGAAGCTTGAGATCACGGAAACAGCGATCATCGAGAATCCCGAAGCCACGGCGGAGATGCTTGCACAGTTGCGAGCCCTCGGCGTGCGGCTGTATATCGATGATTTCGGGACCGGCTATTCGTCCCTCAGCTACCTCTACCGGCTGCCCATTGACGGGCTCAAGATCGACCGGTCTTTCATTAAGCGGATGGGCGAGAAGGGCGAGAACCAGGAGATCATCAAGACGATCCTTGCGCTGGCCAAGGACCTGGGCCTCGACGTGATCGCCGAAGGCGTGGAAACAAAGCAGCAGCTTTCGCAGATCGACGCACTGAACTGCGAGAGCTGGCAGGGGTACCTCTTTTCCAAGCCTGTTGCAAGCGGCGAGGCTGCCAGGATGCTCCTTGAGCAGCACACGCTTCCGCGCTGATGGTCCTCCAGCCGTCCCGTTCCTGCGGGATGGCTGGAGGACACGTTCTTATAAAGCCCTTCCCGTGTGTGATCGTTGGATAGGCTTCACCAGGCACGTAAATGCCCTGTCAACCTGTTAGCATTCCATCCTTTTATTGACTTCTCATCAGCCGGTGGTTAGTATTCCTCTATTCAGAGGCTTTTCTTCTCAAGCTTCCAACGGTGTTATTCTTTGCGTGCTTGCTCCGTCTCCGTCCCGCATCCATAAGATGTATGATACGCCCGCCCCGGATTCAATAAAGAGCGGAACGGGTCCCGCACCTTTGCCAATAGTAGTGGACGCGGGACTCTCGCCCGCCCCGGATCAAATACTACTATGATGCGGGCCGGGGAAACGGAGCCGGGGGAGCGGGGGCGGCTTTGCGCGAGGCAGAAGTCCGCAGTTGCTTGTTAACTTTCTTACGAATGGACCAAAGAGAATGAAATATAAAAAAGAGGTGGAGCATGAAGGTTCTTTTGGCTTTAGGTGCACTGCTGATGACCGTATTCGCCGGAGCTGCCGTTCCCGCTGAGCGGCCCCTTGCGGTAATAACCGTTGCCGCCGTGGGCGACATCATGATGGGCTCTGATCATCCTGACGTGAAGCTGCCGCCGAACGACGGGATAGGCATCTTCGACGGGGTGCAGGACGCCTTGCGGGGCGCCGACATCGTGTTCGGGAACCTTGAGGGCCCGCTGCTGGACGGCGGGGCATCCACCAAGTGCGAAACGATGACCTACTGCTTCGCCTTCCGGACGCCGACGCGGTACGTTCGCTACCTGCAGGAGTCGGGCTTCAACGTCCTCGGCATCGCGAACAACCATGCGAACGACTTCGGCGAGAAGGGAAGGGAAAGCACCCTGCGCACCCTGGCTGCCGCGGGGATCCAGCCAGCAGGCGGAGCGGCCGTGGCGTTCTTCGACATCAGGGGAAGATCGGTCGTTGTGGCGGGATTTTCCTATTCCACATCCGCGCCCTATTCCTTCAACCTCCTGGATATTGCGGGCGCGAAAAGGATCGTCAGGGACCTGAAGGCACGGCATGATATCGTTATCGTTTCCTTTCACGGCGGCGCTGAGGGCCGGTCTGCGCAGCACGTGCCGGGAAAGCCCGAGGTCTACGTGGGTGAGCGGCGGGGAGATGTCATGGCCTTCGCCCATGCAGTGATCGACGCAGGCGCGGCCATGGTGATCGGCCACGGACCCCATGTGGTGCGGGCTCTTGAGCTATACAAGGGAAAGCTGATCGCCTACAGCCTGGGAAATTTTTTGACCTATGAGCGTTTCAATCTTGAAGGCGCAAGCGGCAGGAGTTTTGTGCTGCAGGCGCGGCTGGATGCCGATACCGGCGAGTTTGTCGGGGGGCAGGCGGTTTCCGTCCGGCTCGTGAATGAAGGTATACCGGAGCGGGATCCGGAACAGCAGGCCGCCGGCCTGGTGCGCCGCCTGACGCAGCAGGATATCCCGAATGCCAATATCACGATCGCCGAAGACGGGACCCTTGCGCCTCGCCATTTCTCGGCGGTGAAAAAGGACCAGGGCTCGGGCCGAGACTCACCCATAGGCAGGCCGAAAGCCCGGCCGCGGTGAACCGTAACTTCATGCATACTGGAGATCGGCACGCCTGAATGCCGGCATTCCACACTCTCGCCAAGGACCAGGTTTCATCCGTCGGCTTCGGCTCCAAGAGGCCCCTGGCCTCGAACGAGACCGCCGCGGGCCGGGCCATCAATCGGCGCCTGTTCCGGTTCTGTGATCCTTCGTGATTTTCGGATCAAGTGGGCGCTGAGTCGGTGGGCCGTGTTCCTTTAGCGTTACTTTTTTCATCCCTCTGTATAACGAAAAGCTTTGCGTCCATTTAGATATTTAATAGCCAAAATTCTTGACTTTGGATTTTTGATATGATACTTTTTCTAAACTTACAAATTGACAAACACCTGTTTTTTCTTTGTGACGAGGCATCGCATCCATGGTTGACATCAATTCGACACTTCTGATACAACTTGCAAACTTTCTGGTGCTGCTGTTCGCACTGAATTTGATCCTCATAAAGCCCCTCCTGCGCATCATGCGGGAGCGCGAACTCGGCATCAGCACCGCTTTTACGGACGGCAAGAATGCGCAGGAGCGGATGCAGCGCCTGCTCGAGCAGTACAATGCGTCCCTTGCCGATGCAAAGCAGAAAGCAACGGCCGCCTACGGTGCGCTGTACCAGCAGGGCCTCGATTCCCAGCGCGAGCTGATCTACGCGGAGCGGACCAGGGCGGGCGAGACGCTCGACAAGGCGCGGGCCGAGATCGCTGCGGCCGCAGCCACGGCGCGGACGGACCTGAAGCAGGAGGCCGACCGGCTTTCGCAGGATATCACGGCAAAGCTGCTGGGGCGGGCCGTATAAGCGGAACAGGGATCAGGGAGACAGTCACGTGAGAACCTTCATTTTTATTCTTTATACCGTCATCATCCTGCTGCAGGGCTCCTGTGCTCTTGCGGCAGACGGCGGGCATGCCGAGGACATCACCTTCATGGGCGACTGGCTGCCGCGGCTGGTGAACTTCGGGCTTCTTGCCGCGGTCCTCGTCTTTTTCCTTCGCACGCCCACGCGGGAGTTTTTCAAGAACCGTACCGACATGATCGCCCGGTCCATGCAGGAATCAAAAGAGGCCCGCGATCACGCCGTGAAGGCCCTCGCCGAAATGGAGCGGAAGCTCAAGGACCTCGCCGCGGAAACGGACCGCATGGTCGATGACGCGCGGGTCCGTGGAGAAAAGGACAAGCAGGCGCTGGCCGAAGAGGGCCGCAAGGTCGCCGAGGGCATCCGGGTGCAGGCCGCGTCGGGCATTGAAGTGGAGCTCCAGAAGGCCAAGGCGGCCCTGGTCGTCGAGGCATCATTGCTGGCCATAGATCTTGCCGAGGGCAGGATCAAGGATAAGATGGACAAGAATGACCATGAGCGTATTCTGAAGGAATATATCAGCAGGGTAGGAGGCAGGGGTTGATCAGGGTAATCGCCAAACGATACGCCAAGGCCCTCGCGGAGTTGAGTGAGGAAAAAAAGATCGTTGAAAAGACGCGCGCTGATCTTCGCGCCTTTGCCGACGCCGTCGCCGCCCATTCCGATCTTCAGAAGCTCTTCGCGAGTCCCGTTTTCACGCCGGAAGATAAAAAAGCGGTGATCGGCGAGCTGGCCGGGCGCATGAAGCTGCAGCCAGAAACGCGCCGGTTCATCGAGTTCCTTGCAGAGACCGGAAGGATCAAGTTCGTGCGGGAGATCCAGGAGGTCTACGAGCAGCTGCTGGCCGAGCGCCAGAATCGCGCCATGGCGCAACTGGCCACGGCGACCGACGTGGGGCAGGCCGGGCTGAGCGCGATCAAAACGAGCCTTGAAGGGATGACCGGCAAGACCGTCGATATTGAAGCCAAGGTCGACCCCGCCCTGATGGGAGGCGTCCGCGCCCAGATCGGGAGCGTGGTCTATGACGGCACGATCAAGAACCAGCTCGACAAGATGCGTGCCCAGTTGGTGAAATAGAGTAACAGACTGAATTCAGAATACAGGAGTCAGAAGTCAGGGTACAGTCGCCGGGAAAAACGAGCATAGGTTTTTTCTGAATTCTGGATTCTGAATTTCGGCTTCTGATTTACAAGGGGTGCATACAATGCAGATCAAGGCACAGGAAATAAGCGAGATCATCAAAAAGAAAATCTCTGATTTTGAGAAGACCGTTGAGGTCGCCGAGGTCGGGACCGTGGTCACCGTCGGTGACGGTATCGCCAAGGTCTTCGGGCTCGACAACGTCATGGCGGGCGAGCTTCTGGAGTTCCCCGGCGGTGTCATGGGCATGGCCCTGAACCTCGAGGAAGAGAACGTGGGCGTGGTGCTCATGGGCGACGACTCCAAGATCCGCGAAGGCGACATCGTGAAGCGCACCAAGAGGATCGCCGAGGTGCCTGTAGGCGACGCCATTGTGGGCCGCGTGGTGGACGGCATCGGGCAGCCCATCGACGGCAAGGGCCCCATCGCTTCGAAGGAGTTCCGCAAGATCGAAGTGATCGCGCCGGGCATCGTGAAGCGCCAGTCGGTGCGCGAGTCGCTCCAGACCGGCATCAAGGCCATTGACGCCATGATCCCCATCGGCCGCGGTCAGCGCGAGCTGATCATCGGCGACCGCCAGACCGGCAAGACCGCCGTTGCCATTGACACCATCATCAACCAGAAGGGCCAGAACGTCACCTGCATCTACGTGGCTATCGGCCAGAAACGCTCCACCGTAGCGCAGGTGGTCAAGACCCTTGCCGAACACGGGGCCATGGAGTACACCATCATCGTGTCGGCAACGGCCTCTGATCCGGCGCCGCTTCAGTTCATCGCTCCCTACACGGGCTGCACCATCGGCGAGTATTTTCGCGACAAGGGCCAGCACGCCCTGATCGTGTATGACGATCTGTCGAAGCAGGCCACGGCATATCGTCAGCTTTCGCTGCTGCTCCGCCGTCCTCCGGGCCGTGAAGCCTACCCCGGCGACGTGTTCTATCTCCATTCCCGGCTGCTTGAGCGGGCCGCGAAGCTCTCCGACAAGCTCGGCGGCGGATCGCTCACAGCGCTTCCGATCATCGAGACCCAGGCCGGTGACGTGTCGGCCTACATCCCGACGAACGTTATTTCCATCACCGACGGACAGATGTTCCTTGAGTCCGACCTGTTCTACTCCGGCGTACGGCCGGCCATCAACGTGGGCATCTCCGTGTCCCGCGTGGGCGGCAGCGCACAGATCAAAGCCATGAAGCAGGTGGCAGGAACGCTCCGCCTCGACCTGGCCCAGTACCGCGAACTCGCGGCCTTTGCCCAGTTCGGAAGCGACCTTGACAAGGCCACGCTGGCCCAGTTGAACCGCGGTCAGCGCATGGTGGAGCTTCTGAAGCAGGACCAGTACTCGCCGCTCCCGGTCGAACAGCAGATCCTGGTGATCTTTGCAGGGACCAACGGCTATGTGGATGAAGTTCCGGTGCCTGCGGTGAGGAAGTTTGAAGCGGAACTTCTTCGCTTCGCGACGAGCAAGCACCAGTCGCTGCTTGACGACATCAAGAGCAAGAAGCAGCTCGATGACGAGCTCAAGGCGCGCATCAAGAGCGTTGTCGAAGAGTTTAAGAAGACGTTCAGCGCATAAAGCGCAATTGAAAATTGGAAATTGTAAAAGGAAAAGACCGCTGATGTCAATTTGCACTTTACAATTTGCATTTTGCAATGACCTAAGGATTTTATATGCCTAGTTTACGAGACATTAAAAGAAAAATCACGAGCGTCAAGAAGACCCAGCAGATCACCAAGGCCATGAAGATGGTCGCGGCTGCGAAGCTGCGTCGCGCCCAGGACCGGGTGGTCGCTGCGCGGCCATACGCGCGCAAGATGCTCGCGGTCATCGCGAACCTGGCCGCGGGCGTGGAGCGGGCGCAGCATCCGCTGCTCGCGAAGCGCGAGCCGAAGAAGGTAAAGCTGCTCGTCCTGACGTCCGACCGCGGACTCTGCGGCGCCTACAACACCAACATCGTGCGGAAGGCCGTGGAGACTGTCCGGCAGCTTCAGGCAGAGGGCAAGGAAGTAAAGGTGAACGTCGTGGGCCGGAAGGGACGCGATTTTTTCCGTAAACGTTCCGGATACACGCTGGGCAAGGTGTGGTCGGAGCTCGGCACGATCGATTACGAAAAGGCCGCCGACGTGGGCAAGAACATCGTCGAGCGCTTTGCCGCAGGCGAGACCGACGAGGTCTATCTGCTCTATAACGAGTTCAAGAGCGTGATGCAGCAGAAGGTCACTCTTGAGAAGCTCTTGCCGGTGGAGCCGCCTGACGAGGCCGACCCGTTCATGGCCGCCGTCGATTATCTGTACGAGCCTTCTGCCGAGGCGATCCTGGGCTCGATCCTGCCGAAGCACATCGAGGTGCAGGTATATCGCTCGATGCTTGAGAGCCAGGCGAGCGAAATGGGTTCGCGCATGACCGCCATGGACTCGGCAACGCGGAATGCCAAGGACATGATCGGGCGGCTCACGTTGAAGTTCAACAAACAGCGCCAGGCCGCCATCACCAAGGAAATCTCCGAGATCGTGGGCGGGGCGGAAGCGCAGAAATAAGAAGTCATTGAATATTGTAAATATCAAATTTTAAATTTACACTTTACAATTTAAAACTTGCAATCGGCATTCTCAGAATGCCGCAACAGGGGGTTACAATGAGTACAGGGAAAATAGTACAGGTGATGGGAGCCGTGGTGGACTGCGAGTTCCCCGTCGGCAGCCTTCCCCAATTGATGAATGCGCTCAGGATCGATCAGGCTGAGGACAAGAACTTCGGCACGCCCGAGACGCATCTGACGCTTGAGGTTGCGCTTCACCTCGGCGAGAACCGGGTCCGCACGGTCGCCATGTCGTCCACCGATGGTCTCATGCGCGGCATGAAGGTCAACGACACCGGCAAGCCCATTTCCATGCCTGTCGGCAAGGAAGTGCTCGGCCGCATCATGAACGTGATCGGCGAGCCTGTGGACGAGATGGGGCCCATCCAGACGAAGGAAACGCTTCCCATTCACCGGTCCGCTCCGATGCTGGAAGAACTCGACCCCACAAAGCAGCTTTTTGAGACCGGCATCAAAGTCGTCGATCTCCTTGCGCCCTACACCAAGGGCGGCAAGACCGGCCTTTTCGGCGGCGCGGGAGTTGGCAAGACCGTTATCATCATGGAGTTGATCAACAACGTGGCAAAACAGCACGGCGGTTTTTCCGTGTTCGCGGGCGTGGGCGAACGTACCCGTGAAGGCAACGACCTCTGGGCCGAGATGAAGGAGTCGGGCGTTATCAGCAAAGCGGCCCTGGTCTTCGGCCAGATGAACGAGCCGCCGGGAGCAAGGCTCCGCGTCGGCCTCTCGGCCCTCACCGTGGCCGAGTATTTCCGCGATACCATGGGACAGGACGTGCTCCTGTTCGTTGATAACATCTTCCGTTTCACCCAGGCCGGTTCCGAAGTGTCGGCGCTTCTCGGCCGTATGCCGTCGGCCGTCGGTTATCAGCCCACGCTGGGAACGGAAATGGGCGCCCTTCAGGAGCGCATCACCTCCACGAAGAAGGGTTCGATCACTTCGGTCCAGGCCATCTACGTGCCTGCCGACGACCTGACCGATCCGGCGCCGGCAACAGCTTTTGCGCACCTCGACGCCACCACGGTGCTTTCGCGCCAGATCTCGGAGCTTGGCATTTATCCTGCCGTGGATCCGCTCGATTCAACGTCGCGCATCATGGATCCTCACGTGGTCGGAGAGGAGCATTACTCCGTTGCGCAAAGGGTACAGCTCGTACTTCAGCGGTACAAAGAACTGCAGGACATCATCGCGATCCTTGGTATGGACGAGCTCTCGGACGATGACAAGCTGGCAGTGTCGCGGGCCCGTAAGATCCAGCGCTTCCTGTCGCAGCCCTTCCAGGTGGCCGAAGCCTTTACCGGCACACCGGGCAAATATGTGCCCCTCAAGGAGACCATCAAGGGATTCAAAGAACTCGTAGACGGCAAGATGGATGACATGCCCGAACAGGCGTTCTACATGGTCGGCGGCATTGAGGAAGTGTTCGAGAAGGCGGAGAAGCTCGGGTACAAGCGGTAGACCCGGGAACAGGGCGCCGCGCGCGGCTGCCAGACATGAGCAGCGAGGATTGGAAAAAGACGATGGTTGCTGAAAAAGGAAAAATGCTGTTGGAGATCGTCGCTCCCAGCCGGCAGGTGGTGCGGTCGGAGCGCGTGGATGAAGTGATAGCGCCGGGAAGTGAAGGCGAGTTCGGCGTGCTGCCCGGACATGCCCCGTTCCTGACGACGCTGAAGTCAGGGATGCTCTCGTACCGGGAGGGAGCAGACTGGCACTACCTGGCCGTGGACTGGGGTTATGCCGAGGTCGGCCCGAACCGGGTGATCATCCTTGCAGAAGGCGCTGACCGCGCCGCCGAGATCGACCTTTCGGAAGTTCGGCGGGCAAAAGAGCAGGCCGAGCTGGCCATGAAGGAGCACCGGGAGTCGCTTGATTACGAGAAGGCCCGCATTGAGCTGCTGCGCGCCATGACCAGGATCCAGGTGGCTGAGAAGCACGGCCAGAAATAAAAATTCGGGTATTTTTGCAGGGCGCAACGACAATTTGAAAAGGCAGTCCCGCAGGGGCCTGCCTTTTTTCGTTTCAAGCTCAACGGCGCCATGCTTGACAACGCCAGCATAATACTTTACAATAATTCCAACTTATGCCGACCCTCAAAAAACCACTACAAGCCGCGCCGGGCCGGAAGATGAAGAGAACGCCCCAGCGCCTTGCGATCTTCGACTACCTGGACGGGAACAAGAAACATCCGTCGGCCGAGGAGATCTACCGCTCCGTGTCGCGGACCTATCAGTCCATGTCCTTTGCCACGGTGTACAACACGCTCAAGGCCCTGACCGGGAAGGGAATGCTGCGGGAACTCACGATCGATCCTGACCGGAAGCGATACGATCCGGACACCTCGCCTCATCATCATTTCATCTGTCTGCAGTGCAGGAAGATCGTCGACGTGCATTCTATTCTGACGGTGGAGACGCCCCGCGAAATTGCGAGGGACCATCTTGTCGTCGGCACGCATGTTGAATTTACGGGCCTCTGTCCATCCTGCAAAAAAAGAAAAAAAATGCAGTAACTCTGACGCGGCCGCTGTTGCGACATTCGTTCCAGCCGTCCTATCTCACAGGAGGAATACATGGGAGCATTGGAGATCAAGCCGGGCATCTTCTGGGTTGGCGCCATCGACTGGGCGGTCCGGGATTTCCACGGGTATATCACCCCGAACGGCACGACCTACAATAACTACCTGATCAAGGACAAGCATATTACGCTCGTGGATACGGTGAAACACGATTTCTCGGACTATACCATCGATAATATCCGCGACATCGTCGATCCGGCGAAGATCGAGAACATCGTCATCAATCACATCGAAAATGACCACATGACGAGCATCGACCGGATCATGGCCCTCGCGCCGAAGGCCGTGATCTACATCACCGAGCGGGGCAAGAAGGGACTTGACAGGTTCTTCGACGCTTCCAGGTGGAACATCAGGCTCGTGAAGACCGGTGATACGCTCAGCACGGGCTCCAAGACGATCCTGTTCCTCGAAACGCCCATGCTGCACTGGCCGGACTCCATGATGAGCTATGTGAAGGAAGACAAGCTGCTCATCAGCCAGGACGGGTTCGGGCAGCATATCGCTTCGACTGCCAGGTTCGATGACGAGTACTGCGACCAGTATTCGATCACGGCCCTGGAACATGCCGTGCGTGATTACTATGCCAACATCCTGATGCCCTTTGGTCCGCTGATCAAGGCGAAGCTTGCCGAGATCCAGAAGCTGGGTCTGGAGATCGACATGATCGCTCCGGACCATGGCATCATCTGGCGTAAGGACCCGGGCAAGATCGTCAAGATGTACCTCGATATGGCGAACGGAAAGGCCGACCTTCGCGTTGTGATTATCTATGACACCATGTGGCACAGCACGGAGCATATGACGATCCCCATCATGGAGGGGATCCGCGCGGCCGGTGTGGACGTAGAAGTGATCAAGCTGCGGTCCACGCCCATGAGCGTGGCGGTGAAGCGGTTCTGGGAGTCCCGGGCCATGCTTGTGGGGACGCCGACGCTGAACAATATCATGTTCCCGAGCGTGGCGGAATTTCTGGCCCATCTGCGGGGGCTGCGCCCCAGGAACAGGATGGCCGGCGCCTTCGGCAGTTTCGGCTGGGGCGGCGGCGCAGTGAAGGAAGCCTGCGAGGAAATGAAGAAGATCGGCCTCGATGTGGTCGAGCCAGGCATGGAAGTGCTCTATAAGCCGGGCCGCGAAGATGAAAAGAGCTGCTTCGAGTTCGGCAAACAGTTTGCCGAGAAGGTGATCGCATACCACCAGAAATTCTAAACACAGCAAAGGAGGGAGGTCGGCATGTGGAAATGCACCGTGTGCGGGTACGTCTATGATGATGCAAAAGAAGGAACGAAGTTCGAGGACCTTCCTGATGACTGGAAGTGCCCGGTTTGCAACGCCCCGAAAGAGGCCTTCGTGAAGATGTGATCAGCAGGAGCAGGAAGAACACAGGCGGTCCGGGAACGGACCGCCTTTTAATTTGACAGCCTTTCCCGGAACTTCTATAATCACGTCATACGTGTTTACAGTCAGGAAATCGCCAGCCGAGGTGCACGTTCATGCCCGAGGAACGGAAAAAAAGCGTCAAGGACTGGCCGGAAGACGAACAGCCAAGGGAGCGGCTGATGAAGTATGGCGCCGGAGCCGTCTCTGACGCACAGCTTCTTGCAATTATAATCCGGAACGGCAGGAATGGACGCTCATCAGTGGATCTCGGCATTGAACTTCTGGACAAATTCAAGAGCCTCGAAGGGATTGCACAGGCAGGCATCAATGAGATCTGCGGGAAGCAGGGCATCAAAGGTATTGGCAAGGCCAAAGCCGCCGAGATCAAGGCCGCTATTGAGCTCGGCAGGCGCTGGTATCAGCGGCCCTCTCAGGTTCATGAGACGCCGGAGTCCTTCTGCGCAAGCCAGGACGTGGTAAATTTTTACCGGCAGAAGATGAAAGGTCTGAAGAAAGAAGTATTCCAATGCGTTGCGCTCGACACGAAGAACAAAGCTCTTACGATCATCAAGGACGAAGAAGTTTCCATCGGCACGCTCACGGCCTCCCTTGTTCACCCTCGCGAAACCTTCAAGACTGCCATCCGTGAATCAGCATCGGCGGTCATCTTTGTTCATAATCATCCCAGCGGCGACGTGCGGCCGAGCCAGGAGGACATCCTGCTGACGCGCAGGCTCGTGCAGGCAGGCGAGGTGCTCGGCATCCAGGTCCTCGACCACATCATCATCGGCGATGGGACCCACTTCAGCTTCCGCGACAGCGGGATGTTGGGCCGCACGCCGTAGCAGGTCTATGCCTTTTTCCCGAAAGGACCTTCCGCCCCAGGCCCCGCTCGTGGATGCCCATGTGCACCTGCGGGACCGGAAGGGCATCAACGACCTTGCATCAGCAGGGATCGCTGCCGCTCGGGACGCGGGAACGCGTGAGAATGCCGGGCAGGATCAGCTCAGGCGGCAAAGAGGCCCGGGTGATCCTATCCTCGTCTGGAGCGGCTGGGCGCTCTGCAAGCCCGGCGGATACGGGTCGCGCATCGGCCTGCCCGTGGACGGTGTTGATGCTATCAGAAGGGAAGTCAGGCGCCTGAAGGCAGCGGGAGCTGATATAATCAAAGTCATAGCCTCGGGCATCGTGAGTCTGAAGCATCCCGGCGTCATCACGGCTGGCGGTTTTACTGGCAACGAGTTGACGCTCATCGTGGGAGAAGCAGCAGAGCAGGGTCTCGGCGTGATGGCCCATGCCAATGGCGAGGATGCCATCCTAGCCTGCGTGCACGCCGGTGTGCGGTCCCTGGAGCACGGGTTTTTCATGACCCGACAGGCGGCGGACGTTATGGCCGACAGGGGCACGTTCTGGGTCCCCACGGTCGGTGCGCTGGCGCGGGCGGCCCAGGCTGAGGGTGTTTCGCAGGAGGCAAAGGATTTTGTCTCCCATCGGGTGAAAGAACAGGTAGCCATGATCGGTTATGCCCGTTCCATTGGCGTTCCTCTTGCTGTCGGTACGGACTGCGTGCTGCCCGATCAAAACTACGCCGCAGCCTATGACGCGGAGCTTGAGTATTATGCGCAGGCAGAACTGTCGGGCGACGCGGTCAGGGATATTGCCTGCCAGGGCGGCGCGAAGCTGCTGGGACTGGTTTGATGTCCCAGTGGTGAATTATTGAAGGTAAGTAGAAAAGAAAGAACGGAAGAAGGAAGGTGGCGGTATTACCTCTTACCCTCCCATCCTCCTACCTTCTTAACCTCTCATAGTGCGCAGGAGGTCCTCATGAAGATCGGCATCCTTTCGGGCGGCGGTGACGCGCCGGGCCTGAACGCCGTGATCCGCGCGGCAACGCGCACGGCAGCGCTCAAATACGGCTGGGAGGTCGTCGGCATTGTCGACGGCTTCGAAGGGCTGCTGACTCCCACGCGCACGCGGGAGCTGACGTCCTGGAATACCCGGGGTATCCTGTTCCTCGGCGGCACGATCCTCGGCACCACGAACCGCGGAAATCCCTTTGCCGTAAAGGACATCATCGACGGCAAGGAGGTGGTGAGGGACCAGTCGGCCACGGTCGTTGAAAATATTCGCAGCCTGGGGATCGAGGTGCTCATGGTGATCGGCGGCGACGGGTCGCTCAAGATCGGCCATGGGCTGCATAAGCTGGGCGTGCCGGTCGTGGGAGTGCCCAAGACCATTGACAACGACCTCATGGCCACGCACGTGACCTTCGGCTTTCAGACCGCCGTCGACACGGCTACGGAAGCGCTCGATAAGCTGCATACCACGGCCGAAAGCCATCAGCGGGTCATCGTGCTGGAAGTGATGGGCCGGTATGCGGGCTGGATCGCGCTTGAGGCGGGGATCGCCGGCGGCGCTGATGTGATCATTATTCCCGAGATCCCGTTCAGTATGGAAAAGGTTGCGGAGAAGCTCGTGGCGAGAAAGAAAGGCGGCAACAAGTCCAGCATCGTGATCGTTGCCGAAGGGGCCAAGCCCCTGGGCGGCGAGATGGCGGTGCGGGAACAGGCGGCGGACGGCTATGTGCTGCGCTTCGGCGGCATGGGAGAACGCGTGGGCGAGGCGATCATGAAGCATACGGGATTCGACGTGCGCGTTACCGTGCTCGGCCATCTGCAGCGCGGCGGCAGCCCCTGTCCCTATGACCGGCTGCTCGCGACGCGATACGGGTCGACGGCCGTGGAATTCATCGCCCAGAACAAGCTGGGGACGATGGTGTCGTTCCAGCCGCCCACACTCCAGCCGGTGCCCCTGGAGTCTGCCATTGGCGAGTTGAAGCTCGTTGATCCGCAGGGTGACCTGGTGAAAATGGCGGAAGGGATCGGGATCAGTTTCGGAAGATGAGCCTCTTTCTTCTTACCTTTTTTATGATCTATGGCGGCATGCACGCCTACGCGTTCCTGCGCGTCAGGAGCGCTTTGTCCCTCGGCAACGGGGTCGCTGCTGTCCTCGCGACCTTCATGGTCTGCATGACCGTCGCGCCTCTTCTTGTCCGGGTCCTGGAGCGGCAGGGCGCTGAGACTGCAGCGCGGACGCTGGCCTGGGCCGGCTACCTCTGGATGGCCTTCCTCTTTCTGTTTCTTTGCAGCACGCTTCTTTTCGATTTGGTGAACCTCATCTTCCGGGGAGTGAACCGGCTGTCAGTCCAGGGATATTCAATCCCGTTGATGCTGCCTCGCATAGCTGCTATCGTGAGCCTCACCCTGGCGCTTCTCATCAGTTTCTATGGTTATTTTGAGGCCTGGAACGTCAGGACCGAGTGGATCCGCATCGAGACGACTAAGCTTCCTGCCGGAACAGACAAACTGACGATCGTGCAGATCTCGGACGTGCATCTCGGTTTGATCCTGCGCTGCGACCGGATGGAAAAGATCATTGCCGCGGTGAATGCGGCGAAGCCCGATATCTTTGTGTCCACCGGCGACCTCGTGGACGCCCAGATCAACCATCTGACGGGTCTCGCAGAATTGCTTCGTTCAGTAAAAGCCCGCTACGGCAGCTATGCTGTTACGGGCAACCATGAATATTATGCGGGCCTCGACCGGGCGCTCCAGTTCACGCAAGAGGCGGGTTTCACGCTGCTGCGCGGACGGGGCATGGACATCGGGCCCATCATCATTGCCGGCGTGGACGACGAAACAGGCGCGCAGATGGGCATTGAGAAGGCCGCTGTTGAGCAGGACATCCTCGCGAAGCTGCCGCGCAACAAGTTCACCCTGCTGCTGAAGCACCGGCCGCGCCTCGATCAGGCATCATCAGGGTTCTTCGACCTCCAGCTGTCGGGTCATACGCACCGGGGCCAGATATTCCCCTTCCGCTATGTGAGCAGGATCGCCTATCCCTTGAACGCCGGGTGGTATGATCTTCCCCATGGCGCTGTGCTCTATACCAGTCGCGGCACCGGCACCTGGGGCCCTCCTATACGGTTCCTGGCCCCGCCGGAAGTGACGGTGGTCGAGCTGGTGAGAAAAAGAGCAATGTAGCCGCAGATTCATCCCGTTGAAATATGCTAATTTTATCCCGTGTCTGAATGTCGACCTGGTAGATGTTGATATATTTTAAAAATGTGTCAACTTTCATTGAGGAGTGAGTATGTTCAGAAAACTGATCAGCATTGCGATCATCGCTGTTCTTCTGTCGTCCTGCATGGCCCGTCGGGCCCGGATCGATGACGACATCATGCCCACCAGCCCCTCCATCAGGACAGTTGTGGTGAGCGAAATAGCCCATGACGACCGGGGACGGCCTCTCTTCGACCAGGTGATAGCCGACAGGCCATCGAAAACAGGAGAGCACTATACCATCGTTGTTTATGACGGGCAAAAGGCAGTTCGGTCTTTTGATATTGCCCTCGTGCCTCACGAAAGCGCAGATGCTGCCAAGCCCTTTAAGATAATTTATGAATGGACGTCGTCCGGCTATCGGTTCGGTATCGGTTCGGGTAATGGAGAAGAGCCACCGAGGCCGGTACTGCAGGAGCAGGGAGGATCATCGCTTCTTCCTGATCCGGTGATCAGGGTGGCGTATGCCTTTTCGATGACCGTCGGCGGTTTCATCGTCGGCGTCGCCGCAAGCCTTCCTGCGGCCGTACTCGAACTGGCTAATGTGCCTTTCAGCTCCCGGGAGCGGCTCGTGAGCTTCACGGATTACCGCTATGACAGCCAAGGCCGCCTTGCAGCGACAAAGATGTTCCTTCCCTCAGACCGCACCAGTGAGATTGTCCATACGGAGTTCTTCTACGAAGGCGATGGCGCTGATCCTTCCCGCGCCGAGATCAGGAACCTTGTGGACGGCAGCGTCAAGATAGTGCCCTGAGGGCGGTCAGAATGCCCTGAAAAAATGGTTGACAAATTGTTGCTGGTTCGATAAAGTCGCATCTCAGCAGCTCCCTCCTGTTGTATTGTTTTTCCTTACCGGTTTACGTGAACATGCTTGAAAGACCTGCGACAGGCCGAAGGCCGGACGTGCAGCTTGTACGCTCGAAGTGTATGCAGTTACATGGGATAAATGCCGTCTGACTTGATCCGGCAGGACGAGATTGTTCGGCTGTGGGTGCGGTTGGCTCGTTGAACGTTATTTTCAGCAAGGGAGATCCCCCTATGAGCAGAAACAGGTTCTTGACTTTCCTCATGTCGTTTCTTCTTCTCCTTGTTTCCAGCACCATTTCGCGGGCCGATACAAGCGTCAGCGGCCGCATCGCGTCTGACGTGACCTGGACCCTTGCCAATAGTCCCTATGTCGTCACCTCGACGGTGCAGGTATATGGTACGACAACGGCACCCGTAACGCTCACTATCGAGCCCGGAGCGAATCTTTAGGGTCAAGTCTTTCTCCTTGCACTTGCAATTCGCCTTTTTCTCTGCTATTCTTTCCCCATGTCCCGCCCCCTCCGCATAGAATATCCCGGCGCCGTCTACCACATCACCTCCCGAGGCAATGAAAAGAAGCCCGTCTTCAAAGACGACACCGACCGTCAGAACTTCCTGAACACCATCCAGCACGTCAAAAAGCGGTACAATTGGATCTGCCATGCCTACTGCCTCATGACCAATCACTATCATATCTTGGTCGAGACCCCTGAGGACCGGCCATCTCTTCCAGGGCAGGTACAAGGCCATTCTCATCCAGAAGGACAGCCACCTTCTGGAGGTCTGCCGGTACGTCGTTCTGAATCCCGTACGCGCAAAGATGGTAGAGCGGCCTGAAGACTATGTATGGTCCAGCTACCGTGCGACAGCGGGGAAGGTCAGCGCCCATCCGTGCCTGACGACCGACTGGGTGCTGCGGCAATTCAGCGGTAAGCAGGGCAAGGCCGAGCAGGAATACCGGAAGTTTGTCGCGTGGGGGATAGGCAAACCGAGCATCTGGACCGAGGTGCGGGGACAGGCGCTGCTGGGGGAGGAAGACTTCGTTGAAAAACTGGCAGATCGTCTGAAAAAGCACAGGGATATTCCGGAGATTCCCCGGAGCCAGCGGTACGCGACGCGGCCGGCACTCCCGGTGCTCTTTCCGCAAGGGATCGTGACTGACCATCGAAAACTGATGAAACGCCTCTCTGAGGCGGTAGAGCGGCACGGGTACCGGCAGAGCGAGATCGCCCGCCAGGTGGGTGTACACTACTCGACGATCAGCCGGTGGCTTCGGGAGCACGAGAATGCACGGAGAAAGACTTGACCCTATACTACTATACTATAGTCTTTCCAATGATCGACCTGTGGCCGCTCCAACGATAGCGGTCCAACTGTTCAAGGGTCGCGACCAGCTTCGCTCGGACCGGATTCAGGTGGATATAGCGGATGAGGGCAAGAAGGTAGT
>MHDZ01000100.1:0-5564 GCA_001805055.1 Nitrospirae bacterium GWC2_57_13
CGTTGCCTGGGCCATGGTGACCCGCGCACCGTTGATCCTCGTCCCCTGCTTCTCCTCGGCCAGGACCCTGCCGCCTCCGCCTCCGCAGCAAAAGCTCTCGTACCCTGATTTCTCCATTTCCCTGATCCGACCGCCAGCAGTCTTGAGCACAGCACGCGGCTCGTCGATGATATTCATGTAGCGTCCCAGATAACAGGAGTCGTGGTAGGTGAACTCGAAGGGTGATGGCTGTATCAACAGCCTCTTGTTACTAATAAGCCCGTTGATATAGGTGCTGTAATGCTCGACATCGATCTCCAGCCCCAGGTCCCTGTAATCTCTCTTAAGCGTATTAAAACAGTGGGGGCAGGTGGTGACGATCTTTTTGACGCCGTACGCTTTAATACGCTCGATATTCTCCGCGGCCATTGTCTGGTAGAGGTACTCGTTCCCCAGTTTTCGCGGCGGCTCGCCGCAGCATTTCTCCTCTTTACCGAGGATGCCGACCCGGACGCCCGCGGCATTGCAGATTTTGACGAAGCTCCGGGCAATTTCCCGGTTTCTCTTGTCAAAGGAAGCGAAGCACCCGACAAAGTAAAGGATGTCAACATCGCTGTCCTGCTCCATGATCTTTACGTTGAGCCCGTCGGCCCATTCCCCCCTACGCGCATAGGCAAGGCCGAAGGGATTGCCGTTCACTTCGATATCGTTGATCGCGGTCTTCACCTCGTCGCCGGGGAAGGCCCCCTGCATGAGGGAAAGGTCCCTGCGCATCTCAAGGATCTTGTTCACGTGCTCGATATTCGCCGGGCAGATATGCTGGCAGGCATAGCAGGTGGTGCAGGCCCAGAGCACGTCCTCGCTCACGGTCTCGATCAAACCTGCATCGGGCTTGGTGAAAGCTACCTCGCCGATCTGCTTCACGACCTTCATGGGAGACAGGGGCTTGCCCGTGGCATAGGCCGGACAGCGTTCCTGACAGCGTTTGCAGGTGGTGCAGGCGTCGGCGTCGAAAATATCCTTCCACGCAAGGTCATTGACCTTTGCAGCGCCGAACTGTTTTGCGCCTTCGTCCTCCAGGTTGATCGTCGCTATGCTTCCTTTGGCCGAAAGATCGGTGAACAGGTAGTTGGTGGAGGTTGTAAAGATGTGGCGCAGCTTGGTGAAGGGAATGACGGCGATGAAGCCCATGCTCAGGAAAAAGTGGACCCACCAGAGCATCTTATGGGTACGGTACAGGGCCTCGGGTGTCATGCCGAGGAAGAAGAGCTCCCCGAAGAGCGTGCCAACAGGCGAGAAGAGCGCAAGATCGGGATTGGTCACCAGCTCGGTATCAGCGATCCGCAGCCCTTCGACGACAAAGCCCGTCACCAGGATGGCAAAGAGCAGCGCGTGCACCACATAATCGTCGATGATAGTATCCAGGCCTTCCGGCTTCATGAAAAAGCGGCGCACGAGAAGCCCGCCAAGCATGACCAGCGCAACAAGGCCGGCCAGATCGAGGGTCAGGGAGAATACCTTATAGAAGGCCCCTTTGAGGAAGATCCAGTCAAAAACCGGTTCGGTGAGATCGACCTGAGCCATGACAAGAAGGGTGCCGATGAAGAGGAGGCCGAAGCCCCAGAAAAAAAGAGCATGGAGAGCGCCGGGGCCGAACACGCGCAGCACCTGGATCTGGCCGAACATGTTCTTCAGGAGCAAGAAGATCCGTTTCGGCAACCGGTCAAGCCTGTTCAGTTCTTTTCCCCGTTTATAGGTGGCAAAGCGGCGGTAAAAGCCGTACAGAAGCACAGCGATGGCGATAAAGGCGAAGAGATACATCGGCAGTATGACGCCGTGACCGACGTTCCAGTATATTTCCCGCGTGGCTTCCATTGAGTGCTCCTGAGGGGATTTATTTCATACTCGTATTATGCTTTTTTTCAACGTTCCTGTCACGCTTGATGTTCTCGCAAAAACCAAATTTAATGATCGCCTTAACCAGCGGGCAATCACAAATGCCAACACCAATAAGCGCTATCCCGCATCGGGTTGAAGGCCTTGTTAGCGATCCTTTTTGGCTCGAACTAAAGCCGACACCTTAAACTCGTGATTATCTAGAACAAGCGACAGCTATGAAAATCAAAACGAGACATATGCTGCGGTTAAGTACGCCGCACGAGTTTGTTCAGATCGGCATCGAAGGTAAACAAGTGGTCTTCGGCGGATGCGGCCTTGGCGCAAAGAATACAATCAACGATGTCAAGGCCATGTTCTGAGCACAGAGTCAACGCTCGGATAAGTTCCTGCTGATCGTCATTCGCGATCCCCTTATAACGTAAGATATCGATAAGACTCCCGGCAGCCCGGGCCCGGGGAACTTTGTAAATCTTTGTCAGAACATACATGCATTCGGCGATGACGCTTTCGAGAATGACGGCCTTTACGCCGCCGTGATTCACCTTGTCGAAGAACTCCTTCGCCTTCGCATGCAGAGCGGGATCATCTGCGACGAGATAGCGGACAATGGTGTTGGTATCAGGCAGACTTCTTGCCGGTTTTTTCACGGACCGCAACCTCCCACGCTTTGTCTTTCATCTGCCTCCTGGAGGCGCCCGGCTTGACGTTGCCGGCGTATTCACGGAGCGAACCGGCGGCGTCCCGCACCGGCTTTACCATGACAATATCGTCCTCTACTTCGAAATAGACGGCATTGGCGTTCAGTCTTTCCCGGATTTCCTTTGGGATCGTCACCTGCCCCTTTCGCGTGATCTTAACTGCCGCGGTCGACATTGCATTTTACCTTACCTTTCTAATTAGCATTACTTGTTATAATAGTAATACATTTTCATGATGTTGTCAATATCCCTGACGCCCTTGAAAAGATGTTGGGCACGATGACCCGTTTTGCCCAACCTGTCAACTATCAATTCAGGGCTTTAGTTTTTCTTTGCGCGCTTTGCGACTTTGCGCGGGACGCTTTGCTTTTCGACCTATGTAGTCGCTAAAAAATATACTTCTCCGCCTCAATGGCCGCGTCAGCCAACTGCCGCTTCGCCTGGAGAAGACCTGTGGCGTCATAGGTGGTGAATCGCCCGATCCCGCTCAGAAGCTCTGCCAGGCTGCCTCCCTTTTCAATGAAGTAGGCCGCCTTGCGGGCTGCGGTGGCGGTCTGCTCCGCGGCGTTGAAGGTAAAGACCTTCACTGCCGCTGATACGGATTCCTTTTTGGCTTTGCTCAGCCCCGGCATGATCTTTTCAGCGCGCAGGACGGCGCTCTCGATGGCAAAGGTGTTGATGGCGATCTCGGCGACGGCCATGAGAATCTCCTGCTCGTTCTTGATGCCCGTCATATGTTTCTTCACGCTGCCCCAGGTGAGCACCAGGAAGATCTTCTTCAGATTGGCAAGCAGCGTCTTTTCAGCAGCAAAGGGGCCGGCGGCCTTGGACCCCTCGCTTGACGAGGACGTAAGCTCTTTGAACGCCTTCTTCGCCTCGCTCTTCAGCGGAAGCTCATCCTTCATGGCCCGCGCCAGGATGGTTCCGGGGATCAGGAGGCGGTTGATCTCGTTCGTCCCCTCGAATATCCTGTTGATCCGTTCATCGCGGTAGTACCTTTCCGCCGGGTAGCCCTGGACGAATCCATAGCCGCCGTAGATCTGCACCACCTCGTCCACCACGTCGGCGAGGACCTCGCTGCAGAACACCTTGGCAATGGCGCATTCAATGGCATATTCCTCGATGCCCTTCTGGTAGGTCTCATAGTAGTTGGGGGTGTCCTGCGCAATGGTCGCCAGCTTATTGTCGATCATGCCTGCCAGGCGATAGACGAGCGATTCCGCTGCATAGATCTCAGCCGTCATATCGGCGATCTTCTCCTTGATGGCGCCGAAGCTTGCGATGGGAACGCCGAATTGCTTCCTTTCGACGGCGTATTTTATCGCATCGCCGAGAGAATGCTTCGCTGCCCCGGTCACTCCCGCGCCGAGCTTGAAACGGCCGATATTGAGCACGTTGAAGGCGATCTTGTGCCCCTTGCCGATCTTGCCGAGCAGGTTTTCCACCGGCACCTTGGCGTTCTCGAGAATGATCTGCGTGGTGGAGGTGCCCCTGATCCCGAGCTTTTTCTCCTCGGCCCCCACGGAAAGCCCCTCGGTGTTCCGTTCCACGAGAAAGGCCGTAAAGTGCTCCTTGTCCACCTTGGCAAAGATCGTGTAGAGGGTGGCGAAAGCCCCATTGGTGATGAACTGCTTCGTACCATTCAGGAGGTAGTATTTCTTGTCGGCCGAGAGCACGGCCGTGGCCTTGGCGCCCAGGGCGTCGCTGCCCGAGTCCGGCTCGGTCAGGCAGTAGGCCGCCACCCACTCGCCGCTGATGATCTTCGAAAGATATTTTTCCTTCTGTTCCATGGTTCCATAATAGACGAGGGGGAGCGTACCAATGCCTGTGTGGGCGGAGTAGGTCACGGAAAACGACCCGGCAGGAGCGATCTTCTCGGCCACCAGCATGCTGGTCGCCTTATCAAGGTCGAGACCGCCGTACTTCTCGGGCGTATCGATCATGAGAAGCCCCAGCTCGCCGCACCGCTTCATCAACTGGACCACCACGTCGAAATTGTGGTTTTCCATCTCCTCATGGTGCGGGGCGACTTCGTTCAGCACGAACTGGGTGGTGGTCTCGCCGATCTGCCTTTGTTCGTCGGTGAAGTCTTCCGGCGTAAAGACGTCATCCTTGGTCACTTCGGTAACCAGGTACTCGGCCCCCTTGAATAATCTCGCGGTCATGGTATTCACCCCTCCTGTTTTATTAAAACCACTCTGGTTGAACTATGAAAAACCGACCTTTCTGTAACCACGGGTCCCGCGGTGCGGGACACACAGATGAACACAGTATTTACATCCTCATACAGTATATAGTATTTCTCCCAAATGGGCGAAATGGCCGCGCGAATCTTACGATTGCGGCCATACCTCAAATTTACAATTTGACATTTCCAACTTTCACTTGCGGCCAAAGGCCGCGCTATGATAAGCTAACCTTAACCATCTGCCGAAACAGCCCCTCTTTGGAGAAAATCGCCTTTTTGAGGGCATGTACTGCATAATGGCCTTTTCACTGCACCACGCAGCCAAGCAGCCATCTCTGGTGTTATTGTATAGATGATATCCACCAAGTGTCAAGCCAAAGTAGTGGATTCATGAACATAAATTTCAGGGAACAAAGAACCGACATTGCAATTTCTGCAATATTTGAACATAACGATCTCTGCGCTACTCGAATCTGCTAGCATAATTGAGAGGCTCTAATGAATGCGTCATGGAGTCGTACGGCATTAATTGCCGTGAATCTGCCGACCAAAATACTTCTGATTGCAACACTTGCATTCACACTCTTGCCAATGGGGGCCTATGGGATGGAGTCTGCTGAAGCGCGTAAGATAAAAACCGAGAAATACCTTAAGTCGAAGAAGGTACCGTTCAACAAAGACCTTCCATTGATCGAAGACGCGAAAAGCGTAAAGATCCGCTCTGCCCAGGATGTCGCTCGGCGCGCCATTGTCCTCTACAACATCACCGCCCTTGGATTCGGGATCGAGAAGCAGAAGGT
>MHDZ01000100.1:5623-42843 GCA_001805055.1 Nitrospirae bacterium GWC2_57_13
TTGTCGAAGCCGCAAAGCCCACAAAGCAGCAAACAATCAATGCAACGTGGCGCGTTGAGGCGCTCTGGACCTTGCTTTGGGCCTTGGGGAAAGTGGAGAGTCTGGATTTTCCCATCGCGCCCTGCGATCCGCAGAGGATCCATGGTCTGATGCCGAATCCGGAAGAAGCCAAGGGATTCATTGCCTCGGCCAAACTGCGCAATATCGAGGCGATCCTGGATGAGACTGACAAGATATACCGCATCCATTGGGCCGTTCGAGATGCTCAGCTCAACAAAAAGACGGTACCCGCGAAACTTGATTCCGGAGTCGTTGTGGAGCGCCACTATGCCTTGAATTGGCTCATATGGTACGCAGATGAGTGGGATGAAATCACGACGGACACATAGACATGCCTTTCGACGCGCTGCCGAAAGCAGCGCCAGCTGTTCTTTTATTATGGGAGTTTAAATCATGAAGTTCTTGCATCCTGTCCTGCTGAGTGTCTTCATATCATTTTCTGTTTCATCAGCAACTGCAGCTGAATCATCCCCCTTTTATTTCGGACTATCGAATGCGAAAGGGGATCAGGTCATCCTGTACAATCACGATGAGAATATTCCCGGTCAATTGCATGCAATTTTGCCATCAGGCGGAAATTGCCTGCTGACCTTTGTTGAAAAAAGGGCCAGGAAGCCCGAGGACACGGGACGCCAAACAGCGAAAAACTTCGACAACCTGGGAGGCGTTGTTTTTCAGGCGCCGAAAGAATGCCTTGCCGGCGACCGAACAGTTGTACTGATCGACTCGGATCATCTCGACAAACATACACCTGTCCCGGTCAAGCCCGATGAATTTTCACCAGTTGACAGTGCTGATATCACCCGCATTGAATCTGCAAAAAAAATGAAGGTCCAGTCTTCCTGGAACCTGGCCGGCCTGGGTCCTGATGCAACCATCGCACTCGTTCAATTCCTCCCTCAAAGGAATAAAAATATTGCCAGCCTTGTATTGATCACAAAAAAGCATCTCGTCTTTGAGGACTACCGAGGCAGCACAAAAAATAACAACTCAGTATGGCGGGTAGACGATGGTGGTATTTTGAATCCCCGCGATTTTCAAATTCTTGCCGCCTTTCGGACCCCTTCCGGCATTGAGCTCATACGGGCCTGGGCCGGCTTTGAAGGCGAAAGCGCGGCGCTCTTGCGGGAAGAGGGCGCAAAGTTTTTGACTGTGCTCACTCAGTATCGTTATTGGGTCGGCCTGTAGCAGCAGCCAGGCATAGGTAAACGATGCGAATAACCTCCACAGACAGCAAAGCATGGGTAGAGATCACACCGGGGAAGAGCTCCCTGTCTTTTACCATCGAATGTATGGTCATTGGCGGAGAAAGCACGCTCCATGGAAAGAACGCCGATCTTTACCTCCAGAATATTGAGGCGTTTGCAACGGACCTGGACAAGTTCATTCTCGACAGGAATCTGCGGCCCCAGCTGAATGGAGTATATGGACCGTGCCTGGAGTTCTACCGGTCCAAAACAAATGCCACAGCGGTGATGGTGCGCTTCATTGTTGTCGATGACTCCAGCGCGTATGCGGAAAACGTGGAATTCAAGACAACAGGCGCATTTGAGATCAATGCCGAATTTCTTAATGAATACGTTAGCGGGTTCGAAGAGCTGGCAAAAGCCTGGCCCGCACTTCGCGATCGACTCGCTGCGTCAGCGCTAAGCAGAGAGTGACTCCCTGATGAGGAACTAAATTAGAACTTGACGACATCATTCAATCCGGCGACTCCTGCTCATATTTTGTCTGTGTCTATTGACCCGAACGGAAAGCCACTGACATGCTCACCTGCAGGCGATTGCGGTCAGTTCGGCTTCGCCTTACAGGAAACAACGCTCAACTCTGCGGGCGAAGCGAAGCAATCTCGCAGCGCGGCAATACATTGACTAACGGATTGCCGCGTCGAAAAAACGTCCCTCGCAATGACAAGGAAGGGATTTTCAGCCGCCTATACATGGGTGACCCTGTGAAATTATGGATATGCTCAAAAAGACATCGCGAACCATCTCGAAATTCACTATACTCCAATAAGCAACCTGATGAACGTTTTGTTGGCAACGCGATATCTCAAGACCTGATGATCATATAAAAGGCATGTCCTTAGACATACACGAAAGCTGAGGCTTAAAATATGAACCGCACAAGGACCGACAATCAGGAGGATCGCACGATGATGAAACGCTTCGCCGTTATTTCCGTAATTTCCGCATTGCTTCTTAGCGCCTGCGGAGGCCGCATGGCGAGACCGATCAAGGCTGTATGGCCCGATGACGCGACCATGACATGCGAGGACCTCAGCTCCGAACGGCGGCGCAATAACGGGGAGATTGCGATGCTGAGGGCGGAAAAAGCGAGGAGGATAAAACACAATGTTGACTCCCTCTGCCTCTTCTTCTGCATCATCCCTCTGTTCACTTTGGATTTTAACGACACCCAGGATATTGAAGTTGATGCATATAAAGAGAGAAACAGGCGGCTGGATGACCTGGCTCGCCAAAAGAACTGCCCGGCGGTTCAGAAATAGCATAAGCTCGGATGGTATGGGTGACGCTCTTTCGTGATCGCCTTAGCATGGCCCAGGCTTGCACCTGCTGTCGGTAAAAAAGCTGATCGATTGCCCGCTGAAATGGGAAGTTTTATTGATCGACGGGCGTCGGGTTGGGGTCACATGAGATTCCCTGGTCTTTCACATACAAGAGGAAACACTTCGAACACCTGCAAGCTGCTCTTTCAGTGCGCCGAGACCATCGGGAAGGACGTAGCGGAATGGCTCCAGAAACCGACCATGAACGCCCAGCTGGGCACCGCAGGAAAACTGCAAGAGGACGAGGGGAAATCAACGGATACTGAGGCAAAGGATCCTGCCGATAAATAGCGAGCTGCTGATTATGAAACTCTCACACACGCTCATAGTTGTTGTCTTTCTGGGTGGCTTCGTCGGCTGCACTGCAACCACGCCGATGCTCGGCCCCTCACCTCCACACCCCTCGGAAGTGTCATCCATTCGTGTCGTTCCGATAACTCCGGCCGAAGGCGCGCCCTATGATATTTCTGACCGCGTAGCCTCGATCGTCTCGTCCTATGCCTTTTCAGAGCAGGGATGGACGCCATCGAAAGGGCGCGTTCTTGCGCCGCTCTATCGCCTTGACTTTATCAAGGGACCAAAGACCGTGGCTGTCTATTGGCTTGGGACAAACTCCCACCCTCCGGAATTTCCCTGCTACTCCCTCTGCTCCGGGTGGTGGGTGGGCAGCTCGACGGCTGCCGGCGCGCTCGACAGCACTCGCTACAAGGGTCTGACCTCTTCGACCTATCTGTATCTGCTGCGCGACCTTGAAAGGCCATGAATGCGGGAAAGGAGGACCCATGACAGAACAAAATCCTTTCATTTGGCATGAGCTGGTCACTCTTGACCAGAAAAGAAGCGGAGTGTTCTTCAGTCATCTGTTCGGCTGGACTTGCAAGGAAGTTGATGCAGGGCCATTCGGCATCTACACCCTTTTCCAGAAGAATGGCCGCGATGTCGCCGGAATGATGAACCCCACACCTGAGACACCGGGCAAGGGGCCGTTCTGGCATTCCTATATCGCAGTAGAAGACGTCGAAGACTGCGCCAGGCGCGCTCCTTCGCTCGGCGGCAGCGTCATAGTCCCTCCCCATGATGTTCCGGATGTTGGACGGATCTGTATTGTGGCCGACCCCACCGGGGCCATAACGCATGTGATGCAGCCTCTGAGTAAATGAAGCATAACCGTGCCTTCAAGCATCTGCCGATGATCGTTCAAGCTGTTCCTGGTTTATCGCGGCGAAATTTAGGCTGTTACGGGTTTGCAGGTCGGATAGAGAGAATCAAAGCTTGATAAAAAGCCTAACCATCTGGACAAGCGGCTGATTCACGCGCCGGAATGGTTGGTAAATATAAAGGAGCGCAGAACGTGAGACGAACATTAACGAGATTATTCATATTGGTCATTTCTTGCTTTATACTGAATCTTGGATGCGCCGATAAATCCCTGAAAACAGAATCACCAGAAACGCAGCGAAATGATGACGCTGATGGCCATTTGAAATTACTTGAGGATCGTACTTTTGAGACACCTGAAGCAAAGAAATTCGGGCCATTCAATATTGGACAAAAACGCTTCTTCCTTACATATCATTATGTCGGCCCAACCACAGGTGCGTTACTAGAGATAAAAGATCAATCAGGCGTATCGTTTTTTAAAGAAGCCCATCACATAAGTCATGATTCACTGCTGGATGTTGAGGGCGCTTTTAAGCTTGAGGGCAGAAACGGAGAAGGCATTATCGTCTATTATGATGCAGGGCCTAACGCGCCCCCGTGCGGACCTGCATTTCAAATTTTCAGTCTGGCAAGAGATTCATTTAAGCCATTGTCGACGCGCATATCGTTTTGCGGCCACTTTGAGAAATTATCTGAAGGAGCACCTGACGAGATCGTAATGCTGCCGGATGGCAACATTCTCAACGTAGGGGTCTGGAGTGATTCGTTTGGCATTCGCATTCCACTTAAAGTTGATTTTCAAAAAATGACAATTACGCCCTCTGTGTCACAGGGCATATTTGATATCGACATCCCCTATTCAGTTGAGCCAATCAACACTTTTTCTGGACATGAGCTCACAATCTATGGCGCTCATAGTAGAAATGCAAAAAACGTGTCAATTGGCGCGGCAGAAATTCATACAATTGAATTTGTTAAGGCATATGCAGAAGTTCAATTAACAATAGTGAGCGAGTCCCAACTTAATATACAACTATCAAATGAATGGCTGAAAGTTAAAGTAAACGGGCATGAAGGATGGGTAAATGGAACAAATGATTATCGGTTATTAGGATTGCCGTTGTATTAATCTTTTTTTTAAGTCTGGTAGAACACGACGAAACCCGATACATTAGACAGCCTGTCGCTCCACTTCTTCCACTTCATAGCACGTAAGATCTCCGCGCTACTTCGCTGCTTGAGGGGAGGGGAGTACCGGGACGCGAAACCGATGTCCCTGCGGATCATGGCTCAGGCCCGCAGTGGACCGGCAAAGAAAAATGACAATGATGGGCAACACTTTTTATGGAGATTCAAAAAACGTGAAACGCACATTGAGGAATTCATTCTTCTTTGCTATTTTCAGTCCCCTCATCATTGCTATCCATGTAACAACGTTTTTCCTGGGGAAGAAAAGAAGCTTCCGCTTCTGGGGGCCGCGCATAACCCATACTGCGAAACTGGTGGTGAAGCTGTTTGTCCCTGATATCCCAACGTCACAGCATTTTGATCAACTATCTGCAAAGATAAGACCACGGATCCCGCTTTGGGGTTTTGTCTGGGATATTAAAATAACGGAAGACACAAAGGATGTTCTCCAATTACACATCGGGAATTGTCCCTTTTGCGAGGTCTTTGCCTTTGCAGGTTTGTCGGAATTGAACCCCTATGCCTGCGAAGGCGACTGGGCGTATGCCGGAGAGAAAAGCGATAAATGGAGTTTCGACAGGAAACATCAGATCGGCACAGGCGATAGCTTTTGCGACCACACGTATAAAAGGCTGCATAAATGAACTTGGGTCAAAAAAGGGACCGCTTCTCGATGACCTGTCGTGAAGCGGCCCTATGCATTCATATACTCCCCGGCGGCATGCCTGCCGCCGGCCGAATCACCGGTCGAGAATAAGCATGATGCCGGCGGCGATGGCAAGGATCGCCATGACCGTGCCGCTTCCCCGGAAGCTCAGCCCCAGCAAGGGCATGAGGCCTTTCGCAATAAGCCAGATAGCGAGAAGAAAAGTCCCCACATTGCGCGACAGTTTCATAGTCTTCCTCCTTGGATGATCGAAGTGATGTTAAACGTTTTGCCACAGAATTGCTTAGCGCAGCGCCACATCAGGCCAACGAGCCGAGTCCGAAACCCCTCACCCCCGCCCTCTCCCCGAAGGGGCGAAGGGATTTTTATTTCCTCTCCCATCAGGGGAGAGGATTGAGGTGAGGTCCATTATTTTCTCTGCCGTGCCTGTCAGGTGAACATCTCTAGACAAGCACACGATCTTTTATTCCGTCCTTATCGAACGTTATCCGCTCTTTCCGTGTCCCTATAGGATCTCTTCAGGATCATTAACTTCTTCGTATTGCTGTTATTGTAGCACAGGATTTGACTCGGCAGGGACATCGGAGCGGGAAAATGACAGGACGTTCGGGCTGCCGTCCGTTTTTTTCCTGACAAAGGTCCGGACCGGCTCGAAGTCATGCCGGTCCATCAGCGTTGCGATGCGGCGAGCCTCGCTGTCCGACACATCGGCGGGAGAGATCGAGGAGATCTCGGGAATGATGAATATGCTCTCAGGTTTTACGTACGTCGCGAGCTGCTTGAAAAAGGACTCCTGGCACCGTCCGACGAACCCGCCGCCGATCATCACTTTCTCTGAGCGGACGGAGTTCAGGTACTGATAGAGCAGCAGCATATCCTCCTGGGCAAGCGCTCCGTTCGTAGTTGACTCGGAATATACGTAGAACACCCTGCCTGCACCGTTGATCTGCCTGTTGAGATAGGCCCCATAGCCCGCCGCCGCATCCTGCCCCGTGATCGATCCGGCAGGCAGCACCAGGATCATGACCGCGTTGTCGCTGCCGGCGTTGTTCTCCAGAAACTTCGCCTCATTCCGAAGCTGGTTCCTGACCAGCCTGGCCCTGCCTCCGGAATATTCCCGTGCATTGTCTTCCGGAAAGAACAGCGCATAGGCGGGATGAACGATTATCGCAACGTGCGCAGGCTTGCCGGACAGGGACGCATCAACGACAGCTTCCCTGAGGTGAGGTATGGCTTGCGTTCCCTCGGTCTGTCGCTGATACCGGACGCGCTCCGCTGCCGTGGAAAGAAGCGGCCCGTCGCCTGCCCTGTGCCCCTGACATCCCGCAGCCGCGATGAAGAGGACGAGCACAATATACCTGCTGGTCACGATTATAGATGTACGAAACTTCATTGCTCCCGGGCCCTTTCCTTGACGGCTGTATAAAAATACCTAATTTTCGAGGTGATGTAAACTCATTTTATTGCGGCAGAATGCTCTCTGGCGGTAATTAGCACTTTACAAACTCTTGATCCGATGCTATTTTTCATTCATGTTTATCGACCGCTGCCCGGGGAAACATCTTCTGCGTACAATTCCTTTCTTGACCGCTTTCGGCATCGCACTGTTTTATATGGCCTTTCTTGACCTCCCACTCCTTCACGCCTCGGAACCGGACATACGGAATGAGCGGATCGTGAATAGCGCGCCCTTTACGGGCCAACGTTTTCTGATCGCGCAGAACAACTCTGAAAGCAACACAACAGGCGCCGCAATATCCGGAACATCCGACGGCATGACCTTCTGGGAATGGCTCTGGGACTATCTCTATACTGGTGCGAGTCTCACTGTTGGCGTTGGCACGCGCCAGGCCGAACTGGAGGTAACGCGCAAGAGCGACGATGCCACCGGCAAGATCGTCCAGCGCGACGAAGAGGCCTATTTCATAAGCTACAGCACGCGACCCTCGTTATTCAGAAATTCGAAGTTCGGGTATACCTTCCTGCTGAACTACACGACCTTCAAACTGGACCAGCAGGAAATTTCCAAGGACGTATACGAGGACCTCGGGACCCGCATCCGGGGAAAAACCGCCTACGTAGTGCCGTCCTTTTTCTATCAGTGGGGGCAGCATGAACCTTATGCCAAGTTCGTACGGCTCGGCATCGGGATCGGACTCGGTGTTGCGAAGTACCAGGGCGATATCATCATGACCGATGCCTTGCCCTACGGAGCTCCCATTTCCATATCGAACGGCTCCTACGACCTGAAGGCAGCGGCTGGTTTCTTCCTTGATGCCCGGTACCGCTTTATCGGGCTGAACATAAGCAGCGCAGGACCATCCTATAAGGACGACACCTACAAGTATGACGTCCGCGACATCGCCGTGTACCTCGGCTTCACCTACTATTTCTAGCTTTCCGCAATGATGCTTTACAAGCCTGATCATCCATGATACAGTCTCCTTCAACCTGGCCTGTCGAACAGTACCTTTTCCTGCAGCGTTCAAGACTATATATCGATGACCCACTTCCTCCACGAATTCTTCTATCCCAGGACCGTCGCCGTTATCGGCGCCACGGACAAGCCCACGAAACCCGGCCGGGCGATCATGGAGAACCTTGCCGGCTTCACCGGTGAGGTCTTTCCCGTAAACCCGAAGCACACCGAGCTTTTCGGCCGACGCTGCTACCCCTCGATTACCGACATTCCCGGAACCGTGGACCTTGCCGTTATCGCGCTTCCCGTCATCGCTGTTGAAGCGGCCTTCGCCGAGATCGTGATGAAGAAGATCCAACGGCTCATCATGATCACCTCGGGCTTTGCCGAGGCAGGGGAAGAAGGCAAGAGGCTCCAGGAGCGTCTTCGCCAGGCCGCGATCAAATACGGGATCCGGATCATCGGCCCCAACTCCCTCGGCGTCTTCAATACGAAAAACGGCTTCACCAGCTTTTTTGTATCGCCTGAACGCATCATGAAGCCGCAGCCGGGGAACCTCTCCATCATCTCCCAGAGCGGGGCCATTGCCGTCATCATGATGGAGGCAATGGCGCGGAACGGCATCGGCATTGCCAAGGCCATCAACTACGGCAATCGTGTTGACGTGGACGAGGCCGACGCCCTCGACTATCTGACCGAAGACGACCAGACTTCCGCGGTCGTGATGTACATCGAATCCGTCGGCGACGGCCGAAAGTTCCTGCAGACCGCAAAGAAATTCGCTTCCCGCAAACCGCTCATCGTCTGGAAGGCGGGAAAGCAGGAGATGGGCGCATCTGCCGTGGCTTCGCACACGGCCACGCTTGCGGGCAGATACGCGCTGTACGAAGCGGCGATCCGTCAATCCGGCGCCGTCGAGGCCTACTCCTTTGAACACGCCCTCGACGCAGCCAAGGTCGTATCGCTCCTGCACCATACCTGTGTGGGCAACCGGCTGCTGATCGTGACGAACGGCGGCGGCATGGCCGTTGCTGCGGCCGACGCGGCCGCGCGGGAAGGGTTCGTCATGCCTCCTGTGCCCGAGGGCGTCCGTGAGGTCCTGCGGCGGTCCTTCCCCGCCTTCTTCGTGCTGAACAATCCCATCGATATCACGGGGAGCGGCAGCGACGACGACTATTACCGCGCGCTCACCGAGGCCCTGCCGCACTACGACGCGGCCGTCGTCATCGTGCTCACCGGGACCACGACGGTAACCGAAAAAAGCGCCGAAATAATCGCCCGGGCCTGCAAAGAACTGAGGAAGCCTGTGGCGACCTGCATGCTTCAGGGCATGCGCTACGCCGAGGATGTGGAGAAAAGCGTCCAGAAGCTGGGCATCCCGGCCTTCCCTTCGCCAGAGCGGGCTGTGCGGGCCCTGGCGGTGCTGCGGCGCTCGGGGTGCACGCTGAAGTAGGGGCGGCCATGGCCGCCCGTGTTTGACAGGCATTTGGGCGAGCATGCTCGCCCCTACGTATGCTTGACATGTTCACACGATTGTTGCAAACAGCATGGCCTTAGTTACTAAAGAATCAAAAGCTCCTCAGAACGGGTAGAATATTTTCAATAAAAGCAAAAATGCCCTGTAAATAAAGGATGAAACGGCTGCTTTTGAACCGCCGTTTTCCGTCAATTTGCACTTTCCAATTTACAATTTCCCATTGCGGCAGGAGGCCGCACCATGAGATCCCCATCAGGCATCATACGCGCTGCCCTCAAACAGGGCCGCACCCATCTGCTGGAGCACGAGGCAAAGGAACTCGCCCATGCCGCGGGGATTCCCGTGCCGGACCATGTCGTTGTTCGCGCAAACGATGACGCCGCACTGAGAGCTGCGTCACGGCGCCTCGCCTTCCCCCTGGCCCTCAAGGCCGTATCGCAGGACATCCTGCACAAGACCGATGCAGGCGCGGTGATGCTCGACATCCTTGACGAGCGCTCCCTCGCTGCCGCTGCATCGAATATACAGCGTTCCGTATCTCAGCACCTGCCGGGCGCGAAGATAGAGGCGTTCCTGCTGGAAAAGATGATGCCCCCGGGCCTTGAGCTTCTCATAGGCGGCCTGCGGGACGAGCAGTTCGGACCGAGCGTGGCCTTCGGCCTGGGCGGAGTGTGGGTCGAGGCGCTGAAGGACGCGGCCTTCGGCATTCTGCCCATGACGAGGGATGAGCGGCTGGAGATGATGCACCTGACGCGGGCCTGGACGTTCCTGAAGGGATTTCGCGGGAGCCCGCCCCTGGACCTCGAAACCGTGCTCACGATCATGGATGCCATGTCCCGGCTGCTGGAGCAGGTTCCGGAGATCCGCGAGATCGATCTCAATCCGGTGAGAGTATACGAAAGCGGCGCAGTCGCTCTGGATGTACGGGTGGTGCTGAATTCGCGTTAAAATAAAAGGGACCGTCCCCTTTGGTTCCCAGGGGCTGTCCCGGTCATAAACCTGAAAAGATCATGTCTTTCTCTGCGCACTCTCTCCGTCCCGCATCAAATGCTTATAGAAGCGCCCGCCCCGGATCAGATACTACTATGATGCGGGTCCCGCACCTTTGCCAAGAATAGCGGATGCGGGACTCACGAAACGGAGCCGGGGAAACGGAGCAGGGGAAGCGGGGGCGTCTCCGCGAGAAAAAAGTCTTTGCTTTCCTGCGTGCCTTCGCGTTCTTAGTGTAGTGGAATATTTGGTTCTGAATTTCCAGGGCAGGATACAGCTATAAAACCATCAACACTCTGATGCGCCCCCTTCCTCAACCCGCGGCCTTTTTCTCCTCAGCCTTCCGGCCCGCGGCCTGGCGCTCCATCCGTTTCGGCACCCGATCCATCCCTTCCAGCGCCCTGCTGCAGGCATCGACCGCGGCATCGATCAACTTCTGCTCCGTATCGATATTCGGGTCCGGCAATCCTGCAACACCGATGCTCATGGTGATCCGCGTGGCATCGGGCCAGGAGAAGGGATGGGCAGCCACGGCTTCCAGCACCCGCGCCGCGGCCTGCACCGCATCGCCGCGCAGCGTGTTGGGAAACAGGATCACGAATGATTCGCCGGTCCACCAGGCTATGGTGTCCACCTCGCGTATCGTGCTCTGCACCAACCCGATGATCGACTTCACCAGCTCCTCATCGGCTGTCCGGCCCATCATGCGGCCGTCAAGATTGATCATCATACAGCTCATCTGCTGCATGAAGCGCACGCACTTCTTGAACTCCTTCGAGAACATGGCCTCGAACTGCCGCCTGCTGAACAGTCCCGTTGTGGGGTCTATGATACTATTCCGCTCTTCCGGTTCCGCGGTCAACGCATCAGTGTCACCGGACGGGGTTCTGGGCACGAGCCGCAGCACAGGACGCCGCACCGCCATCGGCGTCGGTTCAGCGGCCGGGGGGGATGCCTGCTCTTCCGCAGCCCTGTCCGCCGTCTGATCGAGCAATCCAGCGACCATGACATTCAGTGCCCGCTCCGTATAGGGCTTCTCAAGATATTCGTCAGGCCTGTTCTCGGTGTGGGCGAAGGAGGCGGTTGAGAACCCTCGGCCCACTGTCAGGATGAGGGGCTTCCCGCGCGTGCCGGCATTATTCCGGAATCGCCTGCACAGGTCCATACCCTCGGTGCCGGGAAGCGCCGTGTCGATGAGGATCAGATCGAAGGGCTCATGGCTGGCGGTTATGAGCGCGGACATGCCGGACCCTGCCCAGAGCACATCGTAACCGGCACTCTCCAGGAAATCACGCGCACCATTACCCTTGGTCTCGATGTTCTGGACCAGCAGTATCCTCACCTTTTTCATAAAGAACGCCCCCTGGTCACCCAACCTGCCCTGAACGGCCGGTTTCGGATGACGCTTAAGTCTACCACCGGTTTAAATGGTAAGTCAAGAGATTTTTGGTTATTAATCACTGCATGGTGAGGCGGGTACTACTTCACGGAAACGGGGCAGGACAGATACTTGTCTAAAAGCATATCCGTGACCTCTGAACCCAACCAGGCGTTCGCGATAAAATGCATTTTTTCATGCTCCGGCTGAGAAGAAATACGATATACTAGACAAATAGTGCCGTTACTATAGTTACTTTAAAGGAGGAATCATCATGCGATCCAGGATCACAGCAGTTCTTGCAGTAGTTGTCCTCGCCGTGTCCCTGTTCACGACGCCGGCGATGGCTGCCGACCCGGCACTGAAACCCTTTGTGCTCGGCTCCAGCGGCCCCGGAACGATCGATGCAAAGCTGGCGGAGGTGAAAGCCGCTCTGGCGCTGGAGGGATTCGAGGTGGTCGGTGAATACACGCCCTACAAGGGAGCGCATGTCGTTGTCGTCACGAGCGAGGCACTCAGGAACAACGCGGCAAAATCCGGGTTCGGCGCCTATGGCGCGGCGCAGCGCATCTCCCTGACCGAAACGGCCAAAGGGCTCCAGATCGCCTATACGAACCCGCTCTACATGGCCCAGGCGTACCGCATGAAGGACGGCCTTGCCGATGTGGCCGCGGCCATGGAAAAGGCGCTGGGCAAAAAGAATGAGTTCGGGTCCGAAATTGGGATAACGGCCGGCAAGCTGCGCAAGTACCACTACATGATGATGATGCCCTACTTCGACGACCAGGTGAAGCTCGGGACCCATACATCGCACGATGAGGCACTGCAGGCCGTGGAGGCCAATCTCGCGGCGCGAAAAGGCGGCTGCGCCAAAGTCTACCGCGTTGATGTACCGGGCAAGAAGGAATCGCTCTTCGGCGTGGCGATCACGGAAGGCGACGGCGCCGACGCCACGGTTATGAAGATCATCGATACTGCCGAGCTGAAGGCCACGGCCCATCTCCCTTATGAGCTGATCGTGTCCGACGGGAAGGCCTATATGCTGCACGGCAAGTTCCGCATTGCCGTGAACTTTCCCGACCTCGCCATGGGGACGTTCATGAAGATCTCCGGCGCACCCGGTGACATCGAGGACAAGTTAAAACTGGTGGCCGGAGGGAAGTAAGCGGACCAAGACCCGCTTCAACATATGGACTGGATGACAGGCCCTGTTCGAGAACCTTGGAGCAGGGCCTTTTCTTTTGGCGCAGCTTTGGATGCCCGGACCCGGAAGACCTCATGGGTTCGGGACATGATGCTGATCAGTGATTCCCAAGCCTCACCCCCCCCCGTGAGAGCCCTCATCGCCTGCCGAAAAATTGCCTCGGTGAGCGAAATCCCGCAACTCAGAGCGATTACGCGCAGCATATCCCATATTCAATAAATCTAACCTATGAAAATATAAACGGATTGCCCCCGGCACGCTTCTTGCTTAATATTGTAGCTGCACAAGTTATAACATCATAATATTGCTCTCAGGGCCTGACGCTTGCGACGGCGGCAGGTCACTGTGAAGGTCTAGAAGCCTTCTTGGCTGTCATCATCAGATGACGCACGGGAAGGCTTTTTTATTTTCTTGCCCTGAAAGATCTTCCCGATGGTCCACAGTACGGCAGAAGCTTGCTTCTCGCGGTCCAGAGACAACTGCGTCATGGGTAACTACATGCTGCTTTTTGTGATCTACCGGATTTACAGGAAGAAGCACCGTCCCTTGCCGAAAGCGGCACAGGCAAAAAACGAGAAAGGGGGTATTGGATATCTCGGAATACGTACGTTTTGAAGAGCATAGCACTACACAAAACGAGATGAAAAGGAGCGACACATGAGAAAAGTATTGTTTGTTGCAATGGCATTCGCTTTCCTCGCAGTCAGCGCCCATGCCGGAGACAGATCGATCATTATGTCTGTCAATCCGGAACCAGCGCTTCTCGGCAGCACCGTCCGCTTTATATGCACCGGTACCGGTGACTGGGAACACGACAGAATTACCAGCGGGAAAATGACGCTCTGGAATGCATCCAGCGTCAGGCTCCTCAGCGGCGTTTCGATGAAGGTCACCGAACTCACGGCGACCTATGATTACACGATCAAGAGTACGGAAAGCGTAGGCACGTGGAGGTTCGAGTGTACAATCGGTGACGGCGATCATACCGCTGTCAGGCAGGATACGTTTCTCGTTGCCGCGGCCGGCGGCGGGGGCGGATCCGGAGGGACAAGCCCGATCACGGCCCACCAGTCTATTACCTCATACAACGGCCCCGCTACCTGTATTGCCTGCCACAAGACCGCCGGTACGGACATGCTGAACAGCCTGCACATGAAATGGTCCGGTCCGACTCCTGAGGTGACGAACGGCGGCGGCGCAACGCTGGGGAAGGCGATCAAAGGCATCAACACCTTCTGTACCTATGCAATGTCTTCAAAGGGCACCTGCTTCGCTTGCCACGTCCGCTCTGATGGAAACGCGCCCCATGCACCGACGGTGAACGACGTTGACTGTCTCATGTGCCATAATGACACCTACCAGCGGAAGTTTGTCGTGGACCCGAACAGCAGCGTTACGGTAACAAATGTGCTTGGGATAGTCAAAACATACTCCTTCGGCCTTGTGGAGCCGGACGGCGACTATGTGACCGAACCCGACTTCACCGTGATGCCTCCGGACGTGACGATGGTTGATATAGCCAAGAACGTCCACAAGCCTACGAGAAAATCCTGCCTGCGCTGCCACGCGAAGGCCGGCGGCTCCGATTGGGCGAAGCGCGGTGACATGGGGCTGAATTCCGTGACCCCGACCCGCGACCAGGACGTCCATATGTCTCCCGACGGCGCGAACCTGTCCTGCACGAAATGTCACACAACGGCAAGCCACAAGATCGGCGGCCGCGGCATTGACCTCCGCCAGACCGAAGCCGCTGATCCGACCTGTCAAAGCTGCCATACCGCAGCTCCTCATCGATCGAGCGCTACGATGAACCGGCACGCTGCCGGCCAGGTCGCCTGCCAGGTCTGCCATATCCTCACCTTCGGGAAAGGCGGCGCAACCGAGATGTCCCGTGACTGGAAAAGCCCCGTCTGGAGCCCGCCCTTCTGCAATGCACAGGGCGGTTTCGTGGGTCATGAGGTCAAAACTTCCAACGTGAAGCCCGAATATGTCTGGTTCGACGGGACTTCGTATGTCTACAACATCGGCGAGGTCATCATGCCCAATGCGCAGGGCATCTACAACATGGCCAAGGCGAACGGCAGGGCCTTTGACGGCACGTCAAAGATCGTACCCATCAAGCGCCACTTCACCGACACGGCCCTGCATGAGTCCGGCAAGATCGTTCCCCCCATGATCATGTGGATGTTCATGACCGGCGATTTCGACCTTGCTGTTCAGAAGGGCATGGAAGAGCAGAACATGACCGGCAGATACACGATGGTCACCGCAGACGCCGAAATGCTGATAACTCATGGCGTTGATCCGAAGACAAAGGCCCCGACCTGTACGGCATGTCACAATACGTATGGAACGACTCCGGACGGCACCAAGATGATACCTTTCGATAAATTAGGGTACCACGTCTGGCCGGCAAAGGTCAGGGCCTGCACGCTCTGTCACTCATCCGAGACCATGTCATGGGAATCCATGCATGAGAAGCATCGCAGCAAGATCAGAAGCTGCAAAAACTGCCATACCACGGAGCCGATAGGCCTGGTGAAGCCCCAGAGCGACTTGTGCAACGACTGCCACAGCATGAAATCATGGAGCGGCGCCAGCACGCACAAAAAACACGTGGAAAAGTATGATTGCACGAAGTGCCATAAGTTCTAAAAAGCAATACAGCTCAAGTATCTGAAAGCAGCAAAAGGATGCCCCGCAATTCGGGGCATCCTTTTTTTGGGAATATTGCTGAGCGAATCTACGCACGGCAGAGCGTTCTCGCGCACTGTTTCTTATATGCTAAATCATGAAACTCAGACAATCCAATGGCTTGGCTCCGGGCATATTTTTTGCTTCTATAGTAGATGTTTTTTCGAAAAGTGAATAGTACTTTAGCCTCTACTGCTCGCGACGGCAGTAAAGCAAAACGAAGGTCATGAAGCCTTCCTGAGAGTCATCTTTCGATGGCTGTCGGGAAGGCTTTTTTATTGCCATTGGATTGGAATTCATATAAAGGTCGAAACTGAAGCGGTCTATCTGAAATTGATGAGTCAAAAAATGACCGCTTCAGCATGCCGGCAGCATCTACGTTTTCAGACGTGCGGTCAATGCATAAGAAAGGAGGCAAAAAAGTCCTATCACCCGTGGTCACATGCAGGAAGGGAGTCACGAAGGGCCTTTATATCCGATAATGCGTAATAAAGGACATGCGGGTGTCAGCAGAGAAGCTCTGCTCTTCATGACTTCGGAGGCAGGGACATTCGCAGCAAGCCGCTGGAGGGACAGCGGAAACGGTTCGATGGCGGAAGCCTTTCCGGGCCGCATCATACAGCGGCCGCCGTCCCGGCTTACTGCGGATGGAAAAGCAGTGATCTTGCATTGAGATGGATGCTTAAAATTCCAAGGAGGAACAATGAAAAGGCTTCTCATCGCTCTATCTGCGATCACGGTTCTGGCCGGCTTTGCATCTGTCGGAAGCGCGGCTTCTACACATCTGACGATCACGTCCTACAATGGCCCGCAGACATGCATCGCCTGCCACAAGACAGCGGGCCAGGAAATGCTGAACAGCCTGCACATGAAATGGGCCGGCCCCACGCCGAACGTGACGAACGGCGGAGGCGCGGAGCTCGGCAAGGCCGTCAAAGGCATCAACACCTTCTGCACCTATGCCATGTCCTCAGCCGGCGCCTGCTTCAATTGCCATGTGCGTTCTGATGGAAATGCGCCCCATGCGCCGTCGGAAGCAGACGTTGACTGTATGATGTGCCATAACGATACGTACCAGCGGAAATTCGTTGTGGACCCGAACAGCGGCCTGACCGTAAAGAACGTTCTTGGCCAGACGAAAACATACTATTTTGGCCTCCAAGACGCGCTCGGAAATTATTCGATCGAACTGGATTATGCCTTAATGCCTGCAGGAACAACGCCGGTCAGCCTCGCCCGTACCGTGCACCGGCCAACGAAAAAATCCTGCCTCCGCTGCCACGCGAAAGCAGGCGGCGGTGACTGGACCAAACGCGGGGACATGGGCGTGAACAGCGCGGCCCCGACCGTTGACCAGGATTTCCATATGTCCGCGTCAGGCGCGAACCTCTCGTGCACGTCCTGTCATAAAACCACGGCCCACAAGATCGGCGGACGCGGCATCGACCTTCGCCAGACCGAAGCTCCCAACCCGACCTGCACCCAGTGCCATCCCTCGTCTCCGCATGCTAATACCAAGTTGAACCGGCATGCCAGCCGCGGCAGGCTCACTTGCCAGGTCTGTCATATCCGCACCTTCGGCAAGGGCGGCGCAACCGAGATGTCGCGCGACTGGAGAATCCCCGTCTGGAACGCCGGGTTCTGCAATGGCCAGGGCGGATTTGTAGGAGAAGAAGTAAAGGTTGCCAATGTGAAACCCGACTACGTCTGGTTCGACGGGACCTCGTATGTATACAACGTGGGCGAAACGATCACGCCCAATGCCTCGGGAGTTTATACTATGGCAAAGGCGAACGGCACGCCCTTCGGCCTCAATTCAAAGATCGTCCCGATCAAGCGCCACACTTCCATTATGCCCTTGCACACAAGCGGCAAGATAGTTCCCCCAATGATCAACTGGATGTTCATGACCGGCTATTTCGATGACGCTGTCCAGAAAGGCATGGCCGAGCAGGGCCTGACCGGCGGCTACTCGCTCGTACCTGTTGATGCAGAGATGCTGATCACCCACGGCGTGGATCCGAAGTCAAAGGCGCCGGCCTGTTCAAACTGCCACAATCTCAGCGGAACGACTGCCGACGGCGGTTCGTACATGGTGCCCTTCGACAAACTGGGCTATCATGTCTGGCCGGCAAAGGTCAAGGCCTGCACGCTCTGCCACTCTGCCTATAACTTGTCATGGGAAGCAATGCATGATAAACATCGTGACAAGATCAGGAACTGCACCAACTGCCATACCAAAGAGCCGACAGGCCTGGTGAAGCCCCAGAGCGACCTGTGCAACGACTGCCACAGCCTGAAAACCTGGAGCGGAGCCAGCACCCACAAGAAACACGTTGAGAGGTATGATTGCACAAAATGCCATAAGTTCTAAAAAGCAATACAGCTCAAGTATCTGAAAGCAGCAAAAGGATGCCCTGTAAATTGGGGCATCCTTTTTTTATGCACACGGGCGGGAGACTATCTTCAGTGTCCTGCTCCCCTCACGCCAGTGACCGCAAGGTCTTCCGGAACACTTCGATGGGCTGGGCGCCGACTATGGTCCGCTGCGGCCCGAGAAGAAAGGTCGGCACGCCGGTCACGCCGGCGCGGGACGCTTCGTCCTGCATCTCGTTCAGCCTGAACAGGTAGGTCCCCTCGTCCAGGGCCTTCTCGAGGGCCGGGACATCGAGGCCCGCATCCCTGCCGAGCTGCGCGATCACCTCGCGGTCGCCGATATCCATGCCTGCGGCAAAGTAGGCCTGCAGGACCGCGTCGTGAAAAGCGTCGAACCTGCCCTGGTCCTTGCTGAACTCTGCTGCCTGGAGCGCCAGGCGCGAGTTGGATATTGTCGTGATATCGGAGAAGATGATCCCGAAAGGAGCGCCCATGCTGCGCAGGTTCTGCATCATGCGATCCACGTCCTCGGGCCTGAACATCTGCTCGATCAGCACTCCCTCCCGCGGCGTGTCGGGATGGATCTCGATGCCGAGCCATTCCACCTGAAGGTCGAATTCCTGCCGGAGCTGTTCGACAAGACCCTTGCCGATATAGCAGAAGGGTCAGATATAGTCGGAGACGATGCGGATAGGTATGCTCATGGGTACCCCGTTAGCAGCTAAAAACCTCCTGGACACGGATCAAATCTGATCACATCTGATAATGAGCAAAAAGACCACCGGTAGTTCCTGTAAAAAAGATTTTGATTTAACTCTGCGTCCTCCGCGCGCTCTGCGAGAGATGTCCTTTTGATTCCAGATTGTCCGGTTCAGGCTGACCCGAGATGCCGCGCTGCTATTGATAGGCGGACTTGTCGCCGATATCAAAGGCAATGGGCATGAAGACCTTTCGCAGCGTGAAGAGGACCAGAAGGACGGCGATCACCACCAGCCCGAAGGACGCGCCCCCGTTGGCGAGGCGGCCGGCCGAGACCAGCAGCAGATAGAACGGCATAATCATGGCAAGGAGATAGCCCTCGAAGAGCCTGAAGCAGAAGGCCTCCTTGGCGGCCACGAATCCCAGACATCCGGAAAGCGGCAGCAGGAGCAGCGCACTGGCAGGTGTCTGCAGGAGCGCGCCGGACAAGGACCCCTTGCCGATGAGCAGAAGCGCGGCAAGACAAACAAGACTGATGTAGAGCAGATTTTTCAGGTATATTTTGAACTTGCCCACATAGAGATGAATGAAGAAGACGCTCAACGCGACCGATGCATAGAGGCCGTAGAGTAGAATGTCCCCTGACACGCTCTTAAGCACTGGTGGAGAATCTGCGGGAGCCGCCGTGAGCAGATAGGCCAGGATGCTCATAAAGATGGCGGACAGAACGATGCCCACACGGTAGATCACGACCGTTATCTTGTCTTCCTTTGTCAGCGGCTGGAATGCCTGTTTTTCGCCCATGGATCATCCTTTCCCTGCAGGAACCTTTGACCGCTGCAGCGCGGCCCGGAGTTTAATCCTTTTTGTCTTTCTTCCAGAAGGCAAGGTCGTTGAACATGGTCCTGAGCAGCTCCCGGGGCGACATCTCCGAGACCTCCTTGCACCTGCAGTCCTCTTCGCTCTTTGCGCCTGCCTGCGGTGAAACAGCCTTCTTCTTCCCCGGACCGGCAGGATCAGTGGTCGTGTGCTTATGCATGCTCATGGTCTCCTCCACGTGCCGCATTATACCACCCTTGCAGGAGCAAGGGGAAACCCTTTGCCTGCTGCCTGCTTTCAGGTATCAGCGGTCAGCTTTCAGCTCTTAGTTCCGCACTCCGCGCTCCGAACTCCCCACTCCGTACTCGCGCCCTCCCCTCATTCGGCCCGCGGACGGGTTATGACCTGGCCCGACCTCAGGTCCTTCAGGGTGAACACGATAGACCCTATGGCGACGCTGCTCTTGATGCGCACCGGCACCTTCCGGCTGTCATCGGTGAGCCAGACAAGGACCTCGCCCTCGCCCAGGAATATCCCGCCTGAGGCCTTGATCTTGATCGTATTGAACTCTCCGGCAGGCGTCTTTACCTTCTCCCTGCCCATTGTCAGGACTTCGATGGACCTGCTCGTTCTGCCGTCAAAGACTTCTATGATCATGGGCCTGTCAACGGCAAAGTCATTCCTCGTCCGCAGATAGTAGAACGCCGACAGGGTGTCCTGCGCCTTGGCGGGAATATCCAGGGTCGTCGGCGGATCATCATTCACCCTGCTCACGACCTTTCGGTTGGCGTGGTCGAAGACCATTTCTCGCCGCCGCGTCCTCTTGCCGTGCCGCGCCTCGAGCGTGTACGAAAGGCTTTGCATGAGCTTCAGGTCGAAGACGCTCTGCACCGTGTCGCCCAGCGGATAGACCCTGCCCATGATTCCCTCGGTGCGGGACGTAACGATGAACCGGAGGACCTCCCTGCCGTCAGGGAGCTCTTCCCCCCGCACCTCCATGACCGCGGTCCCCGCCTTCACGGCCTTTGACCAGCTGATATTATAGGTCAGCGCTTCTCCCGGCAGAAAGGCCTCACCGCGCGGCGCAGGGGAGATCGCTGCTCTTTTTTCCGCGCTGAACGCAGCAGGGACGACCATGAGCACCCCTGCGAGAAGGCACAGGGCGGCAATGGACCACTGTGTCCAACAGATCCCTTTGAGCAGGCTAGTATACATGGAGACAAGGTACCACGGGCGGGCGGAAAAGTGAAGTACTATGGCGTGGCTGCGGGGTGTCCGGTGTTGCACTGTGGCGAGTGGTCGGTCTTCGCGGCCGGTGAAGGGAAGCGTAGCAGCTGATGGAGCAGGCCCGTTATTGAGGCACTACGCCTTCCCTAGCACTAAGTTGCTGATCGTAGAGCAATGCATCCGGAGAAAAGACCGGGCCCCAAATATATTCGAGGCGGGAAATATTCTCCCGCCTCGAACGATACCCGTTACTTGAAGAACACCAGACCTCCGCTCCCGTCGGCAGCGTAGAGCCTGCCATTCGAGATCGTCACAGCCGTGCAAGCGCCCGCAGTAGGCGCAATGCCGGCGAGAAGAGGCGATGCGGGGTCGGTCCAGTCGATCGCAAGCACACCCGCCTCGGCAAAAGCCGCGTACAGCACGAGCCTTCCGTTCACAAGCGTGTAGCCCATCTTCACGGCGCCGCCCGCCTTTTCTTCATACCCGGCAACGAACTGAAGCTTGAAGCGGGAAAGGGCAACGGGACGATGGTCATAGGTAAGCGTTCCGGTGAGGCTCTTCTTCCAGACCTCCGTGGGGCTGATCCCCGCCGGCAAGGGCGCGATCAGGTCCGCAAGGCGGTAACAGACCACGCCGAAACTGTCGTAGGAGAAATACGCATGCTGGCCCACGATGATGACGTCAACGGCCTGGCCGTCAGCCGCGCCGACCTTATCGTCCTCCATCTTGATCGGCTCGAAGACCTTCACGAGCTTCATGGCGAGCACGTCCGTGATGTCCACGACGCCCACGCCCCGCGGTCCTGCGGCAATCAGGGCATAGGACCGCGTTGTGGCCGAATCGGTCCAAAGCGCGATGCCCGACGCTGTTCCGAGCGGCGGCTTGAGCGTTCCGGCGCCGATGTTCGACACCAGGAATCCCGTCGAGGCCGACGTGGGCTCCTTGGTGATGTCGTAGACCGTCAGGCCGTTGCTGCCGTCAGCCACAAAGGCGTAGTTCCCGCGGATCTCGACGTCGTAGGCATGGTCCTGGTACTGGACGGGCATCACCGTGCCCCACGCGGCGTTGTGCTCGAAGGCGTCGGAAAGCGACAGTGGCAGGAGCAGCGGGCTGCCGACGGAGCCCTGGCCCGCCTCCACAGCGCCGATCTTCACGCGACGAATTCCCAGGCTGGCGCTGCCGGACCATGCCACGTTATTCACCGGGTCGTAGACCACGTTCGTGGCGTGCGACGCCGGGTAGATGGTCACCCCGTTCACGACCTCGGGATACTCGTCCTGAAGCGTATTCGCCACGAGATGGACCGCATCGGTCGGATAGCCGAGGGTGTCCGTGATACTCCAGGCCGAGATGCCGTGCGGCCCGTCCGCCACGTACACATAGGAATCAGACGACGCGATCCCTGCGGAATGGCCGATGGCGATGGTCTGCGTCGGCGAGCCGTCGGCTGCCGCGCCGATCTCGTCCGTGGTCGGGAAGTAGACCGGCACGGCATAACGGTCCGACATCAGCTTCGCCCGAAGGTTCACAATGTCGACGAAGTTGAAGCCGCCCGCTCCCGCGCACTCGAGGATGTCCACGTTCCCCGCTGCGGTGATATTCATCGCGTCCATCAGCAGCAGCCGGTTGCCATGGCCGTTGAGCTCCGCGGTCACGAGCAGGCACGGCGCCTGGTACATCCAGGCGGGCATGGATTCGTTGTCCAGCGCGTCGTAGGCCGTCATGTCGTAGGACTTCACGAATTCATAGTCCGGCCAGTGGTTGCCCGGGATGCCATCCGTGTCGTTATTGTAGGGCGCCTTCGACCCCCGCCAGCTCTTTTCCGGCGTTGAGGCCCCGTCGATAACAAGGAGACCCGCGAAATGGTCCGTCACGTAAGCGTAATTGCCCCGGATCTTGACGTCAATGATGCCGGAATCCTTCAGCATCCCTGCGCCATAGTACGGCAGGATGCTCTGAGACTGTGTGCCCGTGGGGTCGCTGGGACCGTTGGCCGGCACGGCCGGGACATACCCGAGGTACCTGCCCTTCAGGAACGCTCCCGGTGTTGCTGCCTGGTAACCGGTGACGTCCACGGCGATCAGGCCGCCAAGTGAGTAGGCCAGATAGGCGATGGTCCTGTTCTTGAACTGCGCCAGATCGATTCCCTGCGCCTTGTAGTAGAACTTGCCGTACCGGTCGAAGTCGGCCCAGGGCGTGGGCGCGGCAACGTTGTTTTTCATGACCTGCAGGATCTCGAAGCTCGTCTGGCGATAGTCCGGCAGTCCCGTGAAATCATCCACGTAAGGATCACCCGTGGCCGGGTCCTTCTGCACGGCCTGGGGTGCATCCATGCCGATGAACCAGTCTTCGAGCACCAGGACGTCGGTGTACAGATTGTAACTGCCCACCTGCTCCAGCGTCGAAGGATCGAAGATGCCGAGGCCGAGTTCTTTCATGCAGGCAAACAGCCTGCCTCCGAAGAGTTTGAGGTCGATCGGCCCGCCCCAGGGGTTTTCGCCCGCATACTGGAGCGTATACCTTTCGGTCTCGATCAGCAGCGTTCCATCGGCCTCCAGCACGGGCCCGGCCGCGTTCAGAAGATTGTCGAGCGCTGTCTTGTGGATGCCGTACTCCGGATCGGCGATGAAGAGGCTCACGCCGTCCGTGGCCAGGGCCGCCACCGGCGCCTGGATGCTCGAGATCACGTTGTTATACAGGATCGATCCGCCGCCTTCGGTGAAGGTGATGCCGTCCTGATAGTAATTGAGATGCACGGTCCTGACCACGGACAGCAGCGTCGGGTCCGTCATGTCCACGACCACGACGCCCTCGGTGCCTGCCGACAGGAGCGCGTAGTTCCTGCCGTTGTAGGCCACGAGATCGATGTCGTTGATGAATCCCGGCACATACACCGAATACACGGGCCCCTTCGCAGCGCTTATCGGCGTGGCGATCAGCCTGCTGCCGATGTTGAAGATCGCCCATTCCGCGCCGTTGTACAGAAATTTGTTGACCGCCGTCGTGGCGCCGCCGACCTGCACGTTCACGCCCAGGAAGGGAAACATGTCCACGGGCTGCACGAAGACCGACACGTCCTGCGTGACCGCGCTCCCGTCAGCGCCCGTGACCACCAGCCGGAACCCGAGCTCCGTGTCCACGGCCACGGCCAGAGTTGCTACATCTGCCGCTGCCGCCGCAGCGCTCACCGCAGTGAGCGGCACCTTCGGGCCCTTCGTCTGAGACCATGAGAAGGACGCCACATCGCCGCCGATGAGCGCCGAGAACGTCACGGTCGTCGTGCTCCCTTCAGAGAAGGACGCCGGCGCTGCCGTGAGCGACGAGATCGTTGCCGCCTGTGCTGCGCGATGCACGGCCAAAACCGCCCCGATCTGAAGCATGAACCCCATCATCAAGAACCACGCACTTCTGCCTATGACAGTCCATACGCTGCGCATATGCCATACCTCCCTTGCCATGGTCTATCCTCACGCGGCAGTTGCTCCGGCCATTCTATCCGAAAGGGTTCGCCATCCGCGGAGAACGAACAATATCTGTGATGTCGGGATGCTCGTGCACGCTGGTGTCTATAAGATTCGATACTGTGATTATTCAGGAGTGAATTTGTACAGATTCCTGGAGAGATAAAAGCAAGACCTGTACCACAGCGAGGAATGAACGCAAGTCTCTGAAAAAACAATAGGGAGGTGGAAGAACGAGGAACTGCGGGGTCAGCAGCCTGGTGAAATCACCGGGGGACATGGCCGTATTCCCAGGCGTACATTCAGCTTTCAGCTCTTTTCGCCGGTTCTCAGAATCCTTTTTACTTCACGTCATGCGGCATCCCCGCGTAGCCCTGTCGAAATGTCTCACCCTCGGGATCTATACGGACGATCCAGCCTACTTGAATGTCATGGCATATATCTTTTCATATGCCAGCGCACGGCCCTTTTTCTGCTGCGCAATGAACCTCTCTGCCGCTTCGGCGCTCTTGAAGACCACGATGCCCGACTCCATGGGAGTTGCTACGCCTGCATCAACCACATAGACGGCCTTTTCGACGCTTACCTGCTCCCCGGTGCTGTAATCATAGACATAGGCATTCTCGTCAAAGGCTGCCTGGCGCATGGCGCATTCGCCGCTCCGCCACATCATGGCGCAGCTGATGTCGTCAAAGGCCGAGCGCTCCATCCCCTCCATCACGACCGCCGAGAACCTGCGGTCCTTTTCCGCGATCTTCATGTCGCAGACCTTGCACATGGACGGCACCGTCATCTCTTTCGTCACTGCCGCGACCACTGCTGCCAGCGCCATGACCGGCAGTACCACTCCGACCCATATCAAGACTTTTTTCATCTTTTCCTCCCCTGAACGCCTCCGGTTCGGACATTCTCTGACTGCCGCAGCCGGCTGGCAGTCTCTCTTCTAGAACCGTAATCCCGCATGCTAAAAAAATCAAGCGGGAAGTCGAACAGAATGACATTTTGTCGAGTGCGAACAGAACCGCGGCAGGGTTCAGGGAGCAGTCAAGTCTCTGCTGCCGGACTCTCACCTTATTTGCGGAACGTACAACCATAGAGACCTGGCGCCGCGGATTTTTGATCACAACAACACTTCAACACGCTGCTTCAACTCGAAAGATTCGTTCATGCCATTGAAATAAATGCAACGCTTCTTCCCGTCCCATTGCATGGGCCTGCTGGCATACGGGTCCGCATACCGCGGCCCGGCAGTCCCGAGGAGGTGCTCAACCTGGGAGTCCGGTACGGCCTTTTGCTTTACCAAGACCTTCAGCGCGACCAGGCGCATGAGCCCGTCGAGGTCATGCCCGCGTCTTGAGTAACCATACAAAACCTGCACCGCCGCATCGATGTAAAATTTCCCCACAGGATTGTAGACCATGTCCAGCCTGATCCTCGACCGATCGCGTTCAACGGTCAGTCCTCTGCGCTCTTTCAAGCGGGCCGAATAATCCGGACCCTTCATCGCGTCAAGCGCCATCACGTCGATGAACGTCCTGCCGGCAATATTGAACGTTGCATTGGGCTTAAAAAAGAGCCTGAAAAAAAACTGTCCCACTCTGCTCACGACACCGGGTTCACCGCTTTTCGTCGGCTCTGACAGTCCTTGCAGGATCGAAGCATTCCCGTCCCGGGCCATGGTAGACACCAGATTCCTGACATATCGCGCTTCGAACTGACAGACTCGCGCCAGGCTCCGCTCCTGGTCCGTGAGCGGCTGCACGATGTTGTTCGCCATGACAATATCAGCGGGGGTTAGTTTTTGCAGGGATATGATCTCGGATAAGGCACGTATGTCCGCACTCAGGAGGGAGAAAGCGACCAGTTTACCGAGCAGCGCATTGCCTTCCGCCGCCATACGGCGCAGAAAGACAGTGTCCTGCCGGATCATCGCCAGGGCAGCTGAGGTCTTACCGTTTTTCACGTGCATCGCTATCTTTGCCAAAAAAAGCTGGTGCGCTGTCCGTATCGGGGAAGTGATATTAAAAGCGGTTGCTGTGACAGGCGGCAGTGTTTCCTGAAAATGCGGATATGCGATCAACTGGACATAGCGGTCCAGCATGAGCGTATTGTCCGCAAGAATGCGGGTCGTCTCCGCACTCCGGCCAAGGTAATATGCCAGGCATCGGTAAGGATCGGGAGCACTATGGCACAGGTCTTTACCGCCTCCGACAAGTTGAAGGCGTTTCTCGCCAAGCATGGCAACGGGAAAGAGGACGGCCTGGCTAGTGGGATCGGCCTGAATGATCTTTTCGTATTCAGCGACCATCTCGACCCCGCGGGCATGCATGTCCTCCCCGGAAGGAGCCTGAAATCCGAAAATTGCGAAGTAGGCGTTCTCGCCCGGCGGAATGGGGGCGGGAACAGAACCTAGCTCGGCAACCTCGGGAGCGAGTCTTTCATCAACGGCATTGATGGCCGGCAGCAACACCAAAATGGCCAGAATCACCACACCTGTCCATTTGAGGATCTTTCCAACGTTTTTCATAGCGGGAACCCCCTTTTTTCGCAGTCCTGGAGCGCGCTGAAGTCCCTTGGCGGTCTCACAATCCTGCATCCGTCAACCTTCGCGCGATGCGTCTTCATTGAAAGCGACAACGAGCAGCCCGCCGGCAGAATAACAGACCGGGTAGAGCGTACGCTTCCGGCAGCCGCACCATCATCTGCCGGTCGCTGTTGTTCCCGTCCCCTGCGCCATTGCCGCGTTTCCCTCTCCCCGCCATCCAGCCGCACGGAGGATCTCCGGAAGATACAGTCCATTCGGAACACTGCGCAAAGAGATCTTCGTTGTCTTACTGTCGGTTTCAAAGTGCACATAGCCTGCTTTCAAACCGACCTGCCGCAGCTCCGTAAACCTGATCTGCTGTGTGCTCCCCAGACGCCGGCCGATCGACACCATATCGTTCGCGATCTCGATCGGCCCCAATGTGATCGAGCCCTGCAACCGGATCTGCTTGACGGTCCAGTCAACGGCGGCAGGTGCCATAAGAGGATAGCTGATCGTAACCCATCGCGACGCATTTAAATCAGGCCCGCCGACCCTCCGATAGGGGGGTGTCCCGAGCATGATCGTTTTCCCCTTTCCCCGCACCACAAGCCTGTTCTTCTGATCGGTCATTCCATAACTCTCTCCCACGAGCCGTGTCGTTATCATACGCATGTCTGCGGTTACCGTCTCGATCTCATCCCAGCTGATGAGCACACGTTTCAGCAGAGGAAACCGGGAGATCATCAGGAAGCCTGTTTCGGAAATCTCTACCATGATTCCCTGTTCGTAGAAAAAAATATATGCGGCGGCAAGGACGGCAATGATCGAAACCGGCGGCACGAGCTCCGGCAACATGAACGCGCTGACGACGCCAAGCGTCAGTCCGACCATCGGCACCATGATAAAATATTGCGCGGCAATGGTGGACATGCAGAGAAAGCGCAGGAGCACGAATGCGGCGAGGAAGCCGATCGCTCCCGTAAGGGATGGGATCCGCAGCGACGCGTCCTCGGCTAACGCGGGGATCAAAGGACTGAACAAGGCAAAACCTGCAAGAGCAAGCGCCAGGAAGGCCAGTATCTGGTACATGCGGCCGCGCCGGAACACCAGAGAAGGACTGACGGGATGGCTGGTGTATGCCGCTGAAGCATTTTCCATGTAAGCCGCCTTTCTCTCAACAGATCATTGAATGATATTTCCTCGGTCAGTGCAGGTAAAGGGCAGAGGGTCATGGCTCATACTGTGGTGTCAGTCCTTCCCTCTCACTAAACTGCTGATCGATGAGCACTGCATGTCCTGGTGAACAGCTATCTGCTGTTGAGTATAGCCACATTTCCGTACGGCCTCAATGATCTTTCCGCCTCAAATAAGAGAAAGGTAACGGGTAAAGACGTGAGCCTAAGATGTTATCAGGTATTCCTGACAAGGGCCTTGTATCATTCATGGGGTGCCGAGGATTTCCCCGATCTTCCGGGAAAAAGCATGCAGACTGAACGGCTTTTGAATGAAGTGTACGCCTTCTTCCGGGATGCCGAGGTTGAGAATTACATTCGACGTGTATCCGGACATGAAGAGCACCTTGATTTCAGGCCGTATAATCTTGATCCGGTCTCTCAGCTCTTTGCCGTTCATTTCCGGCATCACGACATCCGTGAGAAGGAGATCGATAGGACTGTGGTTCTTTTCGCAGAGAGATATGGCGTCGGCAGAATTATTCGCGATCAGGACTGTGTAGCCGATTGCTTTCAGCATCTCCGCTGTCATCCCGCTCACCAAGGCATCATCTTCCACCAGCAAGACGGTCCCGGTGCCGAAAACGAGCGGCGCCTCATCGGGTCTTGCAGGCACTTCTTCCGGGTCAACGCCTTTTGGGATGTACACTTTGAACGTTGTCCCGGCGCCCGGCTCACTGGAGACATGAATGAATCCGCCATTCTGTTCGATGATGCCGTGGACCGTGGCAAGCCCGAGCCCCGTTCCTTCACCAACGCCCTTCGTCGTGAAAAAGGGCTCAAATATATACGTAAGGGTCTCCGTATCCATGCCGATCCCGTTATCGCTCACTTCCAGGAGAACATAGTCTCCCGGCAGAAGCCCGCCCTGTTCACGGCAGCATGCCTCATCAAGTTCGATGTTGGCCGTTTTGATTATCAGGTTGCCCCCGGAGGGCAAGGCATCCCGGGCATTGACCGCCAGATTAACAAGGACCTGCTCGATCTGTGCCGTATCGAACATGATGTTCCAAAGGGCGGCCCCTGGATAAAACTGAAGCTCAACGTCCTCGCCGATAAGTGGAGCAAGCGTTTCTTTTGCACTTGAGATACTATCATTCAGGTTTATCGACCGGGGCGCAATAAGCTGCTTTCGGGAAAAAGCAAGGAGCTGGGCGGTTACGTCCCGGGAATGAGAGGCTGCTTTTTCAATTGCCTGGAGATCCCGAAGGAGCGGATCATGAGCGGGAAGGCGGGCTGCGATCAATTCCGTGTAGCCAAGAATGACGCAGAGCATATTGTTAAAATCGTGGGCCACTCCCCCTGCCAGGCGGCCGATGGATTCCATCTTCTGTGACTGCACTAATTGGGACTGGAGTTTTTCTTTCTCTTCCTCGGCATGCTTGCGGTCGGTGATGTCCCGCAGGACCGCCAGGACGCGGCCTTCCCCGCCGATTCGCGTGGTTGACAGAAGCACTTCGACCCAGAACAGTTCACCACTCTTTCTCCTGGATAACCACTCAAATGACTGAGTGCCGCCCTGGAAAGCCTTTTGTATCCATTGCCGTGCTTCCTCCAATGAGTACGGCGGCTCTCCTGAGCTTATCTTCTGTACCGTCTGATGAAGCAGTTCTTCCCGGGTATAGCCGAACATTTCCTCGACGGTCTTGTTCGCTTCCACGATGTTGCCGGATTCCGCATCGTGGACGAATATCGCATCTTTTGAGGCATTAAAGATCTCGCGGTAGTTTCTCTCGCTTTCGACGAGCGCCTTCTCCCGCGCTGCAAGCTGATCGGCCATATGATCGAAGGTGCGGCCCAGACTCCCCAATTCACCGCCGACGACAAGATCTGAAATCCTGACCTGAAGATCACCATCGGCAAGATCTCGTGAGGCTTTTTCCAGGAGGGTGACGCGGTCCGCGATCGAACGCTTGCCGATGACGGAGGCGATAAAAAACGCCAGCACGAGGAACGAAGTGTACAACGTCAGATTGTACCAGAGTGACTTATTGGCGCTCGACAGGACAACATCAACCGGCAGCCCTGCCCGGATATACATGTAGGGAGACTCCTCGCCGGCAAGACGCAGTTTGCGATAGGTTATGATGCGTTCAACGCCGTCAAGGTCGAGGATGGCAAGCGTATCGACATCAGCACCCTCCTGCATGCGCTTGAAAAGCCCCAGGTCGAGTTGTTTCCCGACGTATTTTTTGGAGTTCATGGCGCTGCTCATGACCACGCCGTTGTGGTCTAGAAGCATATAGCTCGCGCCGGGCGGCAGTTTGGAACGCTCCAGCACGGGCTTGAAAGAATCAGGGATGAAGCCGACGCAAATGGTCCCGCTGACCGCACCGCGTTCATTTTTTTGGGGATAGGCCAGATTGAAGGACGGCCTGCCCGTGGCCCTGCTGACAATGAATTCACCCGATGATAGCTGCCCGCTTGCCAGCGCATTCCTGAAGTACCGTCGGTCGGATATGATAAAAGGAGGTTTTACGGGAACCGCCGTTGCCCAGACCAGGCCGCTGCGATCGGCCATGAAGATGTTCGAATACTGGGCGTGCAGCGCGAGGATGTCTTTCAGGACCGGCTGCACCCGTGCGGTATTCTGCTTCCTTACATCAGGCAGTTGCGCCAGGGCGGTGATCAGCTGCCGCGCGGCAATGACCAGACCCTGCTGTTCCGCTGCGATGCTCTCGGCAAGCTTCTGGGTCTCCCTGCGAGCGTCCCGGATCGCCTCTTCACGCAGGTTCATGCCTGAATTGATGATAATGCCCGCAGCGGGCAGGGCCACGATAAGAGTGATGAGAAACAACTGTGCTCGTATTGACAGTGAAAATAATCCGGCCATCAGGGCTTATCCTTCTTGAACGGCATCCGGGCTGATGATCTCGAGAATTTCTGTGTCAATTATATCAGGTTTTTAGCGGTCAATGAGGCCGGCGGCGGAAAACGACGCTGTCAAATAACATATAACTCCGGCTTGACCTTTGCTTACGGGACCTGCTCGCTCTCATCCCTCGCGGACACGTTCCCGCCGGAGTCGCGTATTTCCTCGTTCCTGAAGCGCATCTGCTCCTCCATGACGAGGGAGGTAATCTCTTTCTGAAGGTAGATGAACCGGGGAGAACTCACCTCCCGGGGCCGGGAAAGCTCTACGGGGACGATCTGCTTGATCGTGCCGGGTCGATAAGTCATCACAACCACACGGTCGGCAAGATAAATCGACTCCTCGATGCCGTGGGTAACGAATATGACCGTTTTTTTGAGCTCCATCCAGATCCGCAGAAGTTCATCCTGCATCGTGCGGCGGGTCAGGGCGTCGAGTGCGCCGAAGGGCTCATCCATCAGCATCATGGGCGGATCGAGCGCCAATACCCGGGCGATCGCCACGCGCTGCTTCATGCCGCCGGAAAGGTCCTTGGGAAAGCGATCCCGAAAATCAAGGAGTTGAAGTTTCGCCAGCAGCGCATCCACCTTTTCCTTGATTATCTGCTTCGGCAGCTTTTTGATCTCGAGGCCGAAGGCGATGTTCTCCGCCACCGTCATCCAGGGGAACAGTGCGTATTCCTGAAACACCATTCCCCGGTCCGGCCCCGGCCGCGTCACTTCCGCACCATTTGCATACACCCTGCCTGATGTGGGCAGGGAAAAACCGGCGATGGCGTTCAGAAGCGTCGACTTCCCGCATCCGGAAGGCCCCAGGATGGCAACAAACTCGCCGTTATAGATCGTAAGATTGATCTCCTTGAGGGCAATGACCTCCTTGTCACCGCTGCTGAAGACCTTATCAACGTTTTTAATAATTACGTGCGGAGCTTGCATGTTTTCAGTGTTGTTCACGTTCAGTACTTTCTTCTGGTGCTTGAGATTTGCTATGTATCCTCTTTCTCGTCACTGTCAATCATGCCCGCTGTGCCACCGGAGCAGATAGTGATTGATCCTGCTCATGGCCGTATCGATGGCCAAGCCTAACAGGCCGATGGTGATCATGCCGGCAATGATCTTGTCCGACCAGAGAAACTCCCTCGCCTCGAGAATGCGGTAGCCGAGGCCGCTATTTACCGCGATCATTTCTGCCACGATCACGACGATAAAGGCCACGCCGATCCCAACCCGAAGGCCCGTAAGAATGTACGGCATCGCCGCAGGGAGAATGATGCGCAGGAACAGGGTATGGCCGCTGGCACCCAGGTTTCTCGCGGCGCGGATGAGCAGCCGGTCCACATGGCGGACCCCGGAAATGGTATTCATCAGCACCGGGAAAAAAGCCCCAAGACTGATCAGGAAGAACGCCGGCGGATTGCCGAGACCGAACCAGAGGATGGCGAGCGGGATGTAGGCAATGGGGGGTATGGGCCGCAATATCTGAATCAGCGGATTGAACAGGTGGTAAATAAAGGTACTGGCCCCCATAAGAAGGCCGAGCACCAGGGCAGGTAGTGCACCGATTACAAAGCCCCCCAACACGCGCATACTGCTGGCAAGAACATCATGGGGCATCTCGCCGGAAAAGAGCCAGGCGACAAAATGTGTTTTCCCGGCATCGTAAGGCTCATGAGGCAGTGCGTAATCGATCCACCGGAGAAAGACCCGGGACGGGGACGGGAGTATATGAGGGCTGATAATGCCTCCCCGGGAAAGCGCCTCCCAGAGGACCAATAAGATGGCCGGCAGGAGGATCGCGTACAACAGTTTCTTGAGCAGAGAAGATCTGTCTTTCATGGAACAGGCACCCCGTGTTTACCCCATCACTGCAAAATACTGCCCGCAACGGGAAGACGGACCGGCTTCCCTGTCATGCAACTACAGGATTTATTTCACTTTCAGTTCCTTTTTAGCCTTTTCCAAAAGGTCGAGTTTCACATACTCCTTTGCTTTCGGCGGTTTGGCCATTTTCCCGATGCCGTATTTCACCATCATGTCCGTGGAGACCTGCACCTGCTGCACGGTCACATCATAGGTGAAGGTGGAGTTGTCGATGGCATCGTGATAATCCTCGGCGGTCAGCTGGCCTTTGAACATCTTTTCCCGGACGTATTGTTCCGCCGCCTTCGGGTTGTCGATGAAATACTTCGTGGCATCAACAAAGCATTTCATGAACCGTTCGGCCACGTCCTTCCTGGTGTTGTACATCGCCTCGGTCATGATCAGTGTCCGCACCGGCTCCCCGATGGGCGTATCATACGGCTTGATGATCTCCACGCCGAAGCCCTTGCTGATGGCTTGGGTGGACTGCGGCTCCGACTGGCACATGGCGTCGATATTCTTTGCCATCAGCGCCTGGTTCATATCGGCATAGGCCATGTAGACGATTTGCACGTCTTTGTCCGGCTTTTCCGAAAAGGTGAGATTATATTTCCCCAGCTCAGCCAGGAGGACCAATTCCTGCGCCCCGCCGCGCGGAACGCCGACTTTTTTCCCCTTCAGGTCGGCCACCGAGCTCCACTTCATGTCGGACCGCCCGACGATGCGCGCTCCACCTTTGGCAAACCCCGCCACGATCACGATAGGAACATCGCTGGCGCGGGCGACGATGGCCCCGTCCACAGCGCTGGCGGCGACATCGATCTCTCCGGCAATGATCGCCGGAATAATATCGATCCCCTTGGGGAACACGCTCTCCTTGATCTCGAGATCATATTTCGGGGCTATTTCCTTCATGTACCAGACAGCGCCATAGTGGGCGAACTTCAAGGTCCCCAGACGGACCACATCCGCGGCGGAAGCGGAAGAAGCCCCGACCATGACCAGCAAGAAGCAAAGCAGCATCTTTTTCATTGTTTCCTCCTTGTGCTTATAGAATCGTTCATAACGCGTCCCAACCCGGACAAGCCCCGATTCTCGGGACAAGCCTAAGCAAAATCCACCACGAAGACACGAAGAAGTGCATTGTCCCTGATTTTAAGTTCAATTCTTTTTTTTCTTCGTGCCTTCGTGGCAGTCTTTTGTTTTGCCTCTGTTCTTGGTGTCTTTGTGGTAAAACATTCAAACCATTTTGAGAAGAATTCGGTCCTAACCCACGATCACTTCATCGAGCGAGCGTTTGGGCACATGGTGGACGCCTTGAGCGTCCCTCCAGTATTTTATGTCCCCTGCAGGGCCGACCGGCCCTATCACAACAGTCTCTTTGGGCTTTCCGAGAGCGATCACCAGAAGAACCTCGAAGTGGTCAGGTATCGCCAGCGACTGGCCCAGGGCCGGCTGCCGGATCGTCGCTATGATGCAGCCGCCCAGACCCTTCTCCGTAGCGCCCAGCAGGATGCTTTGCGCCGCAATGCCGTGATCGCAGCCGAAGGACGGCTTAATTCTCTTGTCTCCCAGGAGAATGATGTACGCAGAGGGCCGCTCGCCTTCCGCAGGGCCGGGCCACTCCTTCAGATAAGCCGCCCACCCTAAGTGCGGGAAGATCAGGGCATTCCGGGAAGCATCACCGGACACTATGAACTTCAACGGCTGCATATTGCCGCCGGTCGCGGAAAGCCTGGCGAGATCGACCAGTTCCTTCAGTGTCTCCATGCTCACGCTTGCGCTCTGATGGAAGCGCCGGCAGCTCCTGTTTTTCAAGACAAGGTCTTTCATCATCAGATAAGGCCTCCTCTAGGGATTACTGGTCCTGACCCGGGCATGCTGGAACCAAGATGTACGACGAAGACAGGCCGAGCACTCGCAACATTTGGATCCACGGGTGCCTCGCACGCACCGGGCTTCTCCGCGTCCAAAATGCCTTGTTGAGATAATTGATTATACGTTTTCGGGAGTATATCAAACTTGACAGGGAAAAGGAATCGAAAGAAAAATGATATTTCCACGGCCATTGCCGGTAACGGGCAGAGGGTCATGGCTCATACTGTGGTGTCAGTCCTTCCCTCTCACTAAATTACTGATCGCCGAGTGGTTATCCGGGGCCTTCTTCCGGTCTATGACCATAGAGAACGCCGTAGTCGCAACGCCGAGCCCGACAATACCAAAGAGAACGAGCATGAGCGGGTCTTTCGAGAGTGCGTAAAAAGCCATGAGCGCTGCGAGAATGAGGGACCGCACAATGATGGTTGTCGCGTACAGGACTCCGGCCCGCTGCCGGATGATCTGCGCCACGAAGATCCCGGGGGACAAGAGCAGGACCCCTGCGAATCGGACCATGATGTCGTTGTACGTTCCTGTTGACCAGATTAATAACGGCTGCGACGAGTAACAAGGGACGAGGTTAAAACTCCACTAGTAGCCGAGCGGATCCCAGGCTTTCAACCTGATCACATCCACGCCGGGGTTCGGCAACCCGGCGATCTTCCAGGCCTTGACCGGATCAATGAATTTCTTTAACTACGGCAATCTCCTGCTCTTGTCGAGCGGCCCGGAAAGACCTCCAAATACGCCCAATTTCAATTGCGCGCCCCCCCGGTGCCGTGTTATACTGTGGCAACTTTGAACCCGGGAGGGCTTGCATGGCCGCAAACAGCGAAAAAGTGAAGCTCTACGCGCTCAGCACCTGTTCCCACTGCAAACGTACGAAGCAATTCTTCCAGGAGTGCAAGATCGTTGTCGATGTCGTGGACGTGGACCTGCTGACAGGGAAGGAGCGGGAAGACATCATCGAGGAAGTGAAGAAGTACAATCCCAGCTGCAGTTTCCCGACGATCCTGGTCGGAGACCGGGTGATCGTGGGATTCAATGAGCCGGAACTGCGGGAGGCGCTGCACCTGTCATGACAGCGGAAGAGCTCTACCCCATCCTTTCGAAGTATGCCGAATCGCAGCGCATCAGGTTGAACAAGGACCGGGAGACGGTTATGGACATCCTGCGGGGCCTGCTCACGAACGAGGAACGGTACGGCTATCGCTCCTGCCCCTGCCGTCTGGCCTCGGGGATCAATGACCGGGACAAGGACATCATCTGCCCCTGCGTCTACCGCGACCCGGACATCAAGGAATACGGGAGCTGCTACTGCGAGCTCTACGTCTCCCTGGAGTGGAACGAGGGAACGGTCCCGCACCGCCCGGTGCCTGAGCGGCGGCCTGCGGAAAAGAGCCGGCTGTAAAAGCCGCGGCACAATTTGCGTCTTTATCTATTATACTGTGAAAGGCTTTTACGACAATGAAAAAGAAAAAAAAGGACACAAAGAAAGCGGACATGCCTGAGTTCGAGTTCAAGGAATTCACTCCCGAAGAGGACGCCGTCTATCACGAAGCGGTCGAGAAGTTCCGGGCCGCTGTCGACTCCGGCAGAACGCTGCAGCAGGCCTATGACAGCTTCCCCATCGCCGACAAATCGCTCGAGACGATCATCCGGGCGGATTTTCTGAAGATCATGATCGCCGAGCTGCACTTCGGCAAGGGCATGACCATCGACGACCTGGCAGGCAAGTTCGGCGTGGGCACGACGCTGATCCAGGACACCATGAAGCGGATGCTCCAGGAGGCTGGAGTCTCGGCTGCGAATCAGTTCGGACAGGAATTCGGCAGCCTCGAACAGCCGACGAACGACTAAGCTCCGGCGAGGTCAGGGCTTGATGTAGGCGAACCCTTGGGCCTGGCGCTTTACCATCTCCGTCATGCTCGACGCCACCACGGTGACAAAGGCCGGCAGTTCCTGAGCATCGATCTTCTGGGCAACAAGCGCGTTGTTGCAGGCAAAGAACTTCACACTGCGCTTCGCCAGCTCTTCCATCCGCTCGATCTCGCTCTTCACAGCCTCATCATTCCTCGCAACGTAGCCATTGACGCCCCGGCCGTTCGAGATGACGTGCGTTTCGATGCTCCTGCCCTCATCGTCCTTCAGCATATTCGTGATGTTGTTCAACGCAATATGCCAGCGTTCCGGCTCGTTCACATGGATCAGCACCTTGAGTGACATGGATTATGCACCTCCGTTGTCTGAATTCTGGAGTGAGCTCAGTTCCCGTCCCACCGCGGGGTGACTGCGGGGAGTTTCAACCCAAAAAAAGAGCTGTTGGACGCGGATCAAATCAGGACTGTCTAATAAAGTTAAAAGGAGTTCTCCTGTTCTTCGTCTTGCAATCTCCGGCATATTCTAATTCCTCCCGAGCTCTGTTGATGAAGCAGTCAAAAAAACAATGGCTCTTCTCCAAGT
>MHDZ01000101.1:0-382 GCA_001805055.1 Nitrospirae bacterium GWC2_57_13
CTGCACAACGTAGTTGGAACCTCCGAACCCGAAGGCGTTGACCTGAAACCTTCTTGGCCGGCTGTCCCTGCCCTTCCAGTCAACCGGCTCCGGGGCGATGAGGAGACCCGATCCGTTCAAGTCGATCTCCGGGTCTGGATGCATATAATTGAGGGTGGGAGGAAAAACCCCCGCCTTCATGGCCGTGACTCCCCGAATGAGGCTGTTCAGGCCCGAGGCGCCCAGGGTGTGTCCGATCTGGGATTTGAATGAGGTGAGCACGGTGCGCCTGGAGGAATTGAAGACGGCCTTCAGGGCGCGGACCTCCTCCACGTCCCCTTGCCGGGTGCTCGTGGCATGGCATTCCACCATGTCCACTGCTTCGGGCCCATAGGGTGTCCCC
>MHDZ01000101.1:431-566 GCA_001805055.1 Nitrospirae bacterium GWC2_57_13
CCATGCCCAGATGATTGTTGCCCGCTCCCATGCCGGTGATGACGGCGTGGAGACGCGCCCCCCGTGCGCGGGCCAGGCTTTCCCGCTCGATGACGATCATCCCCCCGCCTTCGCCGAGGACCATCCCGTCCCGTT
>MHDZ01000101.1:633-999 GCA_001805055.1 Nitrospirae bacterium GWC2_57_13
CAGGGCGGAGAATTCCAGAAAATGCAAGTGGGTGAGATTCTCCTCGCCCCCTCCGACGATGGCCGCGTCGATGATGCCGCTCCGGATCATCTGAAGGGCGCTGTGAAGCGCGACCAGTGAGGTCGCACAGGCCGCGGAGACAGCGTAGCTTGGCCCCATGAGCCCATACCGGTTGCAGATGAAGCCGGCCGCTGCGCAGTTGAGTCTGCCCAGGAGCGTGGTGTCGTCAGGCGCTATGCGTCCTGACTTCACCTCCCGTTCGATGGCGCTCGCCTGGTCCGGCGTGAGATGAACGGCCCTTTTGGCGGAGTTGAGGATGTCGTGAACGTAGGCCCTGATTATGGTATCGTTCAGGGCCCCTGCCGC
>MHDZ01000101.1:1037-2675 GCA_001805055.1 Nitrospirae bacterium GWC2_57_13
CGCGCGGGATGTCCGAATCCAGGATGCCCGATGCCCGGATGGCCCTGTCCGCCAGCCACAGGGTGATCTTTGTGGCCTCGGTCATGGTCCGGAAATCATGAGGGGGGATCCCGAGTTCATTGCGCGAGATATGAAAGTCCAGGAAGGCGCCCACCTTGCAGTAGGTCTTGTCCGGAATGTGCGGCCGGGGATCATAAAAAAGCGCGTGATCCCACCGCGAAGGCGGAACCAGGGTGATCCCGCTCTTCATGGCCAGACTTGCAGCCCAGACCTCCTCCGGGCTCTTCCCCAGGGCATTGATGATGCTCATCCCGGTGATGGCGACCCTTTCACCATCGTCTCTGCGGGGGGCGACTGGCTTCAGTCTGCGGTCGACCTGGGATGAACTGTTTAATCCGTTTAAACTGTTCGAACCGTTTATGCCGTATGCTGGATGTTCCTCGATCGATCCCACAAGGGGCTGATGCAGCACGAGAGGACCTTCGGCCAGCTCGCGGTGAAAGGACCGCAGCGTCCGGACATCATGGATGAGGCCGGCGCAGGCCCCGCTCATGAATTGACCGCGTTCGAGACAGGCCCGCTCATCCAGAGGCGCTCCGCCCGGCCTGTCCATGCCCCGGGCCGCGGCGAAAAGACTCCCCGCGGCCATCTCCTCTACTCTCGTCCGGAAAGAGGCCTCGTCCTGGTGGCCTGCTGCAAACTCCCTCTCCAGGGATAAAATAGCTTCCACTCTCGGGGTCCGCAAGGACCGCACCCGAAGTCCGGTGTCCCGGCCTGAGACGACTGTTCCTCCCGGAGGCGGTTTCAGAATCATCCGCTGATAGAGCGCCGTCAAGGCGCCCGTTTCAACGATCTCCCGGGTGGCCAGATAGGCGGTGCCCATCTGGATGGCGTCCGCGCCGAGCATGGCGGCCATGAATGCGGTCTCCCGGTTAAAGATCCCCCCTGCAAGGATCACGCGACGGTTTTGGAACAGGGCCGGCGTGCGCCGCTTCAGGTCCAGCGCCATTTGAGCAAGGGTCAGCGTGCTATGCTGCCCAACGTGGCCGCCGGCCTCATACCCCTCGCAGACCACGTACCGGACGCCGGCTTCAAGGGCGAGCCTCAACAGCGCCTCATCAGGAGCGATATACATGACCCCTATGCCGCATTCGATCAATTCTCTGACAGGGGAGATATCGCCGCCTGCGATCACGACAAAACGGGGCCTCTGTTTCTTTATCCAGGCCAGATGCGTCTCCCGGAAAGGGTTCTCCGCCAAAGAGACGACATTCACTGCATAGGGGCGCCCCCCCATGATCTCCGGCAGGCGTCCCAGCCTTCGGTCAAGGGCCTCCGCGTCCATCAGGCCAAGGGCGATGGTGGGCAATCCACCGGCATCGGCAACTCTTGAGGCAAACTCCGGGACATCGGTGATCCAGGACATGGCGCCCTGGATAAAGGGGTAGAGGGTCCCCATCTCTCCGGCTGCAGGGCTGTCCAGGAAGCGGTCTTTTTTTGACTCAGCCAGGCCGCACTCGCTGCGAATTTCGTCCATGAAGGCTTTCACGGCCTCCCCGGTTCCGGACCCGAAACGCTCAACGAACGATGCGGCAAAGGCGGCTTCAACGCCCAGAGGGATGACCTCGTCCTGGCCGA
>MHDZ01000101.1:2701-9451 GCA_001805055.1 Nitrospirae bacterium GWC2_57_13
CTGGCATGCACCCGGCTTACGAAGGAGCGGCGGCTTTCTTCCGGGATCTCTGCTCCGCACAGCGAGTCCTCGAACGTCTTGATCTCCTTGAACGCAAGCGAGTTTCCCTTGTTGAAAAGGCGACAGGGGACCTGCAGGTCCAGGCCGACGAGATCGGTAGAGTCGAGGCGCAGGTTGGAGAGCCGCCGGCGCTGAACATCATCAATGGCGACCATATCTGTCAGCCAATGGACGCTCTCGAAAACGATCCCGGCGGCCCCGGTCGACAGGAATGCCGCTGCCGCCTCTGGGGTGGAGACGCCTCCCCAGATGAGGATGTCGGGAGGCTTTGAGGGCGTGGGCAGCATTGCCTTGACCATCGAATAGAGGGCCGTGGTCGTTTCACCGCTCACGAATCCGGAGGCCTCGCATCCTTTCAGGACGATGCGCCCGATGCCCGAGCTATCCTTCACGATCGCTGCCAGGAGATCCATGTCGCCGATGATGGGAAAGCAGCGGTGGTCTTCCGACAATTCCCTCAATCTCTGGAGAAAGAGGGAAGGATCGCCTTGAAAGGACTGGGGAAGGCACTCTACCCAGATATCGTGGACCCCTGTTTCCTTTAATAACGGTCCCAACGACGAATCAAAAAAGACAGGGACAGAGATCTTGATATCCCTGATGCGGCCGGCAGGGCCGGCCTTTCCCAAGAAAGAACGTAGCCCGTCCATTCCCATCAGAGAAAAATCGAAGACGGCCCTGCTCCCTGTTCGCTGAGCCATTTGAATCACCGATGGGGTGATCTCCTCGGGCCGCCAGACGAAACCGATGAGAGACTCCCGAGGCTCAGCTGGTATGTCGGACTTCTGCTTCAACGCCATGCGTTCACCTTTTCATGACAATGCGCCGATCAGATCAATTTCACCCGATATTCCCGGGTATCAGAGCGATCTTCACCACATCAAAGCAAGGTACCATTCTGTGACGTCACTCCCGATCCCCAACCGGGCGAGCTGGCGCAGATCAGCATCCAGAACGTCGGGCGTGCTGTACTCCAGTATGCGGTATCGGGGGTCCGTCCAAACACGCCGCATCCGGCCCCAGACCTTCGTTTCCGGCGGCAGGGTGAAGCGAATGCGGTGGATCAGGTTGATGCCCGCCAGCGCCGCTGCTTCTGCCGCAAAATCGGTGCAGTTGTTGCTCCTCACGCCGAACTGTTCGTACTTCCGCTGCATCGCGTATTCATGGATCAAGTGATACCGCCGTTTCGTGATCGGCATTCGCCAGACGAAGGAGGGGGGGCGATTGGGCTTGCCGGTCTGGAATTGGCCGTCGGACATCGTCTGCCACAAGTAAGCGATAGGATTGGGATCCCCTTCCCGGATCCTCTGAAACACGCCGTCATGGTAACGCGGTTTCGTCTGCCCGAAGTCGCCGGTGTGGCCGAATTCCAGACGATCCTGCGGTCGTTCCAGCATGAGCCAGCTATGCGCCCATGGACGCCGCCAAATCGAGAAGAGAATCGACGTTGCAGTGCTGTAGTCCCATCCGGCGGCTTCGTTCAGGATATAGAGGTAATATCCTTCGTCCCCCACGGGCATTCCGGTGGCGGGATCCAGGTCGGCATCGGGGGCAAAGCGGCACGCGATCGCGATGGGCTGGGCACTCCAGCCGTCGGGTTGCACCGGAGCGTAGAGCTTGTGCCCGCATCCGGCCGCAACCCCCGCCAGCACGATCATCACCGCGAGGAGACGCGCCCGGCATATTCGCCCGGTTGCTTTGCCGTTCATAGGGACTTTCTGAATATTCGATATTTCTTGTATACTCGTGCGCCGGTTTCCCCGGTCAATGCGTTGATCGACTCGTTGTCCTCCAGGGTCCAGCCCATCTCGAGATTCTGATATTTCATTTGTTCCCTCGCGACCTCATAGATGTGGTGGAAGGCCAGCAGGGGAAGCCCCAGTTGCCGGTATTTCTCCTTGATGCCGAACATCAGCAGCCGCAGTCCCTTGATCTTACGCCGACAGATCAGCACCTTGAGCAGACCAAGCGGACTGATCCGGCCGTTCAGGCATTTGAGCAAAGGGTTGACATCAGGAAAGATCACGCAGACAGCTGCGGGGTCATCATCGTAATACAGGAAGAACACCAGGCGCGGGTCTGCGAAGGGTTTCACGCTTTTCTGAATGTCCCGCATCTCATTATTGGTCAGGGGGACGAAACCCCAGTTGCCGGACCAGGAGTCATTGTAGATCTCCCTGATCAGGTCGAACTCGGCATCCATTTTTTTGGGATCAACGTGCCTGATGCGGATACCTTTTTTTTGGGCGGTCCGTTCCGCAAGACGCTCCATCCAGTCCGGCAGCCGGTACTCGCCATCTATCAGGAAAGCCAGCAGGTCCTTCTCTTTGGTGTAGCCGCCTGATTCTATCAGCTTCAGGTAATACGGCGGGTTATACGTCATCCCCACAGCAGGCGGATAATCAAAGCCCTCGATGAGCAGCCCTGTTTCGTAATTCATCGATGGGCTGAGCGGGCCTCTCAGGAAGGTCATCCCTTTCCGGCGAACCCACGCCTCCACGGAAGAGAAGAGGGCTCGCGCAGCCTCCGGATCATCAGTGCATTCGAAAAATCCCCAGATACCCATCTTTTCGCTATGGCACTGGTTATAATTACGATCTATGATGCCCGCGATCCTTCCCACCGTCTCCGAACCGCGTCGCGCCAGAAAGAGGATGCGCTCGGAAAACTCCCAGAAAGGATGTTTGCGGGGGTCCAGCATCCGGCGAACCTCATTCTTAAGGGGGGGGACCCAGTTGGGGTACTCAGCGTAGATCCTCCATGGCAGGTCAATGAAGTCCTTTAATTCCGATCCCCCGTCCACAGCAATGATCTCTATGCCGGCCATAATCGTTCCCTTCGAGAGGTTGTCATCGAAACAGAATCGTCCATGAACTGACGTTCACACCGGAGGATGAAAAATATTGTAACATATACACAATATTGAGGCAAATCTTTAAGTAGCCGGCTGTCCGCGGATCACCTTCCTCCGATCCTTCGGCGCCCATACAACAAAGGCACGATTGATGCTTTTTCAACAGCCTGTAGAGACCTTGCCTCGGCGGTACTGGGAACCATGCCTCATCATGATCGATCCCTGCAATTACCAGTGCAATTACCAGGGATATTGGAAGAAGATGCTCGTCTGAAAGCCTTCGTTGCCCGTTGCGAAGTCGATCCGGTACACCAGCCCCGATGCGACCACCATGCGGACCCCAACACCGTAGGAAGACCGGGTGATGTCCCAAAGCTCGCTCCGCCGGTCTGCAGTCGTCCCGATCTCGTAGAACAGGGCGATCTGAAAGGCCACACGGACATCCTTCACAATGACGATATTGAAGGGCTTGTTCTCCTCCGTGAGGTTCCAGCGGACTTCGGTCCCGAAAAATTCCGTGTGAGCTCCCTTGTAGCGTCCTTCGGGATAGGACCGCAAACGGCTGAGACCGCCCAGGGAGGTGGCGGTTCCATAGGTGTTGGCCGCAATGATACTGTTGATGACTTGTTCGCACTCCGTCCGCTGCTGCAGATCCGTGATGGTGTCGCAGTCCAGGCCCTGGTTCCGGGCGATCACGTCATAGTCCGTCTCACCCTGCCGGAGAACATACGCGTCGGACCGCAAATAGGTAAACGCCCAGGCGCTCTGCCTCCCGAGAGGAATATAGGCCGTGGCGCTATAATCCATATAAAAGAAGTCGGGCCCTACATCCCGGGCCGGTGTCCGCCAGTTGCTCACATTGAAGCGCAGGCCGCGCCGCGGGTCCACGTAGTCGTCAGTCGCATCGATCTGCATTCCGAAGACCATGGTCGTGGGCCTGCTCCGGGCGGCGTTCTGGGCCTCGATAATGATGTTCCCGTCAGGCTCGCGGATCGACTGGAACTGCGCGCTTCCGCTGTACAGTCCCGCGTACACCTCGAACCGCCGCTCAAAGAATGTGGCCAGGAGCCGGCCTCCGTAAAAGGAGCTGTTGACGAACTCCAGCAGCGTATAGTCGTTTTTCTCTGTTGCCATGCCCCGCTGGCTGTAGCTTTGCAGCGTTGCGTTGCTGACATGGATCACGCCGGTGTCGAGAATGAGTTTTTGGGGGACCAGGTGAATGCTGCTTATTCCCAGCGCCTCGCCGCTGACATCACCGGCAAAGATGCTCCCCGCGACGTCGGTATAGGTGCCGCTGATATTCGCCGCGCCTCCCAGGACGCCGTAGCCCTTGCCGAGACCGGGGTAATCAAAGACATAAGGCACAATGATCCAGCCGGACACGTTCTCGAACTGGGGCCTCCGCCGCTCCGGGAGACGAGAAGGTTCCGCGAATGCGGATTGAACGGAGAGGAGCAGGATGAGGAAACTGCGGAGAATGCAGGCATGCGTCGCTCTGAAGCGTTTCAGATTCATATCAGACCTCTTGTCGGGATTACTTGCCGAATTGAATTTCAAGGGTGGCCATAAAAGCGTACGTGGAATTCCTGTGGCCGCCCGCGCCTTTCGGCCAGGTGACTTCAGGCGCAAGCTCGAAAAAGAGCCAGTGCCGGTAAAAGCTCCGTCGATACAGCGATCCGACCCGATAATTTTGAGTGACCCAGTGAGGATGGCTCACTCCCCACATATTGGTATCAAAGGAAATTGCGCTCTTTGACGATAATGCCGTGAAAAGACTGACCCCGGTGTTCCAGGTTACGCCGGGTGTGTCCTCGAGGTAAGTCACGTTATTGGCCCACCGGGCGAACGTAAGGGTGCTGAACTTTCGTTCAAGATCGAGCTGCACTGTGTTCGAAAAATGTTCAATGGATTGCCACATGGCGATCTCGGAAAATCGGAAGACGTAAACGTCGCCAAAGGGGTTCACGTACTGATACCGCAGCCTGATATGCGCATTGGTATGAGCGCTGATCTTGATGCCGCTGTTAATACTGACCAGTGAACGGAACCTGGTATACAGATCCGCCCGCACCCCAATGACGGGTTTTCTGACTCCCGTTTCCCGGTCGACTCCCGGTTGGACGGGCTGACCTGGCTGGGTGGTGTATTTGTCGGCAACGGATCTCGACTCGAAATATAACTTCGATCTTTTCAGAAATTTTTTCCATTGGGGCAGCTTCCACTCGAGATGGTAATCGAAGAGATTAGTGACACCCTGCCCCTCTGTCCACCGGACTGAATTTCTTACTATGATGAGAGTGCCGGGCCGGAGATCCAGCAAAACATGGTCCTTCACAAAGAAGGTGTCAAACCATACTGCTGGTTCACAGGTGCTATCCTGCACGTAGCCATGCACCTGGTCCAGCCAATTGTCTCCAGCTACTTCGGCGGTAAAACAGGGGTCTACCTGCGGCCCCAATCTCCTCTTCTCGGTTTTGGTTTGTGCAACCGGTTGAGGCGTTTTGCCGGGTTCAGGCTCCTGCGGTGCTGCCGGCGCAGAGGGGTCCTGCCGTGGAGTCGTTTCCGCGCTTACCAGGTCGCCATCCGCAGCAGCCGAATTTGTTCCCGGCTGTCCCGCGGTTTCAGCGCTCGCGCCAGGTAAACCGGCGAAGAGGAGGAGGCTGAAAAACAACGTGACCGAGGAATGGCGGAGACGCCTCGCAGCAATAATTATGCGGTCTTTGGTTCTGATATACTCCTCCCGGTGGAGCAGGTGCTGAAATTCCACCCTGGGCCCTTTCCCCACGGGGCGAGACAAAAAATGCCGCGTCCTCCCCCTCGGGGAGAGGATTGAGAAGAGGGCGACATGCCATATCGGTACGCGAGAAATGATACAGCCGGAAAAAGTCGTGTCTCACACAAAAGCCGCGAAGACACGAAAGAAGCGTATCTTTACTTTAGAGACTTCATCCTTTGTGCCTCCGTGTGAACTGGCGACTTTTCATGAACGGCGGATGCCGTCTTTCCGCATCCTGCCGCGTAGCGTGCTGGGGTTGAGACCGAGCATCGCTGCTGCGCCTTTTTTCCCTTCGACCTTCCACCCGGTTTTCCCGAGCGCCTGGAGGATATGGTCGCGTTCGATATCGACAAGGGCCTTCCCGTCCCGTGCGTCCTGCTCACCGGTCGTCAGGGAATTCTCGAACCGGTCCAGTATCTGCAGCGCGGTCCCCTGGCTGGTGATCACCGCCCGCTCGACGATACTCTCCAGTTCGCGCACGTTGCCAGGCCAGTTGTATTCCTGGAGGGCATTCAGGGTGTCTTTCGACACGGTCTCGATCTTTTTTCCTGTTTTCTTGTTGAATTTGACGACAAAATAATCGACCAGAAGAGGGATGTCTTCCTTGCGCTGCCGGAGCGGCGGGATCGTGATGGGGAACACATTCAGCCGGTAGAACAGGTCTTCCCTGAATCTGCCCTTCCGGATCTCTTCCTCCAGCTTCCGGTTGGTGGACGCGATGATCCGCACATTGACCTTGATGGTCTTTGAGCCGCCCAGGCGCTCGAACTCGCCTTCCTGGAGGACCCTGAGCAGTTTGGTCTGAAGCTCCAGCGGCATCTCGCCGATCTCGTCGAGGAACAGGGTGCTGTTGTCGGCAAGTTCGAAGCGTCCCATCTGCCGTTCATGGGAGCCGGTGAACGCGCCCTTTTCCCGCCCGAAGAGCTCGCTTTCTATAAGATTAGCCGGAAGCGCCGAACAGTTGACCGTTATCATGGGCCGGTCCTTGCGGCTGCTCCTGCGGTGAATATCACGCGCTACGACCCCCTTCCCCGTGCCGGTCTCGCCAAGGAGGAGAACC
>MHDZ01000102.1:0-13290 GCA_001805055.1 Nitrospirae bacterium GWC2_57_13
TATCTTCCCTCGGCAAGACGGAAGAAAGGTACCGGCATCTCACCTACGACCTCACGATGGCCCTGGCCCGTCCGCTTGCCAGGCTTGATCCGGACATGACGATCTGCTATGTCTCCGGCATGGGCACGGACAGCAGCGAAAAAGGGCGCACCATGTGGGCACGAGTGAAGGGAAAGACCGAGAACGACCTGATGAAACTCCCGTTCCGCGGGGCCTATATGTTCCGGCCCGGTTTTATCCGCCCCACAAAGGGCCTGAAAAACACCCATGGGTTCTACCGTGTGCTCGATCCGCTCTTTCCTCTGGGGAAACTGCTGTTCCCGAACGCTTTTCTTACCCTCAAGGAGATCGGCCTGGCCATGATCAACAGCGTCGCCAGTGGACCTGATAAGCGGGTGCTTGATGTGCCCGACATCGCGAAGCTGGCCCGTCGTTCCTGATTTTCATTCTCTTTGACTCCGGCGTCATGAGGTCGCGTCAAGTCACATAAAAACCCATGGCAGAGGTCCCCGGCAAGGGCGTGTACGTCGTGAGCCTGGGGGCGGGCAGCTCGAAAGAGGATCATCTGCTGCTTTCAGAAAAGGGTGCCAATGAGCGATACCATGACTCCTGAAGAACTGGAACAAAAGCTCAAGGGCGGGAACCCTCCGCAGGTGCTGGATGTACGGCGGAAAACCGATCGCGAGAGCGATCCTGCCATGATCCCGGGAGCGGAATGGAAGGACCCCGAGCAGGTTGGAGAGTGGGGAGCAGCGCTCGGCAGCCGCGAGGTCGTGGTCTACTGCGCGCGCGGCGGATCGGTCAGCAGGTCGGTGCAGGAGAACTTGCGCCAGAAGAACATCGATGCCAAGTTCATCGAAGGCGGGCTTGAGGCCTGGAAGCGGTCGGGCAGATCGGTCGAGAAGCCCTGATCAAAAGACAGAACATCTGATGCTAAGACCTTCACTAAAAGGCTGTTCTCTCGCAAAGGTCGCAAAGTAAAACAGAAACGAATATTGCTCGCGGAGACGCAGAGTCCGCAGAGAAAATCTCAAAAAACGATCTCGGGTTAAAACCAAGACTTTGAGCAACTGCTTTTTCGGAAGCTCCCAAAGCAACCCCATACGAAAATTTAGGTGTGTGGAGTTCCTCCAGCCCTTTTAGCTGCGCGACATCCCGCCGCTGCGGGGCGACCGAGTGCGAGGGTGAAGCATTTCGGATCGTCCGAGCACCCTCACCCGGACCCTCTCCCAGAGGGAGAGGGACTGATGGACAAAGAAATTCCTATCGGCGAGTTTCCGAAATGTACCGAGGACGACCAAGCACGCCGTAAAAAATTTTCGTCGGGGCACCCTTCTTTCGGTCACCTTTCTTGGGCGCGCAAGAAAGGTGACAAAAAAACATTGAATTCTATTTGCACCGGAACTAATCGGGATCAAATCTCCGATGTGGACAGATATGTAACGAATGAAGATTTTATCCTGCCCTTATGACTGCCCCCCTAATTGAATTCACCAGTTCCGCCGGGATGGGGTCTCTATCAGAACCCAATGCCGACCATCACGGACAAGAAAATGTAGGCCTGAACTTTGGTGTCCTGGCTGCATGCCGTTCCAATCAGTAGCGCAGGAACGGTATATTCGCATGAGGTGGACGAGAAGTATTTTCCGATGTTCAGCGCGGGCACGATCGAGACGGCCGAGGAGCCGAGGGGGAATCGTCCGCCCATGTCCACATTCGCCCTGATGGAATCGGCGTCTCCTTTGCCCTGTGCCTCGTTCACCGTGCCCTTGTCACTGGTAAACGTCCAGTCCGCCGTCCAGTACCCCACGGTTCCGCCGATGAAGAACCCCGTCATGCCGCCGTCGAAATAATAACGCGCACCCACTTCGACGCCCCTCGGCTTCCCTTCTTCCCGATATATGCCGTCGTCGAACTGGTAATCCACCTCGCTGCCCCGTCCCAGGACCGTGAATTTTGAGTCAGCGAGCATATGCTCGTACTCAAAAATGTAGACATTTGAGTCGCAATGATTCATGAGCCCCGGCACTCCTCCAAAGCCGAAATTTACCGAGTCCGAGGTTTGGGCAAATACGGTGCCCGGGGGCATCACGCCTGCAGCAGCAGAGACAATGAACAGAAGAAGCACCAATGGTCTTTTCATAACCGCCTCCTTTCTCTTAGCGGGCGACTTTTGATTGACCTATGGCAGGATGCTGTCTTTCCCGTAAGAAGGCCAAAATACTCTGATATTAAGCTTCGCCACCTCCCTGCAAGGCAGAAAATGACTCAAGCCTATCTGCTTAAAGTATACCAGATAGAATTGGTACGAATTGATTTTCCGCCCAGGAGGGGGGGGCTATTGCACCTGTTGCGCGGAGACGCAGAGTTAGCAGAGAAAGGCTTAATGAAAACCCTTAACACGGAAAAAGCGGATGTGCCCGGATCAATACGGATGTTTCGAATGAGGAATGCGGAGTTCCCGATCATATCGGGACAGGTCTCCGTGCGGAGTGAACGGCAGGGCCAGAGATAGCCGCGCAAGAAAGGTAACAAAAAAGTTGGATCTTTTTTTTGAACTCCTCTAAATCGTGCAGGTTTAGATAAAAAAAGGCCCGGGAAATGCCCGGGCCTTCATACTTTAGCCGTCGTTGCGTTTTCTAGTAAATGCTACCCTCAGTCTAACATCTCCCGTCTGCGGTCTCTCCGGTCGGCTTGGCGATCTTCGAAGGAGCAATTGCCTTGTAATTGGGTTTGCCATGGGATTCGAGGAAGCGCTGCATTGCCTCGGGACCCAGGGCTCCGGCCGGGAGCGCCACACCGGGCTGACAGGCGGCCAATATCGTCCGGACGAGGTCTCTCGCGCTGAATTCGAGGATCTCCCGGACGGCCTCGAAAGATGCGTCCTCGATCAAAAGGGCATTTTCCTGGTACCAGCCGGTCCCATGCCCGCCCAGCAGATCGGAGGGTGTTTCGGCGCTCTTCGTCACGATGCCCCGCTGGTTGGCAAAGAGCGATACATTGGCCCGAAGCTGCTGCAGGCCCTTGAATGCCGCGTTGGAGCAGATCCCGGTCTTGCCCCAGCAGATGGGGTCGAACCTGGGCATGCTGATGCCGCTGTAGAAGACGTAGCTTCCGGGGCGGTTCGGTGCCTCGCGAATGACGAGGGAGAAGAAATCGTTCGTGTACTCCAATGAACCGATAGCTGCTGTAGTCACCATATGCTGCCTCCTTATGGCAGAGTGCAATTAACACAAAATAAGTCCTGATTAACTATAGTATAGCCTAAATCGAAGCCCGATGCCAGTAAAAAGAATAATTCTTATCTGTATCTGCAGTTTGACATCTCCTGGCAATTGCGGGCAAGTGGGCAAGGATGCGGGATGGATGATGGAGCATTACCTGCTGCCTACTGATCGCTGATAGCTCTCAGCTCACCTTTCGTGTCAAGACGCATTCCCCGTTCTCGCCCTAACATTCGCAGCAAGACTCGTCAACGTCGGTCGCTTCCAGGTCCTTTAGCGCCTTTTTCAGCTCACCCAACTCATCCCCGGTGACGCTGCCGCTGCTGTCGGCCGCCCGCTTGCAGAATGCTTGCGCTGCTACATCCACCGATTCGTCCCCGCTGATGCAGTCGCAAAAGGACGGCACCGCATTGCTGTTCTCGCATTTCTCACGTAATGGTCGCATATCATCCTCCTTCAGATCCGTTTCAAACATACGCAGGACAACTCCGGGGACGCCGTTTCCCGCAAAGAGAAACAGCGCCCTCCAGCAGCGCCCTATGCCGCTTTGCGAACGACGGCTTCCGTCCGCGCAACCGTCATCTCCATCATCTTCTCTTTCTTGCCCCCCTTGGGGGTGATGAACATCTCGAACTCAAGGGTGTTGTCGTCCCTGATCCTGGTCACACTGCGCCAGACCGAAGGGCCCTTAATGGGGTCAACATAGCTGCAGTCCTGCGTAATGGTCCTGCCGTCGGCACTCGCCGGGCCCACGAAATAGAATATGCCGGTGCTCATGGAATCGAGCCATACCGACTCATACTTGCCGGACTGGTTGTCGTACCCCAGGAGGTTGATACCCGTGAAGGGCTGTCCCATCATATCGCCTGTATAGACCTGCTGCAGGTAATGCCCGTCGAGGATCAGCTTCTGTTCGCACGTTCCCGTAGATTCCACCGGCGGCTTGCCGGGCTCCATCCAGCCCCGGGAACGGGTCGTCCAGCTTCCTTCCAACTTCGCCAGCACCTTATGGGGCTCGCCAGGAGTCCCTACTTTCTTATAGATCTCCATGATCTCCTGGGTGCCTAGTATGGTTTTTTTCTTAGGCATGGTAGTTCTCCTTTCTTCATACAGCCTCACTTCACCACGATCTTGCCCGAACAGCATGCCGGAAACAGTACGAGCCGGAGCGCCAAGTACTTCACCCTTCGGCTATCCAGCTATCATTGATTAATGATCCGCGCCGTTCCGCACCGACCCAAGGGTCAGCCCGGCTTTTCGGGATGAATGAGGACAATATCTGCCCTCTTTTTTACTATGTTAGCACCGGCATGAAGAATTGTCAATGGCGCCTGCAGAACGGACCATAGCGTGTGAGCCTTTCGTGCTATAATCGGGTTATATTCAAGTGAAGATGCTGCAGAGTATTGCAGCGCCGGACAGAAGGGGTGGGGGAGATGCGAAGGCGCACCGCAGTTAATTTGAAGTGCCGGCGCCGCATCTGCGATCACGTCTGATCTCTGCGAGGGTTGGTATGCCGGGAAAAATCCAGAGATGTTCCTGGGTGTCCGATGATCCGCTTATGACCGCCTATCACGATGAGGAATGGGGCGTGCCGCTGCACGACGACCAACGGCTCTTCGAATTCCTGGTCCTCGAAGGCGCACAGGCGGGCCTGTCGTGGTCAACGGTGCTCAGGAAGCGCGAGAACTTTCGCAAGGCTTTCCAAGGATTCGACCCCGCAATCGTGGCCCGGCTCACGCCGCGCGATGTGGAACGGCTCATGAAGAACGAAGGCATCATCCGCAACCGGTTGAAGATCGGATCGGCCGTCACGAACGCACGGCTGGTCCTTGCCATCCAGAAGGAATTCGGTTCCTTTGATGCCTACCTCTGGCACTTCGTCGGGAACAAACCAATTCGCCGCGCCTTCAATCGCCATGGGGAGATCCCCGCAACGACCGAAGTGTCCGAAGCCCTGAGCAGGGATATGAAGAAGCGGGGGTTCAAGTTCGTGGGTTCCACCATCTGCTATGCCTTCATGCAGGCCGTGGGAATGGTGAACGATCATGTGACGGAGTGCTTCCGGTATGGGAAGGTCTAGCTATATGGGGTGTGGTCTTGTGCCGTTCAAAAAGCCATAGAAAAGGCAAGATGTTTTCTCGCCAAGGCGCAAAGAGCGCCAAGAAATGCGTAGCTTTTCGATTTTAACTCTGGACGTAAGGGTTTCCTTTGCGTACTTTGCGAGAGCCGCTTTTAGCTCCTGAGTGGCATGAAAAAAGCCGGCAGACTTTTTTGCCGGCTTTTGTTCAGGAAATAAAAAAGGCGCTGCTTTCGTACCATAATTTCTAACAGGCTTTGATCCGGGGGAATCACAAGGAAGTTCTTCGTTTGCTTCTCCAGCTCCGCTGCGCGGACCCTTTAAAGCTCGTTATGACTTCCCGCCTCGCCACCGGTCTGGAACATCAGCTCTTCCTGCCAATCAGGACCCTGTAAGCCGGGAGCCAGACCGCTCAACTTGCGGCCCGCTTGCCAGCCCTGGTGTTCCCGGTAAGGCAAGTGCTCAGTTCCTTCTTCAGCCTGGTAAAAAAAGCGTGCACCTTTTGGTGCTGGTACGGCAACGCCTCTGTACAAATCGTCAAATATCGCATGAAAAAGATCATTGGCTGGTCCGCGACCGCCCTGTCCTATGGATAGTATACCACAGCTTGTCAAGGAAGATATTTTTTTCGGCAGAATCCACTTGATTCTTGAGGCAATAGCACATACAATTCCCCTACTTTTCCATGAATTACGTGCATCCATCAAAAAAGATTTTTATTGAGCATCTGCATGGCGGAGCAATACTTCCGTTGTACAGCGAGATCGATCCGTCCCTGTGCAGTCCCCTTGAGGCGCTCGGGATCTTCGACAGCGTCCAGCCGCGCGCGCTGCTCGAGAGCGCCCGTGTTGGCGAGAAGACGGGCCGTTACTCCTTTGTGACCGGCGACCCTTATCTGGTGTTCCGTTCCCGGGGACGCGACGTGGAATTGAGCCTTCCTGCCACGCCTGAGGGGAAATACGGCCGGCGGGTGACGATGCAGCGGAAGCCCCTTGAAAAGCTGCGCGAACTCATGTCCAACTACCGCACAGCCCGCGTCGCAGGTCTGCCGCCGTTCACCGGGGGCGTGGTCGGGTTCCTGTCCTACGACATGGTGCATCAGTTTGAAAAGCTGCCGCGCACGGTGGCCGACGACCTTCACGTTCCCGACTCCTGTTTTCTCTTTGTTGACACTGTCATTGCCTTTGATCATCTCGACCAGCGGGCCTGGGTGATAGTGAATCCCGGCGCCCGTGAGCAGGAACTGGGGTTCCGGCGTCCTGCTCCGGATGAGTGGCCCCGCCTCTACGACGAAGCGGAAAGGAAGCTCAGACATCTGGCCTCCCGGCTTGCGGCGCCCAGGGACAACAGTGCACCTGCTGCCGCGCCCTCAACTCCCATGGCAACAGACAGCGCAGCGAGCATCATGACGCCCTGCCTCTCGCAAAGGGAATTCGAGTCCATGGTCAAGCGGTGCAAGGAGTATATCGCCGCAGGAGACATCTATCAGGCGAACCTGTCGCAGCGCTTTGATGCCGAGTTCACGGGTCGCGATCCCCTGCGGCTCTATGGCGTTCTCCGGGAGATCAATCCTTCGCCTTTTGCAGCCTATCTCGATCTGGGAGACCTGCAACTGGTGAGCTCGTCGCCTGAACGGCTCGTGCGGCTTTCAGGCAGCAGGGCTGATACGCGGCCCATCGCGGGCACGCGGCGGCGCGGCAGGGATTTTGCCGAGACACAGGAGCTGTCCGCGGAGCTCCTGACGAACGAGAAAGAGCGGGCAGAGCACATCATGCTGCTCGATCTTGAGCGGAACGATCTGGGAAAGGTCTGCTCCTACGGAACAGTGGAGGTGGACGAACTGATGGTGATCGAGGACTATTCCCACGTGATCCATATCGTCTCGAATGTTCGCGGCGAGCTGGCCCCGGGGAGGGACTGTTTCGACCTCATCCGCGCCGTGTTCCCGGGCGGGACGATCACCGGCGTTCCCAAGGTGCGGTGCATGGAGATCATCGACGAACTGGAGCCGCTGGCGCGCGGCCCCTACACCGGCTCCATCGGCTACATTTCGAACGCCGGCGACATGGACCTGAACATTATCATCAGGACCTTCCTTATCAAGGACGGCAAGGCCCACGCGCAGGTGGGGGCAGGGATCGTGGCTGATTCCGACCCGGAACGGGAATATCTCGAAACCCTCCAGAAAGCGGAAGCGCTCCGGCGATCGCTGGAAGCCCTTGCCGGGAAGTCCTGAGCTGGATAAGAGGTTTTGGGCGCGGATCAGATATGATGAAGTCGTACAAAAGCGGATTTAACCACGGAGCCGCGGAGGGCACGGAGGAAGGCTTTTCAATTTTCGATATTTTTTTACCTGTCCTGCTCTGCGGGATGCCGATCTGGTAGATTTTTACTTTTTACGAATGTATCAAATCCTTAACCGCCCTGAATGCCTGGTTTTTATCTGAGAACATCTGCGTCATCTGCGTCTTTTACCTGAGTTCCGTGCAAAAGGAGATGAAGTGGGCGATTCTGGCGGGTTCCAGCCTGATTCAGCGAGGGTTTTCCCTGTTGCAACTTTGCTTCACTTGCGTTATAGTAGCAAAAAACAAGGGGAAAGGAGCACCTTTTCATGTTCCTGCTGGAGCTCGTGATGCAGGGAGTGCGGGAGTTCGGGCAGCTTGTCCGGCTCCGTTTTCAGCGCGGGTTTAACTTCATCGCCGCCGGAAACGAGGGCGGAAAGACCACGACCGTTGACACGATCGTCCGTTTGTTGTTCCCGAACGACGCGCCGGGCGCTGTCGATTCGCTGGTGTCGCGCGCGACGCCTGATACGTCGCGGGGGGCGCTGGTGGTCTTTCCCGGCGACAGCGAGTACTTCCGTGTCATCCACGATTTCTCGAAGCGGGGTGTGAATCTCTCCAAGTATAATGCAGGTACCAAAGGATTTGACCTGATGAACAGCAGCTGGGATGGCGTCGCCGACTTCATGGGTGGGCTCATGAACGGCGTTTCCGAGCAGGATTTCCGGCGGCTCTTTGTGCTGCAGCGCGATCAGGCTTCAGGGTCGGCGTCGCACCGGCCGCCTCAGGCGGCCACCACGACCCGCGCACCGCAGGTTCGGCCTGCTGCAGCCTCTGCGGGTCCCACGCCAGCCCAGGAGGCCCGGCTCGCGCAGCTGAGGCAGGCGATGCTCAAGGCTGATGAGGCCGCCGATGCCGAGTACAAGCTGGAGGCAGCAAAGATCAAGCTGGGTGAGATAACCAGGAAACTGGAAACCCTGGAAGAGAATCGCGGGCGTATTTCCGACATACAGGCGAACCTTGAATCCCTCAAGGGATGCGAGCAGTTTCCTGAGAACATATCGGAGCTTCTGGACGGCCACGAGCGCAGCCAGGGGCAGAAAATGGCAAAGACCGACGAGATTCAGCAGGATATCGACGGTTTGAAGATGCAGAGGGACGGCATTCCCAGTGCCCCCTTCTGGAAAGACCCGCTTTTTTTTCTCGGCGCTGCGGTCGGAGCAGGTTCCCTTGTCGCGGGTCTGTTCATTCTTTCGGCGGAGCAGGCCGATTATTTTCTGATCGGGATTATTCTGTCCCTGGGCCTTGTAATTGCGGCGTGGTACCGGGTATCGCGGAGGAATGCACAGCGCAGCGTGCTTCAGAAGGAAATTGAGGCGTTTGAAACCGAGTTCGCTGAGATCGAGAAGAGTTTCTCCGTTGGAGGTGCTCAGATCCAGGCTTACATGGATGCAACTGCCTCCACAACCACGGCGGAGCTCAAGGACCGGGCTGAGAACTATCGGTATTTTCGGTCGCTCCATGCTGATATCGAAGAACAGCGGGGCCGTCTACTTGGCGGAATACGCCAGGACGAGCTCAGGGCTGAATATGTGCGGCTGCAGCAGGAAGTGATCGAGCTGGAGAAGGCTGCGCGGGCACTGGCCGCTTATTCCGTTGATACGTACAGTCTCCGTCAGGAGATCGATCGGATCGAGTCTGAAACGTCGGCAGCATCGCCCTCCTGGGACTTCGGGTCTCCGGAACAGGAGCCGTTCGCTCCGTTCAGCGCATCAGCGGAGCCCGGCAATGGACAGGGGATCTTTCTGCCCGAGCTTGCCCTTGCAAGCCGCGCAAGCGGCATTGAAATGGAGACGCTCGTTCCGGCCGTGGAGGCTGCGGCGCAGCGCAACCTGGCGGCGGTCACCGGCGGCAGGTATGTCAAGGTGGAGGCCGGACATGACGGCGACCCCGCCGTGTTCGACAAAGACCATGTGCGGGTCGAGTACGCGGCCCTGAGCCACAGCATGCGCGAGCTGCTCTATTTGTGCCTCCGAGCGGGGCTCGTCGAAGCCGTGACCGGAAAACTCAGGCTTCCTTTTCTTGTCGATGACGCCATCGCGGGGCTGGACCCCGCGCGGCAGCGCGCGGCATGCCAGATCCTGCGCGCCCTGGGCGCCAAGACGCAGGTGCTTCTGTTCTCCTCGAATTCTGTGCTCAGAGAGCAGGGCGACGCTTTCGCGGAACTGGCGGCATGATGCCGGGCAGGGCGCGGTCAATAGTCAGGTGCACATCAAATTCTTCTCAACATGGGCGGAATATATCACCACGGGTCCCGCTGAACGGGACACACAGATGGACACAGATTTTAATCCTCGTCGAGCAGGTGTCTTTAACCGTGTGTCCGGCCTCCCGGACCTGTGGTTTAACCGTTTTGGTCCCCCGCACCTTATTAAAAAATAGGCTGCGGGGCTCTGCCGGCCTGCCCCGTCTTGTGCGGGGCTTGACCGGGTTAGGAACAGGAAAGGCCTGATGAAAGGGACCTTCATCACCTTCGAAGGGATCGAAGGTTCGGGAAAATCGACGCAGATCGCATTGCTGGCGGAGTTTGTGGCTGCATCGGGGACGCCGGTGACGGTCACGCGGGAGCCCGGCGGCACCCGGATCGGCGACAAGATCCGCGGCATCCTGCTCGATCCTGAACACGGGGCCCTCGATCCCACAGCTGAGCTTCTCCTCTACGGCGCCAGCAGGGCACAGCATCTGAAGGAGATCATCCTTCCTGCGCTCAGGGCCGGCCGGCTCGTCCTGTGCGACCGCTTCTCCGACGCCACGCTTGCTTATCAGGGATACGGCAGGGGGCTGGACCGGGAGACCATCAGGGTCCTCGACGGGATCGTGACTGCCGGGCTTCGGCCGGACCGGACGATCCTGCTTGATCTTGATGCGGGAAAAGGGCTTGCGCGGGCAAAGGGCAGGAACGCGCTGAGCGGACTGGAGGCGGAGGCGCGCTTCGAGAATGAAGAAACAGCGTTTCACGAGCGGGTCCGGCAGGGATATCTCGCTCTTGCACAGGAAGAGCCTCGGCGTTTTCGGCTGGTCAATGCTTCCCTCGCGCCCGAGCAGGTGCAGGAAGCGGTAAGGGCCGCGGTGGCCGACGCACTCAGCAGCGGATAAGGGGCGCCGGCACAAGGCGGTCCGGGAATGGTTGAAGGATAATGTCATTCAGTGAGATCATCGGCCACGAGATGCCGCTTACAGTCATCAAGCGCGCGCTTGCAAGGAACGCGCTGGCCCATGCCTATCTGTTTTCGGGCGATGAGGGCATCGGCAAGCGGACCACGGCCCTTGCTCTCGCCGCTGCGGTGAACTGCAGAAAGCCGGGGCCTGAGGGAGGCTGCGGCGAATGCAGTGCCTGTCGCAAGGCTGCGGCGCACACGCATCCTGATATTCACTTCCTCCAGGCTGACGGTGCGGAGATCAAGATCGATCAGGTGCGTCAGGCACAGGCGGATCTCGCACTCAAACCGTTCGAAGGCCTGAAGAAGGTGCTGATCGTCGACGGCGCTGATGCGCTGAATCAGGCGGCCGCGAATGCATTTCTGAAGACGCTTGAGGAGCCGCCCGGCGAGGCGCTGATCATTCTGGTCACATCCAGGCCCGCAAGTCTGCTCCCGACCATTCGCTCGCGCTGCCAGGAGGTCACGTTCCGCCCTTTTTCGCGGCGTATGCTTGCCGGGGTCCTGGAGCAGCAGCGCGGACTCGCACTGGATGACGCGCTGCTTGCGGCATCCCTAGCCGGAGGAAGCCTGGGCCGCGGCCTGTCCATGGATGTCGACGCGGAACGGAAAGTACGGGACGAGTCGATCCGATTCTGGTGGTCCCTTGAGGCCATGAGTTCGACAGAGGTTCTCGCAGCAGCGGAAAAGCTCGGCAAGGACCGCGAGCGGTTCGAGAGCCTGCTGCAGGTTGGGGAAGAATGGCTACGCGACGCGCTGGTGTATCAGGCGACGGCCGATGACCGCCTGCTTGTCTCCATGGAGCATCGGGATATGCTGACGAAGTGGTGCGAGCGGTTCTCTCTTCCGCGGATGCTGGAGGATATGAGGCGCATCACGGCAAGCCGGGCCATGCTCGACCGCCGCGCGAACGTGCAGCTCGTCGCCGAGGATCTGTTCTTCTCCATGGCCGCGGCAGCATGAATCCGTACAGGGACAGTCCCCTTTGGTTCCAGGGGGACTGTCCCTGTCTTAAGCAATGGCGTCTCTGGCAAAGCCGCAAAGGTTGGAACGGCTGTCAGGCGTCAGCGGTCAGAGGTGAAGGGGTGAAGAGTTCGGAGTTCATTGTACGTCCTAAGTGCAGAAAGCTATGAGCTAAAGGCTATTAACTGCGAGTTAAGAGCTGAAAGCTGAGAACTGACAGCTGATAGCAAGATGGTGTGATGGAAAGGTTTCTATCGGGCGGCCATGGCCGTCCTTGTAAAAGAGAGCAGGGTTTTTTCAGATGAAAATAGCAGGCGTTCGTTTTAAAGATAACTGGAAGGTCTACGATTTTGACGCTACGGGCGTGGAGATCGTTGTCGGCGACAGCGTGATCGTGGAATCTGACCGCGGGCAGGGTTTCGGCCGTGTGGTGCGGGTGAAGGACGCGCCGGACGCCGAAGGCGTAGAAGTCGAGATCGAGACGCCCCGTGAACAGAAGCGTCCTGAGGCCCGGGAGCATGAGGTGGAGATCGAATTGCCGCTCCCGGGGGAAGTCGAGATCGAGGCGCCCCGTGAACAGGAACGTCCTCGGACCCGGGAGCAGGAGGTGGAGATCGAGCTGCCGCTGCCGGGGGAGGAGGAAGCACCGGTCCCCGTCGAGGGCGGGGAGAAGCCTGAGCAGCGCAGAGCGCAGCGTTCCCTTCGGAAGCTCATTCGCCGGGCGAACGAGCAGGACCTTGCGAAGGAAGAGAAGAACCGGGAGGGCGAGGCCGTCGCCTTCGAGGTATGCAGGGACCTTATCGAGGAGCGCGAGCTTCCGATGAAGCTTATTCGTGTGGAGTATTCTTTCGACGGCGCGCGGGCCACCTTCTTCTTTTTTTCCGAGAACCGTGTCGATTTCCGCGACCTCGTCAAAGAGCTTGCCTATAAGATCCGAACGCGGATCGAGATGCGACAGATCGGCGTGCGCGATGTGGCGCGCATGATCGGCGGCTTCGGGCCTTGCGGAAGGGAGCTCTGCTGTTCGTCCTTTCTCCGGAATTTCGAGCCTGTTTCGATCCGCATGGCAAAAAAACAGGAAATGGTTCTGAACCCGGCGAAGATCTCGGGGGTCTGCGGCAGGCTGCTGTGCTGCCTGTCCTACGAATACCAGATGTACGACGACAACAAGAAGGACCTTGCCGAGCTTCGCGGCACCAAGGTGCGGGAAAAAAAGGATGAGGAAGAGCGCCGTATTGCCGAAGAACGCAGGGAAGCGGATGAACGGCGCACCGCTGCGGACCGGAAGCAGCAGGAGGAGCGGGGCCAGCGCGAGGGCCAGCGGAAAAAAGAGGACGTAAAACAGCGCCAGGAGCCCCGGAAAGAGAAGCCGCAGCGAGAGCAGAGGGCGGGAGGAAGGCCGGAGCAGAAGGCGGGTGGAAGACCGGAGCGGAAGGGCGGCGAACAGCAGCGGGCCGAAGGGATGAAGGCGCAGCAGCAAAAGACCGGCGGCCCGTCGCAGGCAGCGCCCCCGCCGGAACAGC
>MHDZ01000102.1:13327-15551 GCA_001805055.1 Nitrospirae bacterium GWC2_57_13
ACCGCCCACGCAGGGTTAACGCGCATCGCGTACGATTCATTCGCCCTGCGGCTTCCCGCTGAAAGCGGGGAGGGGCTCCACCATCATGCCGGATAAATTCTACGTAACCACGCCCATCTATTATGTGAACGACGTGCCCCACATCGGGCACGCCTACACCACCATCGCCGCCGATACGCTCGCGCGCTATCATCGCCTTTTCGGCCACGCCGTGTTCTTCCTGACGGGAACGGACGAGCACGGCCAGAAGGTGGAAAAGGCCGCGCTGGACCGGAGTCTTTCGCCCAAGGCCCATGCCGACGGCATGGTCGACAACTTCAAGCGGCTCTGGAAGAAGCTCGACATTACGAACGACGCTTTCATCCGCACCACGGACAGCGAGCATGTGGCCGTGGTCCAGGAATTGCTGCAGCAGCTCTATGACAAAGGCCAGATCGAGCGCCGCACCTATAACGGCTGGTACTGCACGCCCGACGAGCGGTTCTGGACCGAGAAAGAGATCGTTGAGGGAAAATGCCCGGACTGCGGCAGGCCCGTGGAGCAGATCTCCGAGGACAATTATTTCTTCCTCATGAGCAGATATCAGTCGCAGTTGATCGCCCATATTGAAAAGGACCCCGGATATATCAGGCCCGAGAGCAGGCGCAACGAGGTGCTCGGTTTCCTGAAGACCCAGGCGCTGGGCGATCTCTGCATCACCCGGCCCAAGTCCCGACTGGCCTGGGGCATCGAGATCCCCTTTGACCGCCAGTTCGTCACCTACGTCTGGTTCGATGCGCTGGTGAATTACCTGTCAGCAACTCGCTATCTCAGTCCGCCCGCGGAAGGAGCGTCCGACCCGTCAGCGCGCCAGCGGTTCTGGTGGCCCGCCGACCATCACCTCGTGGGCAAGGACATTCTGACCACCCACAGCGTCTACTGGACCGCCATGCTGATGGCGCTGGGCCTCCCGCTGCCCCGCAATATTTTCGCCCACGGCTGGTGGACCCGGGAGGGACGGAAGATGTCCAAGTCCCTGGGCAACGTGATCGACCCCAATGAAGTGGTCGATGCCTACGGCGCCGACGCCTTCCGGTATTTCGTGCTTCGGGAGGTCACCTTCGGCCTTGACGGCGATTACTCACACGAGGCCTTCGTGACCCGCTTCAACACGGAGCTTGCCAACGATCTGGGAAACCTGCTTTCCCGCGTGCTGACGATGGTGCGTAACTATTTCAGCGGTGCGTTCCCCGCGCCGTCGTCGGAACAGCAGAGCGATCGCGAGCTGCGGGACATAGCCGCGGGACTTCCCCGTATGATCGCCGGCCACCTGTCCGCCCTCGCCTTCAGCCGCTATTTGCAGGACCTCTGGACCCTGGTGTCCCGGGCCAACCGCTATGTGGAGGAGAACGCGCCCTGGACCCTGGCGAAGAACAAGGAAATGGACCGCCTCGGCAGCGTCCTGTATCATCTCGGGGAATGCCTCCGCCTCATCGGGCTGTTCATCGCTCCTGTCATGCCGGCGACGGCGCAGACGATCTGGGACAGTCTGGGGATAGAAAAAAAGTTTGCTGATGTGCATTTCACTGCAGAGGCCGCCTGGGGCGGATTACAGCCCGGCACCACGGTCAGGTCAGGCGTGCAGCTCTTTCCGAGGATCGAAAAGCCGGGCGGCAGCCAGGGATCTTCGCGGGCCAATGCGGACAAACAGAAGAAAGGGAAAGTGAACATGGAAAAGACGGAAACGGCGGCGCAGATTCCGCCCGCAGCAGCAGGCATGGACCTGATCGGGATCGATGAGTTCGCCAAGGTCGATCTTCGCGTCGGCAAGATCACGGCTGCCGAGCGTGTGGAGAAATCGGACAAGCTCGTGAGGCTTCAGGTGGATATCGGCACGGAAACGCGCCAGGTCGTGGCCGGGATCGGCAAGAGCTACGGGCCCGAGGACCTGATGGGGAAGACCGTCGTGATTGTGGCGAACCTGAAGCCCGCCAAGCTCATGGGAGTAGAATCGCAGGGCATGCTGCTGGCGGCAAGCAGCGGTGATGCTCTGGCCGTGGCCACCTTCGAGCGGGAGATGAAGCCAGGGGCAAAGGTTAAATAGATGCGAGAGGAAAGAGACGAAAGACGAGAGACGAGAATGCAGAGGTTTGCACTCGCCGCTTGTCGCTCGTAGCGGATCATTATGCTTATCGATACCCATGCCCACCTCGAAATGCGCGAGTTCCGCGATGATCTCGATGAG
>MHDZ01000102.1:15647-53535 GCA_001805055.1 Nitrospirae bacterium GWC2_57_13
CCAAGGACATCCTGCATCCCGCCTATGATATCCTGCGCCACTTTGCCCAGCACAAGAAGGTCGTGGCCTACGGCGAGGTGGGGCTCGACTATTTCTATGAGCATTCCATCCGCACGGTGCAGCAGCGGAAATTCCGCGACATGCTGCGCGAGGCCCGTGAGCTGAAGCTGCCGGTCATTGTTCACGACCGCGACGCTCACGAGGACACGGAGCGCATCATTGCCGAAGAGTGGTCGCCGGAGCTGGGCGGGGTGCTGCACTGCTATTCCGGCGACGCGACATTCGCCCAACGGATGATCGACCGCGGCTTCCATATCTCCATCGCGGGGCCCGTCACCTTTCCGAAGGCCGGGGCACTGCGCGAAATGGTGAAGCAGGTCCCCATCGAGCACATGCTGATCGAGACGGACGCGCCATACCTGGCGCCTCAGCCCGTGCGCGGCAAGCGCAACGAGCCCGCGTTCGTGCGCCACACTGCCGAGATGATCGCCGAGGTGAAGGGCCTTTCCTTTGAGGACGTGGCGCGCATCACGGGATATAATGCCATGCAGCTCTTCGGGCTTGGTGAGCTTTCGAAGCAGGGTATGATCGCCTATCCCATCCGCAGTTCCCTCTACCTCAATATTACGAACCGCTGCACCGCAGCCTGCACCTTCTGCATCCGCTACCATACGGATTTCGTAAAAGGGCACAACCTCCGGCTGAACGAGGAGCCGTCAGCCGCGCAGGTCATCGCCGCTGTCGGTGATCCGGCCCGGTATGACGAGGTCGTGTTCTGCGGCTACGGAGAACCGCTGCTCCGGCTGGACGTGGTGAAGGCGGTGGCAACTGAAGTAAAGCGGCGGGGAGGGAAGATACGCATCGACACGAACGGCCACGGGAACCTCATCCATCAGCGGAACATCCTGCCTGAACTGGCCGGCCTGGTGGACGCCATGAGCGTCAGCCTGAACGCGCAGAATGCTGAGCTGTATGAGAAACTGACGCAGTCCAAGTTCGGCGCCGGCACCTATGTGGCGGTGAAGGAATTCATCAGCGAGGCAAAAAAATATATTCCCGACGTGGCAGTGACCGTGGTGACCGCCCCTGGCGTGGACGTGCAGGCCTGCCGGAAGACCGCCGATGAGCTCGGCGTCCGGCTCCGGGTGCGGGAGTACAATGTCGTGGGATAGGAGGAGCCCTCCAGCAGATGCCGCTTCGGTCCGTTTTCCCGCCCTCTGAAATTGACTTTACCGCCTGTTTCGGTTAAAATCCCGCATTCGCGTTCATCCTGAAACCGCCGGCTGGGACGGGGAAAAAGCGGATAGCCTCTGATCCTGGAAACGGCGGTTGGACGCAGATTTTCGCTGGCACAACCAGGCATTCAGGCAGAAAGAGCCTTCACCCAAAAGGTGATACTTTTTCAGCGTCAAAAGAGTTTTTTATCTGTCGTTATCCGCTGTTCCAGATTTTATCCGCGTCCAACGTCTTTTTCAGGTTCATTTGTTCATTCCCTTTGAGGAGGGCCTGCCGTGGGCAAAGTGTTGCGCGCGCTCATCAGTGTATCGCACAAGGAAGGCATTCTGGATTTTGCCAAGGGCCTGGCCAAGCTCGGCGTGGAGATCCTGTCCACAGGCGGAACAGCCAAACTCCTCAGGGACGGCGGCGTTCCCGTGAAGGACGTGTCGGAGTTCACGGGCTTCCCGGAGATGCTTGACGGCAGGGTGAAGACCCTGCACCCCAAGGTGCACGGCGGGCTGCTCGGCCGGCGGAGCAATCCGGAGCATGTGAAGCAGATGAAGCAGCACGGCATCGAGCCTATCGACCTCGTGGTGGTGAACCTCTATCCTTTTGAGCAGACCGTGGCAAAGCCCGGGTGCCGCCTTGAGGACGCCATCGAGAATATCGACATCGGCGGGCCGACCATGCTCCGGTCAGCGGCGAAGAATTATACGGATGTGGCAGTAGTGGTGTCGCCCCGTGATTACAGCCGGGTTCTCGAAGAGCTCCAGAAAACCGGCGAGGTAGCGGCCAGGACCCGCTTTGATCTCTGCCGCACCGTGTTCCTCCATACGGCGCGGTACGACAGCGCCATATCAGCCTATCTGGATCAGCAGGTGCCGGAGGATGAGCGGACGCGGTTCCCGAACATTCTGACGCTCCAGTTCGAGAAGGTGCAGAACCTCCGCTACGGCGAGAACCCCCATCAGCAGGGCGCTTTTTACCGCGAGTTCGGCAGGAAGGAGCCGTCCGTGGCCGGGGCGAAGCAGCTCCAGGGCAAGGAAATGTCCTTCAATAATTATCTCGATGCAAACAGCGCCCTGGAACTGGTGAAAGAGTTCGACGGCGTCGCCGCGGTCATCATCAAGCACAATAATCCCTGCGGAGTTGCGGCCGCGGCATCGCAGGTGGAGGCCTATTGCGCGGCACGGGACTGCGATCCTGTCTCGGCCTTCGGCGGCGTGATCGCCTTTAACCGGATCGTGGACGCAGAAACGGCAAAGGAACTTGCTTCCACTTTTGTCGAAGTGGTGGTGGCCCCGGAGTTCGCCCCTGACGCCCTTGACGAGTTGAAAAAGAAGAAGGACCTGCGGCTTCTTGACATTGGACCGATGGTTTCAGGCGCGGCCGAGGGAATGGACCTGAAGAAGGTCGCGGGAGGTCTCATTTACCAGGACCGCGACCTCGGCAGGCTGGCGAACATCAGGTCCCTGGCGGTGCCCACAAAGCGGAAACCGACAGATGAGGAATACCGGGCACTGGAGTTCGCCTGGAAGGTCTGCAAGCACGTGAAGTCGAATGCCATCATCTTTGTTGCCGGGGAGCGGACGATCGGCATCGGCGCAGGCCAGATGAGCAGGCTCGATTCCGTGCGTCTCGCTGTCATGAAGGCGCGCTTCCCGCTCAAGGGGACGGCGCTTGCGTCCGACGCCTTTTTTCCCTTCCGCGACGGGCCGGACGAAGCTGCCAAGGCAGGCGTGACAACCATCATTCAGCCCGGCGGATCTATGCGGGACGAGGATGTGATCAAGGCTGCTGATGAGAACGGGATTGCCATGGTGTTCACGGGCATGCGCCATTTCCGGCATTAGAGGCCGTTCAGATATCCGCATGTCCTTTGCGGCTGGAGGCCGCGCTATGAAACAGGTGATATACAATCTGCTGTTGACCGTTCTTCTGCCGTTCCTCCTGTTCGGGTGCAGCAGGAACGACACCAACACGAAAGCTTCGGCAGACGCTGAAGGGTCCGGCGCGGCAACAGAAGCGAAAGCGCCCTATTATCCCGGCCTCATCCAGGAGTACGAGTCGCTTCTTGTTCAGGACCCGAAGAACCTTGCGGCCATCATCGCGCTGGGAAACGCCTATTATGACAGCGGGCAGTGGGAGCAGGCCGTGGGCGTCTATGAGCGCGCGCTGGCACTGGACCCGCGGAATGCCGATGTCCGGAGCGACAGGGGGACCGCCTACCGGAACATGGGCCTGCCTGACAAGGCTATTGCCGAATATCGCGCCACGCTTAAATACGAACCGGGCCATCAGGGAGCCCGTTACCATCTCGGCGTTGTTTATGCCTATGATAAGAAAGATTATGCGGAGGCGATCCATGTATGGGAAGACCTCCTTCGCATCGCCCCGAACCATCCCCAGTCGGAAAGCATGCGGTCCTGCATCGTGACGTTCAGAAAAGTGGTCAAGAAGGACGACGAGAAATGATCCGGTATCTTCTGCTCTTTTTTCTGGGTCTGCTGGTATACTATTCCCTAAGGACGGCCCTCAGTCCCGCCTCACGGAGCAGCGGGCGGAAGCAGCGGCAGCAGCGCATGACGGGTCAGGATATGGTGCTCGATCCTGAGTGTAATACCTATGTCGTGAAGGAACGGGCTGTGGCGCGGCGGATGCATGGCGAGGTCATGTATTTCTGCAGCGATTCCTGCGCCCGGAAGCACGAGGAAAAAGACCGCTCCTGAAGCGGTCCTTCGGGTAGAGAGAAGCGGGCGGATATGGTATATCTCAGGCTGCTGGTGCTTTCTTTTCTGGTGGGCGCCATCCCTCCGGCAACGGGTATTCATTCAGAATTCGCGCCGCTGCCGGGCCTTGCTTCTGAGCTGGCGCTGTATGACGGCGATTTGAGCATTGTGATCCAGAAATCGCGGTATGTGCTCACGCTGTACAAAGGCCGCAGGCCGGTAAAAAGCTACCGGCCCGTCTTCGGCAAGGGCTATGCTGACGGCGACAAAATGCGCATGGGCGACAAACGAACGCCCGAAGGCGCATTTTTTATCTGCAGCATGAATCACAGCAAGCGGTTCTATAAGTTCATGGGGCTGAGCTATCCCGGCAGGGAGCATGCCGATCGCGGCCTGGCCCAGGGCTTGATCTCCCGCGCCGAGTACGAAAGCATTGTCGCCTCGCTGGACGGGGGACGCCAGCCGTCCTGGGATACCAGGCTCGGCGGCGCCGTGGGCATCCACGGGAGGATGCTGGGAGACGCGGCCCCCCACCGGGATACCCTCCGGCGAAACTGGACAGATGGCTGCATTGCCCTGACGAACGCCGATGTAGACGAAATATTCAGCGTTGTCAGCATCGGCACACCGGTGTATATTGTTCCATGATCCTGTCCCGCCGAAGATCATCGCAGGTCCGACCATCCCTCGATCAATACCGGAGCGAGCTTAACCGCTGTGTGCGCTGCGGTTCCTGCAGGGCTGTCTGCCCTCCTGCTCTGCACCAGAAGAGCGAGTCCTACGCGGCCCGCGGTCGGCTGGCCCTGATCCGGGCTGTGCTGGAAGGCCGGCTTGCGCTGTCTGATGCCTATCGGGACCGTCTCGTCACCTGCGCCGGCTGTCTGGCCTGCGAGGACGCCTGTCCGAGCGGCGTGCCTGTTGCGGCCATCATCCAGGCGGCAAAAGAGCAGGCTGTGGAGGAGGCAGGCCCGGACCTGATACGTTCTGTTGTGGGCCGTGTTCTGAAGAGTCCCGGCGTACTTCGGTCCCTGGCCTGGCTCGCGCCCCTGGCGCTGCGGATTGGACGTGCAGGCGGCGAAGGCAGGATGTTGGCGCGGGAGCATCGAGCCGGGAGCAGCGAAGGAGGTCTTTCGGAGGATGTTCCAGCCCCCGGCCCCCGAAAACGCGTTATTTTTTTCCCGGGCTGTGCGGTAAGTTCCTTTCAGCGAGACGTGGCCCGCTCTACGGTCTCGGTGCTGACACGTCTGGGGTACGATGTGGTCATCCCGAAGGACGCGCCCTGCTGCGGCAAGCCGCTCCTGTCCTTGGGCGACCGCGCCGGAGCAGAGGAACTCGCTGCAAGGACAGCGTCCCTTTTTTCCGCACTCGGCGCGGATCTCGTGGTAACGGCCTGCGCATCCTGCGGCTTGACTTTTAAAAAGGAATATCCTACACTGCTGCCGCCTGAAGCCGGAATGCCCGCCGTGCTGGACATCCACGAGATCCTTTCTGAAGGCCTTCCGGGCCGTTTCCTCGCCCCCCTGGAACTGCGCGTGACCTGGCATGAGCCATGCCATCTCGGCAGGGGCCAGGGGCTTTCGGGTCTGGCGCGGCACGTCCTGCGCTCCGTGCCCGGGGTAGAGCTTCTTGAGATGAAGCATGCGGACCAGTGCTGCGGTTTCGGCGGAGTGATGCGCATCACCCACCACGGAATTTCGGAAGGCATCGGGCAGCGCAAGGCCCGCGATATCATTGCCACGGGCGCTGCGGCCGCTGTCACGGGCTGTCCGGGGTGCAGTATGCAGATCGCCGATGCATTGCGACGCGCGGGTGCTGATATTGAGGTGTTTCATACGGTGCAGGTCATCGAAGCGTCTCTGGCCTGCGCCGGTCAAGTGAAGGAGCCTGCGGCAGCGGCCATTTCCCGCTGACAAGGGCGGAAGCGATTCAATTTCGGAATGATCTAACAGGCAACGAGGGGCAAATAATTGCCCTTCTCAATTTTGCAGAACGGAAAGGACGGAAGGATGAAATTTTTTATCGACACGGCCAATGTGAAAGAGATCCGCGAAGCAGCAAGCCTCGGAGTGGTTGACGGCGTCACCACCAATCCCTCGCTCATCGCAAAGGAAGGCAGGGACTTCAAGCAGGTGATCGAAGAGATCTGTTCCATCGTCGACGGCCCCATAAGCGCCGAGGCTGTGAGCCTCGAAGCCGACAAGATGGTGGCTGAAGGTGAAGGGCTTGCAAAGATACACAAGAACGTGGTGGTGAAGCTGCCCATGACGAAGGACGGACTGAAGGCGACAAAGAAACTGGCGGACAAGGGCATCAAGGTGAACATGACCCTGGTGTTCTCACCCACCCAGGCGCTGCTGGCCGCAAAGGTCGGCGCGGCCTATGTGAGCCCTTTTGTGGGCAGGCTCGACGATATCAGCCACTACGGCATGGACCTGGTTCGTCAGATCGTCACGATCTACGAGAACTACGGGTACGACACGGAGGTCATCGTTGCAAGCGTGCGGAACCCCCTGCACGTTCTGGATGCGGCGCTTGCAGGCGCGCACATCTCCACGATCCCCTTCTCGGTGATCGACCAGCTCGTGAAGCACCCGCTTACGGACATCGGGGTCGAGAAGTTCCTGGCAGACTGGAAAAAGCTGGAGAAGAAGTAGCCGAGAAGATACTGCAGCGACGCGGTGACGCGGCGACGCGGAGAGGGCGGACAGTCTCATTCCCCCTGTCGCCACGTCTCCCTTTCCCCTTGTCTGGTTGTACACTATGCCCATATTCGAATACCATTGCAATGCCTGCGGGGCTGATTTCGAGAAGCTCGTTTTCGGCTCGAATCCCGATGTGACGTGCGACCAGTGCGGTTCCGGAGACGTTCATAAGCGTCTGTCACGCTTCGGCATGGGCAGGTCCGCTGCCGGTTCATCTTCGGCCGGGTCCGGTTCGGGCTGCGGCGGTTGTTCCGCATCAAGCTGCGCAGGCTGCAAGTAGGCGTTCGGGAAACGGAAAAAAACAATATGCCTGCTCAGGGATCTGAGCGGGCATATTGTTTTTCAGGAAGAGAGGACTGAGCAGTCAGGCCTTATCTGTCCCCAAGGCTTCTGATGATGAGGGCAAAGGTTACATAGGCGTGGTCTTCATCGCCGTCGTAGTCGGTCCAGTTATGGGTCACCGGAGAGTCTCCTTCACCGACGTAATTCATCAGCGAGTAGCCGCCTTTCAGCGCAAGGGTCAGTTGGCCTGGGAAGTTGATGTTCAGGCCAATAGCCGCGCCGACACCAAAGCCAAAGACATCCAGGTCGGCCTGCGGATCATTTGTCAGAGCGCCGTCCATCCAGGTCATGCGTATTTCCGGACCCACCCAGAAGCGAAGCATAGGGCTCAGCTGCGTGCCGAAGCCGAAGGTATGATTCATGGCAAAGCCGTCGACCTCCATGGCCAGACCTGCTGCGGTAAAATTCTTGAATGTTGCTTCAGCTTTGGTGAACTCGAAGCGGTAGTTGAACATCCGTTCCTTTGCCACGTTCGTATCAAAAACAATCCCAAAACCACTGTGCTCTGCGTCAGTACTGAATGAGTTGACAACCCAATCGGACGTCCAATCGATAGTGTTGTTGCCGGTGGTTGCCACGAGGCCGAAGCCTGCGGCCGCAGCGGGCAGGGCACTGTAAAGTGAAACAAGCAAAGCTGTCGCGATGGTGAAAATTACCCTTTTCATGAGCGTTCTCCTTTGAATTTAGATTGGGCCGATTACTAACTATAGCATAGAACTTCTGACCTGTTCAATGATTTTTTAGCTGGGCGTTGATCGAGTGCCGAAGGCCATCGGCTCAGGAGGCTTGCCCGGTCTGTCTGGATACACCAAAAATCCGTGAGCGCAACAGGCTGAAAAACCAGCAGAATAACCCGATTTGACAAAATAAAATTACGCGCTATAGTTTCTGAAGGCTTTGGCAATGGACTTCGTTTCGACGGTTGCTCGTATTTGTGGTTGCTGCCTCGTTGCTCCGCCTGCCCCAGGGAGTTCCTCATGCTCTATCAGCACTCCGGAGGCGTTCACCCGGTTCTCGTTGCTGCTTTTGCGGCGTTGCGTGAGACAATAAAAGGGACAGTCCCCCTGAGACTAAAGGGGACAGTCCCTTTATTGAAAGGAAGGACCTATGGGTCAACTCGATAAGCTTATTGAAAAGCTCCAGCAGGACGAGGAAATTCTTCTGGAGACGAGCAAAGAACCACAGATGAAGTCGGCGTCAGGGCTGCGGGCCATGATCAAACAGCAGCTGTCGTCCCAGCAGATCATCGCCCTGCTGACCGAGATCGCCCCTGCCGAGAAGCGCGATGAGCTTCAGAAAGGCCGGGAGACGGTGTTTGAATACTCCCTGGGCGGAAGGACGCACACGATCTCCTTCACGTCCCGCGGCGATCTTGTGTCGGGCGTCATTGCCATGACGAACGGTCATCCCGGGAAAACGGAGAAGCCTGCCGCAGCTTCGCCTGTTGCGGGAGAACCGGAGATCAATGCGCTCTTCCGGAAAATGGTCCAGATGGGGGCGTCGGACCTTCATTTGACGTCGAACCACAAGCCCATGATCCGGGAGAGCGGCGATATGGTCGAGTTGGGCGATCACCCTGTGATCTCCCGGGACCAGATGAAGAGCCTGCTGAAACCCATCATGCCCAACCATAATATTGCCCAGTTCGAGGCCACCCACGACACGGATTTTCCCTACGAGATCTCCGGCCTGGCCCGCTTCCGCGCAAACATCTTCCGGGACCGCTTCGGCATGGGCGCCGTGTTCCGCCAGATCCCCATCGAGATCGTGACGGCCGAGAAGCTCGGCCTGTCCAAGGCCGTGCTCGATCTTTGTTTCCTGAGCAAAGGGCTGGTGCTGGTGACGGGGCCGACGGGTTCGGGTAAATCCACGACGCTCTGCGCACTGGTCGATTTTATCAACCGGAACCGGAAACTCCATATCATCACCATCGAGGACCCCATTGAGTTCGTGCATCCCAAGAAACAGTGCCTGATCAACCAGCGCGAGGTGCACGTGCACACCAAATCATTCAGCAACGCACTGCGCGCTGCTCTGCGTGAAGATCCGGATATCGTTCTTGTCGGCGAGATGCGCGATCTGGAGACGATCTCCATCGCCATCGAGACGGCCGAGACGGGCCATCTCGTGTTCGGCACACTGCATACGACCACGGCGGCCTCGACGGTGGACCGGATCATCGACCAGTTCGCCTCCGATCGCCAGGCGCAGATCAGGACCATGCTGGCAAGCTCCTTGAAGGGCGTCATCGCCCAGACGCTTTGCAAGAAGACCGGCGGCGGACGGGTGGCTGCCATGGAGACACTGCTGGTCAATTCAGCGGTGTCGAATCTGATCCGCGAGGGTAAGATCTATCAGATTCCATCGATCATTCAGACCGGCAAGGGACAGGGCATGGTGCTGCTGAATGACGCTCTCTTCAAACTGGTGGTGGAGAACAAGGTGGCGCCGGAGGAGGCCTATATCAAGTCCATCGACAAGGTCGGGTTCCAGAGCCTGCTGAATTCCCGGGGGATAAAATTGAATCTCATGGGATCGGCCGAATAGGAGGGGAAATGACCGGCCATGCCGAATTTTCCGTACCCAAGGACCGGCTGCGCGTCAGGATGCGCCTGAGAAACGAGACAGCGGCTGCGGGGGAAATATTTCTTGAACATTTCCCCGGTGAGCGCCCCGTCTATCAGCGGGTTGCCGCGCTGCTGGAGGACGAACAGAGTTTTGTACCGCTTCTGGAGGAAAGCAGCGGCAAGATGCTGCTCGTGAACAAGGCGAACATCAAGATCGTGGATTTTGCCGATCCCGGGGATGCGGGTGAGAAGATGGGGATCATGCATGTGGAGCAGGTCGAGGCGGTCTTTGCCACAGGGGACGCCCTGCGGGGCGAGCTGACGGCTGATGTGCCTGACGAGCGGGCGCGGCTGTCAGACTGCCTCAATCAGCGCGTGCGGTTCCTGCTTTTGAGATCAGAGGGTGCCATCTGCTTTGTAAATAAAGAGGCGCTCATGATCGTCCGGCCCGCCGATTAACCTGAATAGCATTTGGACACTGAAGAAACGGATTACCATCTGATTCTGATAAAGTCGCATGAAATCAAAAACATAGTCTTCACCTGTCGGGTGAACTGCTTGAAACGAATGAATCCTCCATTATCCGCCTCTTGTCCGACTTGATCAGTGTTACGTGCCGTTTTCAGGATAATAAACTTTTTGATGCTGAAAAAGGATCGCTTTTTTGTATACAAGAAAAGACGTTTGGAACAGCAGGGGCGCCGGAACATATTGTTCCGGCGCCTCGTTCATTTTAATCCTAACCCGAGAGAATATCAATCCTCCGCTTTTACCAGGTCCTCAAAGCGGATGTCCACGCCGAATACGCCGGCGACTTCCTCTTGTTTGTCCCTGATGGGTGCGGACACGGTGATGCAGAGCGCGCCGGTGATCCTCGACGTGTAAAAATCGGACACAAAGCTGCTGCCCGTCTTCATGGGCTGGATGAACCATGAACGGTCGGAAAAGTTGTCGCCCAAGCCCGAGATCTCGTATTTCGATTTGTTCTGGATGTCGGTCACGTTTTTCGTGATCTTGATGCCGTCGCCGTTCACGACATAGGCGAACTGGATGTAGGGGTCCTCGCGCTGCAGTTTCTGCATGACCGACTCCTGCTGTGCCGGATCCATTGACCGCATCTCCGGGAGTTCGATGAAGTTTTCGACGATGTGGCGCACCACTTCCGACGCCTTTTTCTTGAGCCGGTCAAGGTCGGATACGAAGTATTCGGGCAGATGCTTCTTCGCTTTTTCGTAGAGCTCGTCGTTCGAGATGCTCGTGGTCCGGCCCTGCTCATACAGCGCCATGACCCAGGTATGCATCTTGGCCAAGCCGGGATGGCGCTTGTCGACCTTCAGGTTGTTGCTGCTCGTGATGTGGGAGTTGACCCAGTGGGCGATGCCCGCGATGCCAGACTTGTCCGTGATGATCACTCCCATGGGCCGCTTCAGGATCTTCGTCGTGTCGAAGATGTTGTAGATCTCCTCGTTCTTCATCATGCCGTCGGCATGGATGCCGGCGCTCGTGGAATTGAACTCGGAACCAACAAAAGGATAATTCGCCGGGATGTCGAACTCCAGCTCTTTCCGGAAGTATTCCGCCATTTCGGTGATCGCCTGCGTGTCAATGCCCTCGGAGTCGCCGGTGAGACTGATATAGTCCATGAGCAGCGCCTCGATGGGCGTGTTGCCCGTGCGCTCGCCGAAGCCGAGCAGCGCGCCGTTCACCGAGGAACAGCCGTAGAGCCAGGCGGCCACGCCGTTCACCAGGACCTTGTGAAAGTCATTGTGGCCGTGCCATTCGAGCTGCGCTGACGGCACCCCGCCTTCGTGGTGCAGGGCGTAGAAGATCTCGGGCACGCCCCGCGGCAGCGCCGTGCCCGGGAAGGGGAACCCGTAGCCCATGGTGTCGCAGGCCCGTATCTTGACCGGTATCTTCGCGGCCTCGGAAAGCTTCATCAGGTCCTGCACAAAGGGGATCACGAAGCCGTAAAAGTCGGCGCGCGTGATGTCCTCAAGATGGCAGCGGGGCGTGATGCCCTGTTCGAGGGCTGTGGCCACGATGTCGAGATAGGCCTTGTGGGCGTCCTTGCGCGTTTTGTTGAGCTTCAGAAAGATATGGTAGTCCGAGCAGGAGGTGAGGATGCCCGTTTCCTTCAGGCCCATCTCTTTGACCAGCTTGAAGTCCTCCTTGTTGGCCCGGATCCAGCCCGTGATCTCCGGAAAGCGGTAGCCGCGCTCCATGCAGAGCCTGACCGCTTCCTTGTCCTTCGGAGAATAGAGGAAGAACTCGGACTGGCGGATCACGCCCTTTGGTCCGCTCAAACGGTGAAGGAAATCGAATATCTCAACGATCTGCTTCGCCGTATAGGGCGGCCGGGACTGCTGGCCGTCGCGGAACGTCGTGTCCGTCATCCAGATCTCGTCGGGCATGTTGATCGGGATGAGCCGCTCCTCCAGCTCCACCCGGGGCACGCTGGTATAGGGAAACATATCCCGGTAGAGCACCGGCTCTTTGGTGTCCTTTATTTCAAACCGCGTTTTTTCCGTCCTTTTCTTTATCGTCACTGCAACCTCCCTGACCCGCAGAAAGCGGGATTGAAAATGGGAAATGGTAAATGGTAAATTTACGGAAAACGGCGGTTGAAAAACAGCCATTTTATCGTTTAGTTACGGGTTATTTGTGATTTTATTGGAAATATTCTACCCGTTATGAGGTTTGAAGACAGGGACAGTCCCCTTTGGTTCCAGTGGGACTGTCCCTAGATCCTGCTGCCGCGGAGCGCTGCGATTACGCTCGCATAATCCTTCTGGCCGAAGACGGCGGAGCCCGCGACCAGGATGTCGGCGCCGGCCTGGACCACCTCTGCTGCGTTGCCGGGCTTTATGCCGCCGTCGACCTCGATCTCCACGGTCAGCCCCCGCGCACTGATCCGCTCCTTCAGCAGGCGGATCTTATCGAGGGCGGAAGGGATGAATGCCTGGCCGCCGAATCCCGGGTTGACGGACATGATCAGCACCATGTCGAGATCATCCAGGATGTAATCCAGTTGGTCCAGCGGCGTGGCAGGATTCAGGGACACACCTGCACGAACGCCCAGCTCCTTGATCGACTGGATCAGGCGGTGCAGGTGCACAGTCACCTCGCTATGCACCGTGATGATGCCGGCGCCCGCCTTCACAAAATCGGCAACGTAGCGCTCCGGGTTTTCGATCATCAGGTGGACGTCGAGGGGAAGCTTCGTCGCCCTGCGGGCCGCCTCAACGACAAGGGGGCCGATGGTGATGTTCGGCACAAAATGGCCGTCCATTACGTCTACATGGATCAGGTCCGCTCCGGCCTGCTCCACTGCGCTGAGTTCCTCCCCCAGCCGCGTGAAATCCGCAGAGAGGATCGACGGCGCTATCATGATTTTTTTCTTCATACTGCTCCTGTCCTAACCCGCATAGAGCGGAATTGAAAATTAAAATTTGCAAATTGAAAAGTGTAAATTTTCGGAAAACAGCGATTTCATCCTATATGTGCAGTCGTTATGCTTCTGTTGAAAATATTCTGCCCGCTTTTTGAAGCTTTTAATTCTGCATGATTCTAAGGCCCATCGGTTCGCTGCAGTGATTGTTCCGGCAGAAGGGCGGGCAGATCCGGTCTCGCACGGCCACGATAGGTGACAAGAGGAAACCCGTTCTATCGGTTCACGATGATCTCGACAACATCATCAGCGGTGACGGGATGGCCGGCAGCCGGCTTCTGCGCAATGACCTGCCGCGGGGATGCAGGCTCACCTGCCGTCCGCGTGATCACCCGGTGCTGCAGGCCCATGCGGTCCGTGGTCCGCACCGCCTCCTCGGGGCCCCGGTCGATCAGGCGGGGCATGACATAGACCTGCTTCTTTTTGCCGCTGCTCACGAGGATGCTGATCCTGGCGCCCTTTTCAAGAGAGGTTCCCGCAGGCGGGTCCTGGGCGAACACCGTGTCCCGCTGCACGTCGTCGGACCAGACGCGCGTTACCGAAGCGGCCTGAAAGCCCGCGGCCCGGATCATGACCTCCGCCTTGCGGTAATGTTCACCCGACAGGTGGGGCGCCTGCAGTTCGCTGGGCCCGGCGCTTACCACCACCCGGACTGGCCTGCCCTTGCGGAGGGCGCTCCCCGGCGAAGGGACCTGGGATACGATCCGGTCCCGTGAAAGCGAGGGATGAGGTTCGCGGCGCTCTATTTTGAGCTGCAGACCGAGCTGATTCAGCGTCTCGATCGTGACGACGAGGTCCTGTCCCGCAAGGTCGGGTACGCGCACTTCTTCCTGACGCAGCAGGAGGGCGATCACCGCCACGGCGCTGATGACGCCCACGCTTGCAAGGGCGAGAAATATGCCGAGACCTTTCATAAAGCGTATCATGGCCGAGCTGGTATTTTACCAACAGACGGCGCAAGATGCAAGCGGCAAGATGCGGCGCTGTCGTTCAGGTAGGGGGGGGGCGGTCGCTCTTTCGCTCAGCCGGATAGGGACAGTCCCCCTGTGAGAAGGGGACTGTCCCTATCCACAGGTCAGCCTGCCCTGATCAGCCGGGCGCCGAAGAATCCGTCCATGTCAGGAGCAGCCGGGAAGGTCCGCAGGAAGCCACGGCTGTCCACGAGATGATGCGCGGCCTGCGGAAGCAGCGGCCGGGGGTCATCGAGGACAAAGGTACGGTCCGACGCGCTGAGAAAGCTCTCGATGATCTGCTCATTCTCCTCGGGCTCGGTGGTGCAGGTGGCGTAGACGAGGGAGCCGCCCGGCTTCAGCAGGCCTGCGCAGTTTTCGAGGATTGCTGCCTGGGTCCGGCAACGGCCAAGGATATCGGACTCGGTCTTGTTCCACCGTCCGTCAGGGTGCCGCCTCAGCACGCCCAGCCCCGAGCAGGGCGCGTCGATCAGGACCCTGTCATAGCGACCTTGTTCATACTTCGATGCGTCGGCCTTGACCGGCTCAATGATCGCAGCGCCGAGACGACGGCTGTTTTCCCTGATCCGATTCAGTCGCCCCGCGTCGATATCGAGCGCTGTGATCCTGCCCCTGTTCTCCATGATCTCGGCCAGGTGGGTTGCCTTGCCGCCCGGTGCGGCGCAGGCATCCAGCACAGCATCATCAGGTGCTGCGCCAAGCATCAGGGCTATAAGCTGCGCAGCCTCGTCCTGGACCATGAACAGGCCGACCTGAAAGGCCGGCAGGGCAGAGAGGCCCGGTGACGACAGGATCTCCAGTGCGGAAGGTGCGTACCGCGTTTCCCGCACCTCGGCGCCCTGCTCGATGAGCAGCGCGGTAAGGGCGCTTCGCGTTGTCTTGAGGCTGTTCGTCCTGATCACGAGGGGGGCGCGCAGGTTATTCTGTCGCAGAGCTTCTTCAGTCGTTTCCAGTCCATACCGGCTGATCCATCGGCGCAGGAGCCAGTCAGGATGGGAGTACAGCACGGACAGGCGCTTCACCGGGTCTTCCGGTCCCGGCCAGGGAACGCCTTCCCGCCGCCGGTCCAGGTTCCGCAGCAGGCCGTTCACGTATCCCGTTTTGCGGCCCCGCTGCTTTGCCAGTTCCACCGATGTATTTACCGCGGCGCTCACGGGTACCCGGTCCAGGAACAGGATCTGGTAGGCGCCAAGCCGGAGCAGGTTGCGCGTCCAGGGGTCGGTGCTGCTCACGGGTTGTGAGGAAAGGTGGTCCAGTGCCCAGTCAAGACGGGACCGGTTGCGAAGCGTGCCATAGACGAGTTCGAGCAGAAAGGCCCGGTCGCGGGGGCTCAAGGCGGGCCGCGCCTCTTCGATCAGCGCATCGGCAAAGGCGCCGTTCTCAACGGCGCGCAGGATCTCGAGCGCCTTTGTTCTGGGATCAGCGACCGGTGCCAGGGGATCCACACTGTCCGTTCGCGAAGTATTCCAGCGCTTCGGCAACCTTGGCGATGTCAACGCTGGTGTTGAAGCAGGGTCCGAAGGGGCGGTCGTTCAGAATGCCGATCACCGGCAGAGGATAGGCGTCCTGGATCCCGCTCGTCAAGTCCCGCTCGCAGGCAACGGCGATGATCGCCTGGGGTTTTGCCTCGGCCACCCGCCGCCGGGCCAGCGTGCCGCCCGTTGCAACGGACAGATGGACCTTGTGTTTCTGGGCGAGTTCCACGAGGTCCTTGATCCGGCACTTGCCGCAGGCCTTGCACTTGGATGCGTCGCTGGTGATCTTGATCTCGCAGTCGTTGTTCTGCAGGCAGTGGGGCATGAGCAGCAGCACGCGTTCCGGCCGCTTCCGGCTGCACTTGGCCAGGACGAGCAGGTTGTTCACCTCGACGAAGGATCGCTGGATCTTTTCTTTCGAGATGCCGAGGAACTTTCCCACGACGATCATGATGGGGAAAAGCACTTCGATGACCACGCCCCGCAGCCGCTGGGCCCCGAAGATCTCCCTGCCCCGGATGAGCGTCAGGACCAGGAGCGCCACGCCGAAGACGAGCGTCCCGACTACCGTTCCCATGGAGACGCAGACGATCTTCGGCGCCAGGGGGTGAATGTTCTTCAGACCCACATAGGGAATGAGATACAGCCCTACCGTGATCGCGGTGATCAGGAAGACCGTGAAGACGATGAGGCCGATGAATATGCGTTTTCTGGGTTCGGACATAGCGCGGCCTCGCGTGGCAATTAAAAACTGGAAATTTCAAATTGCAAATTTGATGTATGGCCGCTGGCCATTATAGTAGTAACATTCGCGCGAGCATGTCAAGTGTCGAAACGCACTATCATGCGATGAAAAAAAGAACGGCAGCGGCCACGATACCCTTCTCGTTGAGAAGGTGACGTGGTTCGCGTTCTCCTTGGCTTTGTTTCCGTGAGACGCTGGACGATACGGGCTTCGTTACCGGCCCACGCTGAACTTTTTCCCTTCAAGATTTCGATGTCCCCGCAGGAACTCCGAGGCAGACATCGGTTTTTTCCCCTCGGGCTGGAGGCGAAGGATTGCAAGGAGCTCTTCGCCGGTGCCCACCGTCAGCGTTTCTGCGCTGCCCGCCTGGATACTGCCGGGTCCTTCCCGGCCGGCGGCCACCCGGCTCTCCAGTACCTTGACGAGCCTGTTGTCCAGAAAACTGTACGCTCCGGGCCAGGGGGAAAGCCCCCGGACCCGGTTATGGATCTCCCTGGCCGGCAGCGTCCAGTCGATGCGGCCGTCCTCTTTCTTCAGGATCGGCGCCATGGTCGCGGCTGCGTTGTCCTGTGCGGTCACGGGAAGTGTTCCTTCCTTGATACGTTCCAGAGCGTCTACGATCATGCGGCTGCCGAGGGAGGAAAGCTTCTCCAGGAGCGAGCCCGTAGTGTCAGCGGCGTCGATGGGGATGCTTTCCTGCAGCAGTATCCCTCCCGTATCCATGCCCTCGTCCATCTGCATGATGGTGATGCCCGTTGCCGGTTCGCCCTGGATGATGGCCCAGTTGACCGGCGCCGCTCCGCGGTATTTCGGCAGGAGCGACGCATGGATATTCACGCATCCAAAGGGGGGAATCGTCAGGATCTCCTTCGGTAGTATCTGGCCGTAGGCCGCCACCACGATGATCTCCGGCCCCATCTTTCGGAGCTGGTCTATGAAATCCGGCTCCCGCACGCGTTTGGGCTGGAACAAGGTCAGCCCCCTGTCGAGGGCCGCGGATTTTACGGCAGGCGGCTGCAGAACGCGGCCGCGCCCTGCAGGCTTGTCCGCCCTGGTGACGACACCGATGATATCATGGCCGGCAGCTGCCAGGGCCTGAAGGGGCGCCACGGCAAAATGCGGGGTGCCCAGATAGACAATGTTCATAGGAAATTCCAAGCTCCAAGAACCAAATCCCAATTAATTTCCAAATTTGAAATTCAAACGTTCAAATACATGCCATGCCAGGCTTCAGACGCTTACGGTTTGGCATTTGGTCATTGGGAATTATTTGGAATTCGGCGCTTGCCATTTGGAACGTTAGCGATCATGCCTTCTGCAGGGCTGTTTTCCGGTATTTACGTTTGTAGAAGTCCTTTTTGAGCGGGCTGAGCCTGTCGATGAACAGCAGGCCGTTCAGATGGTCGATCTCGTGCTGCAGCGCCTTTGCCATGAGGCCGTCAGCCGTGAGTTCGAAGGGCTTTCCGGTGCGGTCCAGGGCCTTTACGGTCACCTTCAGGGCGCGTTTCACTTTTTCTGAGCACTCAGGGATGCTGAGGCAGCCTTCCTCTTCCGTGATCGAGCCTTCAGCGGCGATGATCTCGGGGTTGATCAGCACGACGAGGGGATGGCGCAGGCTTTCATCATCCCGTGTACTCAGGTCGATGACGGTCACCTGGAGCGGCACGCCTACCTGGTTCGCGGCAAGGCCCACTCCCGGAGCCGCGTGCATGGTCTCGACCATGTCGTCGATCAGCTTCTGAATCTCCCCGTTGATGGACCGGACAGGGTCGGTTCTTTTTCTGAGCACAGGGTCAGGATATGTGCGAATTTCCCGAATAGCCATAGTTATCATGTAGTACCATTATTTCCTTGAAAAATCAAGGAGGATTATCAGGGGGCTCCGGTCCAATGCTGTTGACACTTCGCCGGGCTTTATGGTATTTTTACCCCATGGCTGTCGATAAAAATGCCGTTACGAAAGAAGCGCAGAAGTTCGCCACCAAGGGCCAGTTCGACAAGGCCATTGCCGAGTGGAAGAAGCTTCTGAGGGACTTTCCTAACGACGCGAACATCCACAACACCATCGGCGACCTTTGCCTCAAGAAGAACGCAAAAGCCGACGCCGTGGAGGCATATAAAAAGGCCGCCGACCTCCTGGCCGCCGACGGATTCACCTCGAAAGCCATTGCCCTCTACAAGAAGGTCCTGAACATCGATCCCAGGAAGATCGAGGTTCATCTCGCCCTGGCAGACCTGAACGCGGAAAAAGGCCTCACCGGCAACGCACTCGAAAGCTACAAGTTCGTCGCCGATCATTATACCCAGAAGAACGAAATAGCCAAGGCCCTGGGCATCTACCAGAAGATGGCTGATCTCAATCCCTCCAACGCGGCCTTCCGGCTGAAGCTGGGCGATATGTACGCCCGCGAAGGCCTCAAGTCCGATGCAGCCAGGACCTATCTCGAAGCAGCAGACGCGCACATTTCGAGCGAGGCCTATCAGGAGGCCCGTCAGATCTTCGAAAAAGTGCTGGCCCTCGACCCGCACAACAAACAGGTCTATCACAAGGCCGGCATCGTCTATTCCAAGGAAGGCAAGTTTGCCGAGGCCTGCAAGGCCTTCAAGCCCGCCTTCGAGGCCGATCCGGCGAATCAGGAGTTGACAGACCTCTACCTGGACGCGCTTGTCAAGGCGGGCCGGGGCGCCGAGGCCGAAGAGGTGTACCGCAAGATCCTGGCCCAGGACCCGGCCAAGGCCGAACTTCGGGAAAAGCTTTTCCGGCTGCTGCTGGAGGCGAAGGAGTACGATAAGGCATATGCAGAAGCCTCGCCCTTCGTAGACGCGCAGGTCGAGGTCCGGGAGTACGACTCCGCTGAAGAGATGCTCAAGAGCTTCATCGCGGCCATGCCAAAGCATGTCGAAGCCCGCCGGAAACTGAGCGATTTTTACGCCAATATTCGCAGGGATGAGGACGCGGCAAAAGAGCAGGTCCAGATAGCCGAGATCCTTGCTGCGAGCGGCGACCGCGCAGGCGCGAAGGAGGCAGCGGACCGCGCCCGCGAAATGGCCCCTGATCTTCCCGAGGCGCAGCAGCTCATCTCGCGGCTCGAATCAGGCGCGTCCTTTGCTGCGCCGGCCCCCGAGGAGGCGCCTGCTGCGGCCACTGCGGAGCCTGATATCATCTCCACCTTTCAGGCAACGGAAGAGCCTGCACCAGCGGCACCGGAGTTTATCTCGGCCCTTGAGGCCCCGGAAGAAGCGCCTGTCCCGGCTTCGGAAGCGGCTGCGTCCGCTGAAGAAGATCCGGATGTGCTCGAAGCCTTCACCGAAGTGGACGTGCTGATAAAGTACGGCATGGCGAGCAAGGCCATGGAGCAGCTCGAAGCGCTTGCGGAGAAATTCGGGGACAGCCTGCAGGTGCGCACCCGGCTGCGGGATCTCTATCAGGAGCAGGGCAACACGCAGAAGGCTGTGCAATGGGCCATCGACCTGGCAGAGGTATTCGACAGGAAGGGCCTGGCCGTTGAGGCCTCGACAACGCTGCAGCAGGCCCTCGATCTCGATCCTGCGAACGCCGATCTGCTGTCGAGGCTCGGCAAGGAATCCGCGCCGCCCGCGGCAGCTGCCGTGGTCGAGCCTTCCGCCCCGCCCTCCCTGGATGAAGAACTCACCTTCGGGGAGATCGAGCTCCTGGCTCCGGCGCAAGAGCCGCCTGCGGTCTCGCTGGAACAGGAAATGGCCTTTGGAGAGCTTGATATACCGGTGCTCTCCGAATCCCCGGCAACGACCGGGGAGGGGCCGGCGCCCATGGACGAGGCGCTTACTTTTGAAGAGCCCGATTCCGCGGTCATAGCCGGGAAGGCCCCGACGATCGACGAAACGCTGGAATGCGAACCACCGGCTGCCGCAGCATGGACGCCGCCTGCTCCGCCGGCGGAGCAGGAACCGGTTGAAAAGGCCTTTGATCTGTCCGAGGCCTGGGCCGAAGCGGAGTTCTACTTTCAGCAGGGACTTTTTGATGAAGCAAAGAGACGGTACGAAGATATTCTGCAGCACGCGCCTTCGGAGTCGCGCGTTCTCGACCGTCTTTCCCATCTCTCGCGGGAAAAGGAAGAGGTGCAGGAATTCTCGAAGCTTGCCGAAGCCGTTGAGGGGCTCGAGAGCTTCATCCCCTCAGGCGAACAGAGCGACGGTTTTTCCGCGAGCGATTCCGACGATGAGGCGGTCCGGTCCTTGATGCAGGAGATCCGGCAGATGAATGTCCCGCCTGCCCCGCCTGTCCGGAAGGCAACGCCTGCTCCTCCCCGGCAGAGCCGCGCTGTTGAAGATGACTTTTTTGATCTGGCCGCCGAACTAAAGGAAGAGCTGAGCGACTCCACGGCCTTGAAGAAGCCGGTCTCGCCGGAGGACCAGAGCCTCGATGATATCTTCGAGGACTTCAAAAAGGGCGTGGAACTCCAGTCGCACGCCGAGGACAGCGATACGCACTACAACCTCGGCATCGCCTACAAGGAGATGGAGCTGCTTGACGACGCCGTCAACGAGTTCCTCCTGACCCGCGAGGGGGAGCCCATGTTCGTCGAGAGCCGGTATATGCTCGGCCTCTGCTATATGCAGAAGGACGAGTATATCAAGGCCACGGCCGAGCTCCGCAACGCCATTGGCTATTCCGAGGCCTTCGGTGGCGAGGAGGATCAGCGACTGAGCATGCTCTATGACCTGGGGCTCGCGTTCCAGGGATCAGGGAACAGCGAGGCCGCGCTTGCTGAATTTCAGAAGATCCAGGCCGCGGCTCCCTCCTACCGCGACGTGGGCTCCAAGATCACGGACCTGAAACAAGGCGATTTCGTCTCCCTCGACCAGTTGAAGGAAGAGATCGAGAAGGAGATATCCGCCAAGTTCTTCGAGGAAGGCGAGCGCATCGAGCGGGAAGAGAAGACCCGCAAGAGCGAAAAGGTCAAACGTTGATCCCTGCCTAAGAAACAGGCTGCTGCTTAATTCTGAGGCACTTCCCCCGCTGCAGTCACCCGCTAATCCGCTGATTTTAAACGATATCCAAACGAGCATCCATTTTGCAAAATAAAAAGGCATTCGTGACAGGAGGCGTGCGTCAATGAAAAAGATAGAAGCGATCATCAAGCCCTTCAAGCTCGATGAGGTGAAGGACGCCCTGAATGCCATCGGCGTCCAGGGTATCACGGTCACGGAGGTGAAGGGTTTCGGCAGGCAAAAAGGGCATACAGAGCTCTATCGGGGCGCAGAGTATGTCGTTGATTTTCTTCCCAAGATCAAGATGGAGATCATCGCTCCCGCTTCCCTGGTGGCCAAGATCATCGAAACGATAGAAGCGGCTGCCAAGACGGGCCGCATCGGCGACGGGAAGATCTTTGTCACGCCCGTTGAGGAGGTAGTGAGGATCCGCACCGGCGAGCGGGGAGAAGCAGCAATCTAAGTTAAGTTCAGTTCAGTAAACAGTGAATAGGGATTGAGAGATTAAGGTTTTCCTCAGTTTCTTAATGTCTATTTTCTTAATCTCTAAAAGATACAGGAGGATACAATGACCCCCAAAGACGTACTGAAGCTGGCAAAAGAGAACAAGGCAATGATGGTGGATTTCAAGTTCATGGACTTCCCCGGGTTGTGGCAACACTTCTCGGTGCCTGTGGACGAACTGACCGAGGCTATCTTCGAGGAAGGGCTCGGCTTCGACGGCTCGAGTATCCGCGGCTGGCAGTCGATCCATACGTCGGACATGCTGGTGGTGCCGGACGCCGAGACGGCCGTCATGGACCCCTTCACCAAGTACTCCACGCTCTCGCTCATCTGCAATATCGTTGACCCCATCACCAAAGAGCGCTACAGTCGCGACCCGCGCCACATCGCCCAGAAGGCCGAGGCTTACCTCAAGTCCACGGGCATCGGCGACACCTGCTACATCGGGCCGGAGCCAGAATTCTTCATCTTCGACGATGTCCGTTTCGACCAGAATTCCCACGAAGGCTACTATCACATCGACAGCGTTGAAGGCGTCTGGAACACGGGCCGCGACGAAAAGCCGAACCTGGGCTACAAGCCGCGCCACAAGGAAGGCTACTTCCCCGTGCCGCCCATCGACAGTCAGGAGGACCTCCGGACCGAGATGGTGGCGGAGATGCAGAAGGTCGGCATCTACGTGGAGCGGCAGCACCACGAGGTGGCAACCGCCGGCCAGGCGGAGATCGACATCCGGTTCAATTCTCTCGTGAAGTGCGCGGACCAGGTCATGTACTTCAAGTACATCATCAAGAACGTTGCCAAGCGGAACGGGAAGACTGTGACCTTTATGCCAAAGCCCATCTTCGGCGATAATGGTTCCGGCATGCACACCCACATATCCATCTGGAAGGGCGACAAGCCCCTGTTCCACGGCGACCAGTACGCGGGCCTGTCCCAGATGGCGCTGCACTTTATCGGCGGGATTCTGAAGCACGCCAAGGTGATCGCGGCCTTCACGAACCCCACGATGAACTCCTACAAGCGGCTGACGCCGGGCTTTGAGGCGCCGGTGAACCTTGCCTACTCCAGCCGGAACCGCTCAGCCTCGATCCGTATCCCCATGTACAGCGCCAGCCCCAAGGCGAAACGCGTGGAGGTGCGGTTCCCTGACCCGTCGTGCAACCCCTACCTGGCCTTCTCAGCAATGCTTATGGCCGGCCTCGACGGCATCGAGAACAAAATCGATCCGGGCCAGCCCCTCGACAAGGACATCTATGATATGGCGCCCGAGGAACTGGCGGGAGTGCCGTCCATGCCGGGCTCGCTGGAAGAAGCCCTGGACAATCTTGAGGCTGACCATGACTTTCTGCTGAAAGGCGACGTGTTCACCAAGGACGCAATCGAGATGTGGATCCACTACAAGCGGACCAAGGAAGTGGACGCGCTCCGTTTGCGGCCCCATCCTTACGAGTTCTTCCTGTATTACGACATCTAGTACCATCCTCCCTGCCAAAGCCCCTTTCCCCCTCCCTGGGAAAGGGGCCTTTTTTGTTTCGCGCGAGATTGAGATTTTTCAGTGATTCTGATAAAGTACGATCATCAGGCGTCGTCAGCCGTATAGCCGTAATGAGATCTTCGGCTGATCCGTCGTTCTCCGGCATGGCAACCCCGCTCCACCAGTTCATAATGGCCCTCATGAGACTTCGAAAAAAAACAACAGGCCTTGTCGCGGCATCCGTTGCGAAGGACGATGCCGGGAATGAGGGGGCCGCGAGCTCCCGGAGTCCTCAGTTCTTGCAGGCGATCCTGTCGCAGATGCCCTGCGGCGTCATGCTGCTTGATCGTGACGGCAGGGTTCTGTTGATCAATCCTCTGGGCGCGCGAATCCTGCGCCGACATTCAGATACGCTCATTGGCCGGATGCTGCAAGACGTCGTACCGGGAACGCAGGTCTTCATGGATCCTGACGCGGCAGCCTGCCGCGAGCTGGAGCTGTTGATGCCCGAAGGAATGGTATGCCCGATCGGGTACCTTTCCGCCCCCTATGTGGACCCCGACGGCATGCGCAACGGTGTGATCGTCCAGTATCAGGATCTGTCCGTGCTCAAAGCGCTGCTGTCGAAAGGGCAGGATAAGGAACGATTTGTGGCCGTCGGGCGGGTGGTTGCCGGCGTGGCCCATGAGATCAAAAATCCGCTCTTCGGGATCAGCTCCGTGGCACAGATCTTCGAGCGAGAGCTGATCAATCCCATCCATCGGGAGCTTGCCCAGGCGCTCCTTGCAGAGACACGGCGGCTGAACCATCTGGTCGATGAGCTGCTTGTGTACGGCCGTCCCATGAAGCTTCGGGCCGAGCGGTGCGACCTTTCGCGATTATTGGAGGAGGTCTTTCAAGTGCACAGGCGGGAGATCCGGGAGAAGGGCATTGTGGTGCGGGATGAACAGCTCGTGCCGAAGATCATCACCTATGTGGATTCGGGCCAGATCCGGCAGGTGTTTCTGAACCTGCTCCGGAATGCCGTTGACGCGATGCCGCGCGGGGGCGAGATCGCTCTGACGCTGCTGCTGGAAGACCGGTATATCATTTTCAGCCTTGCCGATGAAGGGGAGGGCATCCCCGCGCAGATCTTTGATCGCGTCTACGATCTTTTTTTTACAACGAAAAAGGCGGGAACGGGCCTGGGGCTGACCATCTGCAGAAAGATCGTGCAGGACCACGGCGGCGAGATCATTCTCGAGAGCACCGAGGGGAAAGGGACCACGGTGACCGTGAAGCTGCCGTACCGCGGCGCGTCGGACGCACCGGGCGCCGGTAGTCCCGGAATTCAGAAGGCCTGAGGAGCGCAATGCCGAAAGTTCTGATCATTGACGATGAGGCTGGAATGTGCCGGATGCTGGTGCAGCATTTTTCGTCGCGGGGATGGGACGCTGACGAAGCAGGAACGTCCGCTCAGGGAATCCTGCTCGCGTCGGCGGCGGAGCCCGACATCGTCCTGCTCGATGTGAAACTGCCGGACCAGGACGGGATCGAGACGCTGCGGAACCTGAAAGCGCGGAACAATCCGGCATCCATCGTCATGATGACCGCTTATGGCGTGATCGCCGACGCTGTCGAAGCGATCAAGCTGGGCGCCGAGCAGTATCTCATCAAGCCTTTCAAGCTTGCCGAGCTCGACGCGCTCGTGGACCGGATCGTCGAGACGCGAAAGCTCCGGATAGAGAACCTCTACTACCGCCGGATGCTGGACCACCCCATCGTGGGCGTTTCCATGGAGATCCAGAGGCTGCATCACATGATCGACCTCATGGCCGAGAACGCCGACACCACGGTGCTGCTGCTGGGAGAGAGCGGCACGGGCAAGGAGCTTGCTGCGCGGGAGATCCATCGCCGGGGCCCCCGGCGCGACCGGCCCTTCATGGACATCAACTGCTCGGTGCTTTCCGATACGCTGCTCGAGAGCGAGATGTTCGGCCACGAGCGCGGCGCCTTCACGGACGCCCGTGAGCAGAAGCGGGGGCTGCTGGAGGTCGCCGACGGGGGGACGGTCTTCCTGGACGAGATCGGCGAGATGCCAATGGCCGTGCAGGCAAAGCTGCTGCGCGTCCTGGAGACGCGCACTTTCAAGCGTCTCGGCGGGACCCGGGACCTCCACGTGAACGTGCGGATCATCGCAGCCACGAACCGGGACCTGGAAAAGGCCGTGGAACAGGGCCGCTATCGTGAAGACCTCTACTATCGACTCAAGGTTTTTCCCCTGGTGCTCCCGCCGCTTCGCGAACGGCGCGATGACATCCCTGTGCTGACCGACTATTTTATCCAGCACTTCAACAACACGCTCAAAAAGAACGTCACCGGGTTCGCGCCCGAATGCGGTGGCGCCCTGCAGGCCTACGCCTGGCCCGGCAATGTGCGGGAGCTGCGGAACGTGGTGGAGCGCGCCATGGTCCTGACAAAAAGCACGGTCATGGGCCTGGACCTGCTGCCACGTGAGATCATCGGGGACTTCACCGTGACAGGGCGTTCAATGGAATCGGCGGACCGCGTCTGCTTCGACAAAAAACCCCTGCGCGAGATCGAACGGGAGTACATCCTCAAGGTCTTCCGCGACGAGGGCAGCAACCGGTCGTCCACGGCCCGGGCGCTCGGCATTTCCCGTTCCACCCTGCAGGAGAAGCTGAAGAGCTATGGGATAAAGTAGTACAGGGGCAGTCCCCCTGGAACCTAAGGGGACAGTCCCTTACCCTCCGCAGAGATCAGAAAGGCGGCATATTTGCCACGGCTGAACACGGATAGTAAAGACTCTACATCTTCCCGGGTGTTGGTTTTATCCGCGCTGATCCGTGTTTACCCCGTTAGAAGATTCTTGTTTCTAACGGGGTGAATCCGCGTCCAATTGCCCCTTCAGTAATTTCTTCTTGATTTTTCCGTCATTTCATACCATAATGCGCGTCTTGAACACATATTATTCACGATGAGGAGGGTTCAAAAATGCGTATCATTCTTCTCGGCGCGCCGGGCGCAGGCAAGGGCACGGTGGCCAAACTGCTGACCAAGCTGGACGGATCGGTCCAGATCTCAACGGGCGACATCCTGCGGGGCGCGGTACAGGCAGGCACCCCCCTCGGCAAGGAAGCAAAGGGCTACATGGACAGCGGCGGCCTCGTCCCCGACAAGCTCATCATGGACATCATGGAGCAGCGGCTCCAGGAGAAGGACTGTCAGAAGGGGTTCCTGCTCGACGGCTTCCCGCGCACCATCCCCCAGGCGGACGAACTGGGCAAACTGCTCACGAAGCTGAACATCAAGCTGGACCTGGTGGCGAACATCGATGTGCCGCGCGATGTGATCCTCGACCGGCTGACCACGCGGCGGACCTGCTCCAATACGTCATGCCAGGAGATCTATAACATCAAGAGCAATCCGCCCGCTCCCGGCGACAAGTGCAAGAAATGCGGCAGCCCCACGATCCAGCGGGCCGACGAGACCATTGAAGCCATCACCAGGCGGCTCGACGTGTACAATGAGAAGACGGCGCCGCTCATCGGTTACTACGACAAGAAGGGCATGGTGGTCACGATCAAAGAGGCCAGCAGCGACGGCGTCGTGAACGCGATCCAGAAGGGCATCGCGGCGAAGAAGTAAGAGACAGGCAATAGAGCGAAATAAACAAGGCGGGATGCCAATGCATCCCGCTTTTTTATTTTGCATCCCTTTTAGCAATGGGGAAAGTGAGCCTCAGTAAGACCATACCCTGCCCCAAAACTACCCCATCGAACTTCTTGATTTTCTATGCGGATTGTAATATCCTTCTCTCCGTGGAATTCATTTCCCATACCATCTGAAAAATCAGGATTTTTCATAACTCAATCTGCGTAAATCAGCGGCAAAGAAGTTTCTTCCCAGTTTGAGAAGATTTTGATTTGCAACTGACTGATCGAGAGAAGATAGTGGTTCTCACGCGGGGTGAGCTTTTTTCAGTCTCTTGCAGTGCACAGAACGCCAGCCATCATCAAGGAGGGAACGATGCGTATCCGGTCTTTGATTGTTTTTGTGGTCCTTGCCGTGCTTGGGGCGCCGGTGGGAGCTGCCTGGGCCGGTCCGGCTGATGCGGAGCCGGACTTCGAGGCGCTGAACAGGAAGTTCATGCGCTACGAACCCATCTATGCCCTGTTGGGATACGATGGCGTAAAGGACGCGAAATTTCAGCTGAGCTTCAAGTATAACCTGTTCAGCCATGCCTATCTCGGGTATCTCCATACGACCATCTGGGACATCAACCACGAGTCGTCACCTTTCCGCGATATGAGCTTTCGGCCGACCCTGTTCTACCATTTCAACGAGGAAGGGCCGGAGAAGAATGGGCCCCGTTCCCGGCTCGGATTCGTCGTGGGGGGCGAGCACGAATCGAACGGCAAGGGCGGGCCTGATTCCCGCAGCCTGAACAGCCTGTATCTCAAGCCGGTCTACACCTATGATGTGCCGAAAGAGTGGTCCCTGCGCATTGTTCCGCGGATCACGCATTTCACCGGCGTGAGCGGAGGCAACAAGGACATCGCCGAGTACCGCGGCCACGTGGACCTGCAGATGATCTATGACAGCTACGCCGGCCTGCTGCGCGGGCTGCAGGTCGCGGCCCTGGTCCGGAAGGGGACCGAGGGCAGCCGCTGGACCACCGAGGTGGACGTGTCGTTCGGCGGCAAGAACTGGCCGGTGCGTATCCATGTGCAGTATTTCAGCGGCTACGGCGAGACGCTGCTCGAATACACGCGGCGCTACACCCAGGTCCGCGCAGGGATCATGCTGCAGCAGTGGTAGGGCTTTGCAGGCGGGGGCAGCGGGAAATGACAGAAGGAGGAATTTGGCCCTTCATCAAGTTCCGGATCAAGTTCGACCAGCTCTCCGCCCAGGTCGCGGTGAAGTGGCTTGCCGGGCTCTAAGAGCCCCCATCGAACTCCCCCCATCGTAGTTCTTGTTTTTCCATTAGTATTATAATATGCTCTTCTCGTGGGGGGCACGTCCTCAGTATGAGCGGTTTTCAAGGCACTTTCCTCGCCAAACAATGCATGCCCGTAAAAGCAAGGCCAGAATTGCAGAAGAGTTGGGTAGACAATCGATCGCGAAGGAGGCGCAAGTATGAGTGAAGCAGTAACTCCTGATAAGGCCAATCAAGTTTGGGAAGTAGGGAAAATATTGATTTCCGTTTGTTTAGGATACTTCTTGAGCATTGTTAGTAGGATAAGTGCGGATAGGAAGAGTATCAGCAATGTGAAGGCAATTATATTTAAAGAATTGTCCGAAAACTATAAAAGAATAAATCCTGTTTTGCCTAAGGACAATAACTTTCATCCCGGGTTGATTGATTTGCCTGTGCAATTTAGCCAAACTCTGATTTTCGATGTTTACGAAAAATACTTGGGCCGACTTGCTGAATTGAAAAAGGAGATGTTAGCGAAGATTTATGATGCATACTATCATTTAGCTGAATTTTCAAAAGGCGCTAAGAATTTTTTGCCCTCGCAGATACAAAATGCTGGACAGGAGCCGACAGAAGTTGAACGGCTTAAAATCAGGATTTTCATTCAAAATGCAGTAATCGCTCGAGAAAAAACAGAAGCAGCAATTAAATTATTTCGCGGAGGTGATGCGCTTTTAAGGAATGAGCTTTCTAATCGCGGCGCGGAATATGAGCGCGTATTCGGTTTGGCAAATCAAGCTGCGGGTTCACTTAAGGGGCAGTAGGGAGACATCCACGGGACGTTGTGTCAGAAATTGACTTTTGGGATAAAGAAGGATGCGATGGTTGTTCATAAGTACGGAAATCTATAGGCCTGTTTGTGCTGTTTGATAATTGGTCTTGCCCAGGTCGCTTTCCCTCACATCCTTGCGACTGGGGAAGACTCAATCTGACTAATTGGAGAATATCGCGTGCCTTATTGTCCAAATCCGGAGTGTCCTTTCAGAAAACGCTTCGGCGAGTCCGCCGAGTACAACCCAGGCGCGGTCACGTGTTCTGATTGCAACACGGCGCTTGTGGCCGATGATCCGCTCGGGAAGACGGTCAAGCAGAAGAAGGAATTCAGGATGCGCGATCTCTATAAGCGCCTCTTGTGGACGCTGGCTCTTCTGGGAATCTGGAGCATCGTGCGCCATTTTCCTTTGCCTGGTATAGATAATGATGCCATGATGGGGTTGGGGGGATTAGCGGAGAAGCTAGGCGTTCGTTTTTCTCTATTCTCTTTAGGTCTCATGCCCTATATCACTGCCTGCGTTATCGTTGAGATCGCCGCGTTGTTTGTACAGCCGCTCAAACAGTGGCGTTTAAGGGGCGGCGAATTGGGCAGGGCGCGCCTTACACGGGCCGCGATATTTCTGACGGTTGTGATCGGGATCGTCCACGGCCGCGCTCTCGTCTGGCAATTAGGCAACATGGCCGACGGTCACATACTTGTTGACAATGGGACGGCATTCAAATCACTCCTCGTCCTGACGCTCGTTGCTGCGATGTTTTTTATCATTTGGATAGCCGGTCAGATATCTATACGGGGGTGCGGGCACGGCATAAGCTTGATACTGCTGTCCGGTATCGTGGGAGGGATTCCGCACGACTTCGTACAGGCCCTGCGCCTCTACAAGGGAGCGCTATCCTCCCCTCAATTTCTCATGCCCATGCTGACGCTTGCCGGTGCCATCGTTCTGATCGTATATATGGAGAGAAGCGCTCGGCAGGTCCCGATCCAATATGCCGACGGTAGGCAGGCCGCGTTCCCTATTAAACTGACCACTGCCGGAACGCAGCCGGTCCCGTGGGCGTACGGGCTGCTTGCACTTTCCTTCTTCTTCGTCCCTGTCAATGAAGCTTTCGATCAGGTAAGCAGACCGGTGTCTTCCTGGATCGTCGCTAATCTCCATCAGGGCACGGTTGTCTATACAGCGGCGAGCGCCATCCTGATCATTATCCTTTACGTTGTTTTTACCGCGCTGTTCTTCAATCCCCGCGAGATGATCGACTATCTCAGGGAAAGAAATGCCTCTGTGGTCCCGGACGAGACCGGCGGAAAAAGGGATATCTACCGGGGACTGGAAAGCATGGCCTTTATCGGTGGCCTGTATCTGGTCCTCGTGCCCTTGTCGCTTCAGGCTATCTGGTGGCTGTTGCAGACGGATTTCACCCCGGTCAACGGGATCTCGTTGATTGTAGCAGTCTGCATAACGCTCGATCTGTCCGGTGAAGTGCTTTTCAGATGGCGATCAGACAGCCTTGTACGCATTGCTGAATTCCACGAACCCTGGAAGGCCGGCTTACTCCGCTCTCTTTTGGAAAAAGAAAAGGTCCCCTGTATTGTACGAGGATATTATCACCGGTCTCTTCTATATCTATTCGGCCCCTACATAGAGATGCCCGTTTTTGTCGCAGCAAGCAATGAAAACACTGCCCGGGACGTAATGAGAAGATACTTTAATCAGGAGTAAGGACAATATAATGCAATGCCCGAAATGTCATAAGGAAACGTCCTCGGACATCGAGTGCAACTTCTGCGGGATCATATTCGACAAATACCGGGAACGCGTCCAACAGCCGGCTGTCTCCGGCGAGCAGCCCGGCTCGGGGGAATATTGGGAGGTGAAGGTCTCAATCGAGGATGGGAAATATCCTACCCTGACCCGTCGATATATCGCGACCGCGATTGATGCTGTTTTCGTTCTTTCAGCAATTATGCTGATCTCCTATCTATTCGAGAACGCCGGCGAGACCGGGGTCAAGGTCCGCGTAGGTCTGATCCTGTCCCTGTTTTTCATATATGAACCGCTGTGCACGAGCCGATTCTGCACGCTTGGGCAGAAGATCATGAGAGTGCGGGTCAGGCGATATCCCTCCCTGGAACGCATATCGTTACTCATGGCATACACCCGGATCCTCGTAAAGGCATTGATCGGGATGCTCTCGTTCTTTACCCTGCCTTTCAGTCAAAAGCGGCGGGCCATTCATGACATGGCCGCACGCTCGATCGTTGTTTTTGTTGATTGAGCTTGGGAGAACTTTGGAGACGTTGGTTCGGTGCATAACAGGCAAGGCAGTATCTTGGTGACGTTGTTTCTTAAAAAGGTTTTATTCTTGCTTAATACTCAGCGTTAAACGGAGGAATGATGCACATGACAAACAGGGTAAAGGCAATAAGGAACTGGTATTTAATTTCATTCATTACCGTTGTTTTACTTTGCTTCATCGGCACTGGAAATTCGCCGGCCGCGGCCTTATTAGGAGCGGACGAAGCGATCTCCCAGATCGATAAGTCCCTGGACGGGGAGATGCAAAAGCAGACTGATACCGATGAGGACAAGGCCGTCAGCCTTATGAACGACATCGCGAAGCTCAAGACAGAAGCCTCAGGGTCAAGTCTTGTTTGTTGCATTTTTATCTAAAGCGATGCGATGCCGAGATTAATTCAAGAAGAAAGACTTGACCCTATTGGTTCCCTATTGGTTCCTGACCCTATTGGTTCCCCATAATAAGCCACTATAGACAGGGCTTCCGATAAGTGCTATAATAAGACCTGTTAAGAGTACCATTAAGGAGGTCTTCTATGGGTACAAAATTTTCCGAAGATATTGTTCCGCTCAGTGACCTGAAGGTGAACCCCGGCAAGGTAGTTTCGCATGCACAAGCGACACACCGGCCTATTTTGCTCACGAGCAGGGGCCGCGGGGTTGCCGTGGTTCGATCACTCAAGGATTATGAGGAAGAAACCGAAGAACGCGCCTTTATGCAGGGAGTCGTGAAGGGGCTGATGGACCTGGAAGAAGGCCGCGAAATCTCGCTCTCCGAGGCGAAAAAACGCCTTGGCCTGAAGTGATCCCATGGCTGAACAGGCTCGGATAACGTTTGCCGCGTCAGCGATCAAGGACCTTGAGGACCTGCTGGCCTATTATACGGGTGAAGGTGTACCTGATGTGGGGAAAAGGCTTACTGCTGAGATCATTGCCAAGGTTGAGCGGCTGGGCGCGCATCCGCTGAGCGGCCGGGTCGTGCCTGAGTTTTCTGTCGAACATCTGCGAGAGATCATTTACCCGCCTTTTCGTATCGTTTATCGGCACGATAAAAACAAAGTGCGTATTGTTCGAATCTGGCGAAGTGAAAGACTTCTGAGACTGCCATGACTTCTGCCGCAATTGTTCAAAAACTCAACTTCATAGAGCCAGGTTATATTGTTGTACTTTCAGAACTCCGGCCGATCAATCGATGCATTTATCGCCTTTATCGAACAGCATAAGATACCGTGTTGGCCATAGCTGGTCAGGCCTGAAAATTTCCATTCTCCCGCGTTCATGCCCCTTCACGTTTCACCCGATAGGTAATCCTTCCCCGCTATCCGCACGATCCTGATGTAGTGTATCCGCATCTTGCCGGCCAAATACGCAGAAATCTTCCGGCCCGTATCCAGTTCCACCCCAAACAGGCCGCTCTGTCCGCCTGCCGCAGCCCCTCTTGTTGACTAATGAGAAAGAGGCGCTATAATTATATAAAGAGCACTTTAGTCCTGTTCTTCCTGCAGAAGATAAAACGCACGGGGTGGACGATGGGTCGGCTCCGTTGCTCCTTGCTGCAGGAAAACCACGGACACCTCGTCGGAAATCCTGGATCGATCTTGTTCCGGGTCAGGGGGTGACGAACGGTTATGAGATTTTTGTCTGTGCCTTATCTTCTGTCCCTGTTTCCCTTGCCGGCGCGCACACAAACGTGCGTGCCCGAAGTACCGTGCAATTTCGACCGGCCGACGCGGTACATGGCCCTCGGTGACAGCCTGGCGGCCGGCTACGGAGCAATGCCTGCCACCCAGGGATATGTCTATCTGCTCTATCAGTTGGGCGTGTTCGATTCCGTTGAACGCATGCTCTTTTGCAACGCCGGCGTCCCCGGGGCCAGCAGCCTCGATGTGCTGGAACACCAGGTGCCCCTGGCCGTCAATAAGTTCCGTCCGACGACGATCACGTTAAGCGTGGGCGGGAACGACCTGCTGCCTCTCCTGGACGGGGTCGGGCTTCGCCAGGTGCTCCATACGTTTCATGGGAATCTTGAGCAGATCCTGCAGCGCCTGCGCTCCGGCCTGCCTGAAGCTAATATCTACCTGAACAACCTCTACTGCATTCCCAAAATTCCGCAAACAGGAGTGATAATTCCGGTCCTCAACCGGCTCATTTCCCGCGTGGCCCGGGCCTTTGACGTTCCGGTAGCGGATGTGTATGGCGCGTTCCGGGGCAAAGGCGGCCTGCTCGGGATCGAACACGACGGAGCGCCGCGGAATGAGGTGCACCCGACCAACGCCGGTTACCGCGTGATGGCGCAGGCCTTCGAAGAGGTCGTCAAACGACAAAACGGTAACGGGCGACATTGACAGGTTCAGCGGAACTTCTCGGGGCCAGGTCGAAGGGCGGCAGGGTCAGGTCTATACTGTTTGGCGTGCCCAGCGAAGGGTCGCACACACTTGCGGGTGCAAGTCCCGCCATGGCAAAAAGCCAAAGCCATGTAGCTTGGATGGCAGGAGGTGAGGGAAACGTTGCCTTTTGAAGCCCATCGACAAAGCCCTGTATAGCGGGGTGAGCAAGTTTCCGGGTCGTAACGAAAGTGAACGTAGACGTAGCCTCGTAAAAGACAAGCTCCATCGGCCGAGCCTATCAAGTAGAGGCGAAGGCAGCATTCTCTTACTGACCCTGGCCGTATCGTAAGAGGACGGTGGCGGGGTATCAGCGGCGACACGGAAAGACAGGTGTGCGGTAAACTGGGGAAGCCCTCCTCGTCCCTGACGGAAACGGCAGGAGCAAGGTAGGCCCTATAAGTCACACGACGAAGTGGGCCGACAGGCGAGAGGGTGGCGGACGAGTCCGTAGTAGCGATGATGGAGAGGACAACATAACCTCTTCGGAGCAAAGGGGCTCTGCTGTACTCGTATCTTTCAACAAAACGTGAGGCAGGGAAGCATGACAAACACTTCCGTCAATCTGCAGGAGCTGAGGCGAAAGATATACATCAAGGCGAAGGCTGAAAAGCACTGGAAGTTCTGGGGGCTCTATTGCCACATCTGCAAACCGGAAGTTCTAAGAGAAGCCTATCGACTGGCAAAAGCCAACGACGGCGCGCCCGGCATCGATGGAAAGAGCTTTAAAGACATCGAGGCAGAGGGACGAAAAGAATTTTTGGACAAGATAGGGCAGGAGCTTCACACCCGGACATATCGGCCCATGCCCAATCGACGGGTAAAAATTCCCAAAGGGAACGGAAAGACCCGCACGCTCGGCATACCGACGATCAAAGACCGGGTGGTCCAAGGAGCGCTGAAACTCATACTCGAACCGATATTCGAAGCGGACTTCAAGGATTGCTCATACGGGTACCGCCCCAAGCGGAGCGCCCATCAGGCGGTAGATCGCGTCACCGGTGCGATACTGCGCGGCCTCACGCGAGTCGTGGACGTAGACCTGAGCGGATATTTCGACAACATACGGCACCACATCCTGCTCGGAAAAGTCGCTCAGCGGGTGCAGGACGACGACGTCATGCATCTGCTCAAACTCATCCTTAAAGCGAACGGGAGCAAAGGCGTACCGCAGGGCGGGATCATATCGCCCCTGCTGTCCAACCTCTACCTGAACGTCGTGGATGAGATGATGGAGCGGGCACGGGAAACAACCCGGCGCAAAGGCTACGACAACATCGACTTCACCCGAAGCGCGGACGACATGGTCATCCTCGTGCATGGACACCCCGGCGAAGACTGGCTCCTTGCCGCCGTGCAGAAACGGCTAAAAGAAGAGCTGGACAAGCTGGACGTGCAGATGAACCAGGAGAAAACCAAGGTCGTGAACCTCAAGGAAGAAGGCTGTTTCGGCTTCCTCGGGTTCGACTTCCGGCTGAACACCAACCGCAACAGCCAGAGCTATGTGAGCAAAACACCCAAGCAGAAGAAGCGCAAGGAAATCGGAGAGAAAATAAGGGCAGTGCTTAAGGCAAACTGGAGCAAGCCGCTGAACGAGGTAATACAATCAGTCAACGCAGTAGTCCGGGGCTGGGTGAATTACTTCCGAATCGGCAACAGCAACGGCACCTTCAAGAAGGTAAAATACGACGTGGAGAAGAAGGTGCGCAAGTTTGTCATGAAAAGGCAGAAACGAAATGGCTACGGCTGGAAGCGGTGGAGTAGGGAGGATGTCTATCAGCGGTGGGGCTTGTACAATGACTACCAGATACGATATTTCCAACCGAAAGCGGCCCCAAGCCGTTAGGTCACATAACCCTTGATATGAAGAGTGCAGGAAAGCCGTATGAGGGAAAACCTCACGTACGGTTTGACGAGAAGGCGCTGGAGATAGGGTATGGTTGAGATAATGTGACACTCTCAGAGGAAACGGAGAGAAACGGTGAACACAAACGTCAACCTGCAGCCACTACGCCAGTGCTTTACTCTACAGTCTGCTCTCATCTGCCGCTCCGGGCTACTATTTTCTTTTTCCCGGCCGTCTCCGTAGCATCTCCTGTCAGGCCCCCTCATGGTTCTCGTAAGCACCGGACTTTTTTCGAAAACAATCCCGAGGAGGCGAACTATTCATCCCCGCCCCAGACGCGCACTTCCTGCCTCCCCGCCTCATGCCCCCCTCTGCTTCGTCCTCGTCGTGGACACTGCGTTCCAGAGGTCGTCAGGCTAGATATTTTGCTGGCATGCTTACCCTGCCCCTGCAGTTTATGACCCACTGGTTCAGAATTACCGGCCTAAAATGAACAGTAAGCAGCCTTCCAGTACGGTGAATGCACCGTAACCTCCTCATTTATTTCGATTCAGCGTACAGGCAAGGCTTTTGCACAAAAAAGTGCATGGGGAACATGTGGGTTTATCAACGGTTGCTGTACGCTGCGGTGGGCAGGATGAGACGATCCGCATGCGGACGGCAGAGGGAGGGGCGATGAAAAGAGTGATACTACATACGGCGATTGCTGTATTCCTGCTGTCGGCAGGTCTTGCTGCGGGTTTTGCAACCGGGCAGAGCATGGGCTTTTCAAAGGGAAGTGAATGGGCGATCATGCAGGCCGGGATCATTGCAGAGGAGGCGGGAGAGTTCATGCCCGTCTCGTACGAGGACGGTTCCTTCCGCGTGGTCATTCAGCAGCCCCGGGGCCTGTATAGACAGGCACAGAGGGTTGCCGCCATGGACCACAATGAGGCGCAGTATCTTTTGATAAAGGAACTAGCTCCACGCGAAGAATCCGCGAGAAAGGACCGGCTCTAAGAGAAGAGGGTCGTTCCTTCACGCTTCATTGCTTACTTCTCGGTTTCGTCCTGTTCGCCCGCTCCGCGTTCCGGGGTTCCGTGCGCCAGAAATGCCTGGGTTAGATAACAGACGGCCATCTGCGACCACTATGGGCCTTCTGGCCAGGTACCGATGCTGTCCGCTGCCGCGTCCAGGACATCCTTGATCGCATCATAGGGAAGGCCCGAAGCATCAGTGCGCTGGTTGAAGAGCGCCGCGATGTTCACCCCGTCGGGCCTTTGATACACGAAGGTAAAGGTCCCGGGCATGGAGCCGAAGAACCAGTAGACATAGCCGTTCTGCCCGGGCAGCCGCGTGTCTCCGCTGATCCAGTAGTGGTCGAGGAACCGGACAAGCGTTCCCGCGCTTGCGGCGATGGCCCTCGACTCCACGGCAAAGCCTCCGTCCGCGCAGGGGACGCGCTGTGAAGGCGCATAGACGCTGAAGCACAACTTCGGATCAGCATACCATGCTTCTCGCGGATTCCGGTCTTTGACGAAGGCGTGGCTTCGGTCTACGTCCAGTTCCATCTGCTGCTGCAGGTACTGCACAAAAGACTGCCCGCGCACCTGCTCGACGATGAGCCGCAGCAGCGCGTAGCCGAAGTTAGCATAGGCTGTCTTGCTGCCGGGGGCGTACTGAAGTGGTTTGGATGCCATGTAGCGGGCAATGTCCGCTGTTTCCGCCGGCGAAGGAATGTTGAGATCGCGGGCGATCTCAACGACCGCGAAGACAGGATCGAACCCGGCCTGGGCGTTGTCCCATCCGGCCTGATGGTCCAGGAGCTGCCTGATGGTGATCTCGTTCAACCTGGCGTCCGGTGCGGGGCCAGTCAGCGTGATCCCGAGAAACGGAAATACGCGGGTATCCGGCTGCAGTCTGCCCTGGTCGATGAGACGCTTCACCGCCGCGGCAGTGATCGGCTTGTCCACGCTCGCGAGCCGGAAGAGCGTGTCCGGCCGGATCGGGGTCGTGAGCCCCGGGTCCTGCCATCCGTAGCCGCGAAGCAGCATCAGGACGCCGTTCCTTGACACGGCCAGCGCACCGGCCCGGATGCCCCGGGCCCCCATGTAGCCGGTCATGGCGTTGTCGAATGCTTCAAGCTCGGAAACCGCGTCACCGGTGATCGGGATCGAGGAAGGCGTAAGCGGCTGGGCAGGGGCCAGCAAAATGAAATCAGCCTGATTCAGAATGAGGAGAAGGAGCCCGCCACAGAGCAGCACAATAGCGACCGCTGCGATGAGGCAGGGCCGTCGTTTTCTCGTCGTGATCGTCGTTGGTTTATCGGCAGCGGGTGTCATGCGTCCTTTTTCTCCTTTAGTGTCGTCTTATGCATCAGCGCGTGCGGTACAGCTGCGACGAATAAAAAAGCCAGGGTGTCTTGCCCCGGCTTTCGCATTTCCTTCATTATTCTGTCCTGAACCCTGAACCCTGAAC
>MHDZ01000102.1:53570-71770 GCA_001805055.1 Nitrospirae bacterium GWC2_57_13
CCTGCCTCTACAACCTCACCGCCACTCCCCGCTCCTTCAGGTACTCCTTTGCCTGCCGGATGGTGTACTCCCGGAAGTGAAAGATCGAGGCTGCCAGGGCAGCGTCCGCCTTGCCCTTGGTGAAGCCGTCGTAGATGTGCGCCAGGTTCCCCACGCCGCCTGAGGCGATTACGGGGACCGTGACTGCCTCGGCCACTGCGCTCGTCAGCTCAAGGTCATATCCCGTTTTCTGGCCGTCCTGGTTCATGCTCGTGAGCATGAACTCTCCTGCGCCGTATTCTTCCATCATTTTTGCCCACTTGACAGCATCGATGCCCATGGGCTTGCGGCCGCCGTGCGTGTAGACCTCCCATCGTAGGGGCAAGGCATGCCTTGCCCCTACATCCAGGAACAAATGCCGGTACTGCGGAGCGTCGGCCCAGGTGAGCGGGGGCTTGAAGTCCGGGTCGTGAGCCACCACGCGCTTCGCATCGATGGCAACGACGATGCACTGGCTGCCGAAACGCCGGGATGCGGCCTTGATGAACTCGGGGTCGTGCACGGCTGTCGTATTGATCGAGACCTTGTCCGCACCCGCAAGCAGCAGGCTCCGGATGTCGTCGAGGTTCTTGATGCCGCCGCCCACGGTGAGGGGCATGAAGACCTGCTCAGCGGTCCTGCGCACCACGTCGAGGATGATGCCTCGCTGCTCGTGGGAGGCTGTGATGTCCAGGAAGGTGAGCTCGTCAGCGCCCTGCTCGTCATAGAACTTGGCGTTCTCCACGGGGTCGCCCGCGTCGATCAGGTTCACGAAGCTCACGCCCTTTACCACTCTGCCTGCCTTCACGTCCAGGCAGGGTATGATCCGTTTGGTCAGCATAGTATTCTCACGTAAAGAACAGGGTCAAGATCGGTCTCTCGCAGAGGCGCAGAGTTCGCAGAGAAGGGCTTTATAATACTCTGGCTTCTGGTTAAAGCCAAACCTTAAAGATTTTGATCTAACTCAGCGACCAATTGCCTCTTCAGGTTCATCCGTGTGTATCCGTGTCAATCCGTGTCCAAAAGGACCGTTCCTTGCTTTTCCTTCGCGTCCTTGGCGGTTTCGCGGTTCCAAGGTCTTGGTCTTATGCAGTAACCTCTGCGCACTCCGCGTCTCTGCGAGAACAAAGGGTTGCCTCGCTACGCGCACATGCCCGCGGAATTGATGAAAGCAATGGCCTTCTTCAGGTCCAGGGACCCGCTGTAGATGGCTTTGCCCGTGATCACGCCCTCGATGCCGCAGTGCTTGATGGCCATGAGGTCGATGATGTCCTGCATGCGCGAGACGCCGCCCGAGGCGATGACGGGGATCGTCAAGGATTCGGCAAGGGCCTTCGTGGCCTCGATGTTCGGGCCTGAGAGCATGCCGTCGCGCTTGATGTCCGTGTAGATGACTGCGATGATGCCGTATCCCTGCATCTGCTTTGCCAGGTCCGTTGCCTTTACCTTCGTGACCTCAGCCCAGCCCTTGATAGCCACCATGCCGTCCTTTGCGTCGATGCCCGCGATGATCTTTCCGGGGAACTCCTTGCAGGCCTGCTTCACGAATTCAGGGTTCTCGATGGCCGCTGTGCCCAGGATGATCCTGTTGATGCCCACCTTCACCAAGGACCGGACTGTGTCGAGGTCCCGGATGCCGCCGCCCACTTCGATGGGTATCCTGATGGCCTGCCGGATGGCTTTGATGGCATCAAGATTCCGGGGCGTGCCGGCGAACGCGCCGTTCAGGTCCACGACGTGCAGCAGCTCCGCGCCCTGGTCCTCCCAGTGCTTCGCCATGCTGCCGGGGTCGTCGGAGTAGGTCGTGGCCTTGTCCATGTGCCCCTGCTCCAGGCGGACGCATTTGCCTTCTTTGAGATCTATCGCGGGAATGATCAACATAAAAACCTCAAATCGCTCAGCCATGGAGGCCACAGAGAATATCTTGGGACGCAGATCATCGCAGATTAAAAACAAAAGCATGGGGACACGGATTTGCACGGAAAAGTCGGATCAAGAGTTAAAAAAATCCGAATGTACAGATTTTATCCGTGTCCAACTCCGTTGTCATGTTTTCATGTTGCCAAAACGCTTCAGGATCGACAGCCCCAGGTCCTGGCTCTTTTCCGGGTGGAACTGGACGGCGAAGATATTGTCCTTCCAGATGCTCGAGACGAACTCCACGCCGTAGTCCGTGGTCGTGGCGATCACTCCCTTGTCCTCAGGCACCACATAGAAGGAATGCACGAAGTAGAAGTGGCTTCCCTCGGGAACGTCGGCCAGCGCCGGAGGCCTCCGCTTGATCGAGACATCGTTCCAGCCCATGTGCGGGACCTTCAACGCGCCGAATGCAGGGCCTTGAAAGCGGATAACCTTTCCCTTGATGATGTCCAGGCCCTTTGAGATGCCGAATTCCTCGCTCTCCGTAAAGAGGAGCTGGAGGCCCAGGCAGATGCCGAGGAAGGGTTTGCCCGACGAGATGCTGTTGCGCACCGCTTCGATCAGTCCGTACTCCTCCAGGTTGCGCATGCAGTCCGGAAAGGCGCCCACGCCGGGGAGCACCACCTTCGAAGCGCTGCTTATGACCTTCGGGTCGCGGGTGACCAATGCGTCGTGGCCCATGCGTTCGAAGCCCTTCTGCACGCTCCGGAGGTTGCCCATGCCGTAATCGATAATGGCGATCATATGAACCTTAATGCACTGGAAATTGCAGGTCGGAAATTTAAAATTTTCAATCTTCAACTTCCAATTTTCAATTCGACATTCAGAGAATGTCGTTATATTTTTCCCTTGGTCGAGAGCACGCCCTTGACGCGGCTGTCCACTGCTGTTGCCTGGTCCAGGGCGCGGCCGAAGGCCTTGAAGATGGCCTCGAGCATGTGATGCACGTCGCGGCCATAGAGGATGCGGATATGCAGGTTCATGCCTGCATGGTTCACCACGGACCGGAAAAAGTCCTCCACCAGCCCGGGGTCGAATTCCTTCAGCCGGTACTTTTTCGGCAGTTCCACCTGGTACACCAGATAAGGACGGCCCGACAGGTCAAGGGACACCTGGGCAAGCGTCTCGTCCATGGGCACCGTGGCCTCACCGTAGCGTTTGATGCCTGCGCTGCTTCCCAGGGCCTTGCGCAGGGCCTGGCCGAAGACGATGCCCAGGTCTTCCACGGTGTGGTGAAAGTCGATGTCCGTGTCTCCCTTGGCCTTGACGCTGAGGTCGAAGAACCCGTGGCGCGCGACATGGGACAGCATGTGGTCCATGAAGGGGACGGAGGTGCGCACCGAGTACTGGCCTGTTCCGTCCAGGTTGATGGAGACGGCGATGTCCGTTTCTTTAGTCTGTCGTTCGATCTTCGCTGTGCGTTTCATGAGAGATCCTTTTTTATGGGACGCGGATAAAGTCTGATAAAGGCGGATCAAATCTTAGTTGCTCAAGAGTTAAATTCTGATTAAAAGGTCAGGCAGTTTTCTCGCAAAGGCGCCCCCGCTCTGCATCTATTAGTATTTGATACGGGACGGAGCAAGCGCGCAAAGAAAAGCTCAAAAAAATATTTCTCGCACCCCGCTCCGTATCATACATCGTATGGATGCGGGACGGAGACGGAGACGGCGCTGAGCTCGCAGAGAAAGACAGGATAGTCGATCCTAAAACCTTCATTGAAAAGGCTGTTTTCTCGCCAAGGCGCAAAGGTCGCAAAGAAAAACGGTATTCATGGATTAAAACCTTCGCGTCCTTCGCCGTTCCCAACTCAGGGTCTTACGTTCGTCTGCCTTTGACTTATCCGCGTAATTCTGCGTTTACCCCGTTAGAAGATTCTTATTTCTAACGGGGTAAATCTGCGGCCAAATTCGGCTATTGATCTATCCGTGTTCATCCGTGTGAATCCGTGGCCAAAATGCCCTGCATCTGCCCTATGAATTCGTTGTTCTCTTCCGGCGCGCCCACGGTCACGCGCAGGCAGTTCCTGAGCGGTCCGGGCCGGTCCAGGTTCTTGATCAGGATGCCCTGCTGCTTCAGCATCGTGAAGATGCGTGTGGCGCTGCCGTTTGTCCGGAAGAGGATGAAGTTCGTCTCCGAGGGAAAGGGAGTGATGCCCTGCAATCGTGACAGGGCATTATATAATCTTCCCCGCTCTGAAATCAACAGTGAAATCTGGGCCTTGAGCGTTTCCCGATGTTTCAGGACGGCGATCCCCGCAGCCTGGGAGAGGACGTTGATGTTATAGGGCAGCCGGATCTTATTCAGTTCTTCGATTACCTCTGGGGCCGCAGCAAGCATGCCGACGCGCAGGCCCGCAAGGCCGATCTTGGAAAGCGTGCGAAGCACGATCATGTTTGGGTGGCGGTCAAGAAAGGGCAGGAAGCTCTTTCCCGAAAAGTCGAAATAGGCTTCGTCGATCACAACGGCGGCATTTACGCTTTCCAGGACCTTCCGCACCGCGTCGTCGGCAAAACGGTTGCCTGTGGGGTTGTTGGGGCAGGCAAGGAAGATGACCTTTGCCTTCACCTGCTTCGCTTTTTTGATGAGAAGGTCCGCGTCGAGGGAAAAGTCCTTCCTGAGCGGGACCGTTGCCACGGCCTGGGAAAGGGCGCGGGACGTGATTTCGTACATGGCAAAGGTCGGCACGGGAATGAGCACAGGCCCGCCAAAGGCCAGGACCACGGCCTGGATCAGTTCGTCAGAGCCGTTGCCAAGGATCATCCGCTCTGCGTCGAGGCCCCAGAAATCAGCAATAGCCTTTTTCAGCTCCTTTGCAGACGGGTCGGGATAGCGGTTGATGAGCGTCCTCTCGATGGCCTCGGCTACATCCCGGCGCACATCCGGGGGCAGCGGAAAGGGGTTTTCCATGGCGTCGAGCTTGACACGCACAGGCTCCTCAACGATGTGGTAGGCCGTGAGCTTGCGGACCGCGGGCTGGACGAGGCGGGAAATGCTCTTTGTTGTGGTCGATTTCGGGCTCATTTTGCGTTACACTATACAGGAAAGAGCAGGGCCGCTCAAGGAGAAAAACAGAAACGAAGGACTATCTTCTTATTAGCCACGGATTGACACGGATGGGCACGGATGGGCACGGATATAGTGTGGACCCGCAGAGGGCATGGCGCATGGAGCAGAGGGTTGTCACCGCTCTGCGCTTTGCACTATGCTCTATGCTTCTTCACGTGTTCATCTGCAAATATATCCTGATTATTTATCGTCCATTATTTTAAGGATTGACAGGGCGCGCAATGTAGTACATAATGTAGTACAGAAAGGGGGCTGCTGTGCCGTCAAGTACGCGTTTGGACAAGGAAACCGAGGAACTGCTGAGGAAAGCCGCTGAATATTCGGGCGTTACAAAGTCCGAACTGGTGCGGGAATCCATTCGGCAGTACTGCGCCCGGATCGTCGAGCAAAAGCAGAAAACGCCATGGGAAATATACCAGTCCATTCAAAAGAGCGAAGGAAGCGGGCACGGAAGCCGGATTAAAAACGCCAAGGCCATACTGAAGGCTCATCTGGAAGAGAAGCGGAAGAAATGGTCATTATAGACGCCGGTCCGCTTGTTGCGCTTTTTGACCGATCAGAGCATCTTCATCGCGTGTGCAGGGCTGCACTGGAAGAAGTGCATTCTCCGCTTATGACAACCTGGCCGGCCCTGACCGAGGCATTTTATTTTCTCAAAGGCTGGGACGTGGGGCAGCGTGAGCTCTGGGATTTCATTCAGTCCGGCGGAGTTCGAGTCGCTGATATTCCCGAAGAGCTGCATCCCCGCATGCGGGATTTGATGGCGAAATACTCTGACCTTCCCATGGACTTTGCCGATGCCTCGCTGGTGGTCCTCGCTGAAGACCTCAAGATCAGAACCGTCTTTACCCTGGACAAAAAAGACTTCTCCCAGTATCGTCCCAGGCACTGCAAGCATTTTGAGACCATTCCCTGATGAAGTCGGCAAAAAGAAAAGGCGGCCTTTTGGGCCGCCTTTGTTGTTCTCAGGGGATCACTTTGTTCAGAGGATACTCGACGATGCCCGTCGCTCCCCTGCGCTTGAGCCGCGGGATCAGGCCCCGTGCCTCTTTTTCGTCCAGGATCACCTCGAGGCTCACCCAGTCAGGGTCTGCCAGGTGCGATATCGTCGGGGCATGCATGGAGGGCAGGAGGCCGCAGACCTCCTTCAGGCTCGCCTTCTGCACGTTCATCTTGAGCCCCACCTTCTCCTCGGCGGCCAGTGCGCCCTGGAGCAGCATGGTCATGTTGTCGATCTTCTTTTTCTTCCAGGGGTCCTTCCATGCCTTCTTGTTCGCGATGATGCGCGTGGTGGATTCGAGCATGACCTCCACGATCCTGAGCTTGTTGGCCCGGAGGGAGCTGCCTGTCTCGGTAAGCTCCACGATGGCGTCGGCAAGCTGCGGAGGCTTCACTTCCGTGGCACCCCAGGAGAATTCAACGTCGGCCTTCACACCCTTGGATTTAAGGTACTTGGTGGTGTAGCCCACGAGCTCCGTGGCGATCCGCTTGCCGTTCAGGTCCTTCACGGATTTGATGGGCGAGTCCTCGGGAACGGCCACGACCCAGCGCACCGGCGTGAGCCCGCCCTTGGCGTACCGTAATTCCGCCACCTCGACAACGTCTGCATCCTGCTCCAGGATCCAGTCCTTGCCCGTGAGTCCCACGTCGAAGATGCCGTCGTCAACATACCGCGCCATCTCCTGGGCCCGGACAAGGATGCATTCAATGTCGGGATCATCGATGGTCGGGTAATAGCTCCGCGAACCCACCTGGATGCGGTAACCTGCCTTGGCAAAGAGCTTGAACGTGGCTTCCTGCAGGCTGCCCTTGGGCAGGCCGAGGCGAAGCTTTTGACTCGCAGTGGAAGCCGCCTTCGTTTTTGATTCTTTCGCTTTTGCGGTCATATGTTCTCCCCAGTCGTTACATTACATAACATATCGCGAGTAATTGTAAATTGAAGATTGAAAATTTGAAATTTTACATTTGCAATTTCCAATATTCAATAACAGGCTACCTCTTCGCCATTCTCACCCTGATTGTGTTCCCGTGCGCTTCCAGGCCTTCCACGTCGGCGATCTGCATCACCGCGTCAGCTACCTTGTCCAGGCCCTCTTTGGTGTAAAAGATCAGGCTCGATTTCTTCATGAAGTCCTCTGTCGAGAGGGGGGACGAGAACCGGGCTGTGCCGCCTGTGGGCAGCACATGATTCGGGCCGGCTATGTAATCTCCCACAGACTCCGGCGTGTAGTGCCCCAGGAAGATAGCTCCGGCATTCTTGATGCGGGCCAGGAGCTCGAAGGGTTTCTCCACGGCAAGTTCGAGGTGCTCGGGAGCGATGGCGTTCGAGATCTCGGCGGCTTCCTCCAGCGTTCCAGTCAGTACGATGATGCCGAAGCGGTCAATGGCCTTGCGGGCAATATCCCTGCGCACGAGCTTCGCCAGCTGCCGGTCCACTTCCGCATTGACCTTTTCAGCGATCTCCCTTGAAGGCGTGACCAGGATGGATGATGCCAGTTCGTCATGCTCCGCCTGTGACAGAAGGTCCGAGGCCACGAAGGCCGGATCAGCGCTGTCGTCGGCGATCACGAGGATCTCGCTCGGCCCGGCGATCATATCGATGTCCACCTGGCCGAAGACATACCGCTTGGCAGTGGCAACGTAGATGTTCCCCGGCCCCACGATCTTGTCCACCTTCGGGATCGTCGCCGTGCCGTAGGCCATGGCTGCGATGGCCTGGGCGCCGCCGATCTTGTAGATCTCGTCCACGCCGGCGATGTCTGCGGCCACGAGAATGTAGGGGTTCATGTTCCCGCCCGGAACGGGCGAGCACATCACGAGCTGCTCCACGCCGGCGATCTTGGCGGGCATGACGTTCATCAGAACCGTCGAGGGGTAGCAGGCCTTCCCTCCGGGTACGTAGACGCCTGCGCTCCGGAGCGGCCGGGCAAGCTGGCCCAGGATGACGCCATCGGCCTCCTGGTTCACCCAGGAAGTGATCTTCTGCTTTTCATGAAAGGCGCGGATGTTCTTTGCCGCCAGGCGGAGCGCGTCCACCTTCTTCGGCTCAACTTCGTCGTAGGCCAGCTTGATCTCGTCGGGCGAGACCTTCATGTCCTTCAGCGTGAGCTGGACGCGGTCGAATTTGGCCGTGTACTCAAGGACCGCCGGGTCGCCTTCGCGCCGCACCCGCTCGACCACTTCGCGCACCGTGGCGGCCACCTCCTCGGTGGCAGACTCGCCCCGGTCGATAATGCGCTTCAGCTCGGCGAGAGCGTCCTTCTGTTTCGAATCGATGATCTTCATAAATCCTCGTTCAGAGGTTACGGCTACGATGCCCGTATCGTTGCTCGGTTACGTTGTTCGTATGCTACGTTGCCGTCACCGAAGCCTGAAACGGGCCTCGTGACCGATTGACGGTACTATTTTCTATACTCTCCTAATATCCGCTCCCAGGGCCGACAGTTTCGCCTCGATGTTCTCATAACCCCGGTCGAGATGGTAGATGCGCGAGATCGTGGTCTCTCCCTCGGCTGCAAGGCCGGCAAGGATGAGCGACGCGCTCGCCCGCAGGTCCGTGGCCATGACCGGCGCACCCGAGAGCTTGGAGACGCCTTTCACGACCGCGGTCCGGCCGTCGTGCTGGATATCGGCTCCCATGCGCCGCAGTTCCGCCACATGGGTGAACCGGTTCTCGAAGATCGTCTCGTTGATCACGCTCGTGCCGCCGGCAATGGTCATAAGGCTCATGATCTGGGCCTGCATGTCCGTGGGAAATCCCGGATAGGGCATGGTCGTGATGTTCACCGGACTGATAGTTTTATTGCCTTTCACTTCGATCGTCGTCTCCGAGGTCACGACCTCGGCCCCTGACTCGCGGACCTTGGCCAGAAGGGCATCAAGGTGCTTCGGTTCGGCGTTTTTGACGACCACCGATCCTCTGGTGATGGCTGAAGCGATCACAAAGGTGCCTGCTTCAATGCGGTCAGGCATCACGCGATAGTTCATGGGCTTGAGACGCTCCACTCCCTGGATGCGGATGATGTCCGTGCCTGCACCCTCGATCTTTGCGCCCATCTGGACCAGGGCCTTTGCCAGGTCCACGACCTCGGGCTCGCGCGCTGCGTTCTCGAGGACCGTCTCGCCCTCGGCCAGAGCGGCCGCCATCATCAGGTTCTCCGTGCCGGTCACGGTCACCGTATCGAAGGTGATGGAAGCGCCCCGGAGCCGCTTCGCTTTGGCGATGACATAGCCGTGCTCTATCTCGACGGACGCGCCGAGCTTCTGGAGCCCCGCGATATGCAGGTTGATAGGCCTCGCCCCGATGGCGCAGCCGCCGGGAAGCGAGACGCGGGCTTTCCCGAACCGGGCAACAAGGGGGCCGAGCACAAGCACCGACGCCCGCATGGTCCTGACGAGGTCATAAGGCGCCTCGGGGTTCGACAGGGCGGAAGCATCGATCACGACCTCGTGGTCCGTCGCCTCGAAGGAAACACCCATGTTCACGAGGATCCTGCCGAGCGTCTTCACGTCCACCAGCGACGGGACGTTGGTGATCCGGTGCTTACCCTCGCACAGGAGGCCCGCGGCTATGATCGGCAGGGCGGCGTTCTTGGCGCCGCTGATCGTCACTTCGCCCTTGAGTTTTTTTCCGCCGTTAATGACAATTTTTTTCATAAGATAGGGAACCACCAATGAATACGGAATAACATGTTTATAAAATGTAACGAGTCACTGTTTCAGGTTTTCGGGACATGCCATAAGCCCCTCACCCCAGCCTCTCCCCGGAGGGGCGAGGGAGTTTGTTTATTTCCTCTCCCATCAGGGGAGAGGATTAAGGTGAGGGGTGGTTCAAATTTGACGTCGTTTAAAAAAATGACCCAAAACTCAAAATGATGCGAAGTATACGTTGTCACGCCTCATTTTATTTTTGCCACGATCAACCGGTCGATGCCGGCCAGGTCTTTTACTATCTCCGGAGGCCCGAACGCACCGCTCTGTCGAACCATCTCACTCAGCGCTTCTGCCTGGCCGATGCCCATCTCCATGATGAGCGATCCATCGGGCGCGAGAAATTCCGGCGCTCCTTCGATGATGCGGCGGTGTAACTCGGTCCCCTCAGGGCCCGCGAAGAGCGCCATGGCTGGCTCGAAATCCCTGACCTCAGGCTGGAGAGCATCCCGATCCGCAGCGGCGATGTAGGGCGGGTTCGATGCGATCACATCCACCCGTCCGGCGAGGTCCAGTTCCTGCAGCGGTCCGAAGAGGTCGCCGGTCAGGAACCGGATGCGGCCGGCCACGTCGTGGCGCCGGGCATTCTCCCGTGCCATCCCGATCGCCGCTTCAGATGCATCAGTGGCAAAGAAGCGGGCTGCAGGCAGCTCATGGGCCAGGCTCACGGCAATGCAGCCCGAGCCCGAGCAAAGATCGATGATGGTCTGCTGCCTGCCTGATTTCCCGCTGCTGCCCAGGTCCCTGAGAACGGTTTCAACGATCAGCTCCGTTTCCGGCCTCGGGACCAGCGTATCGCGCGTGACCGCGAAGTCGAGGCCCCAGAATTCCTGCGAGCCAGTGATATACTGGATCGGCTCCCGTGCCGCTCGCCGTTCCAGGACACTATCAAATCGTTCTTTCACAGCCTCATCGAGGCTCTCCCGCAGGCGAGCCAGCAGCCAGGCGCGGTCCCGTCCCAGCACATGGCGCAGGAGAAGCTCGGCATCGAGCCTCGGCTCCGGCACACCGTGGTTTCGGAGCAGTTTTTCAGCCTCTTGTATGGCCTGGGCGAGGGTCACGTTTTGGAACACGAAGGTAGGAGGGAGGGAATGTAAGAAGGTAAGAGAAATGCCTTCACCGCATCCATATTTCTTGCCCTCTTCCCTTCCTGACCTCTTACTTTCTCAAAGGTTTTTCAGCCTCTCAGCATTGTCCGCCGCAGCCAGGCCGTTGATGAACTCGTCGAGGTCCCCGTCGAGCACGCTGTCGAGCCGGTACAACGAGAGCCCGATGCGGTGGTCAGTCACTCTGCTCTGGGGAAAATTGTAGGTCCTGATCTTCTCGCTCCGTTCGCCTGTTCCCACCTGTGATTTCCGCTCCTGGGCGATCTCGGCATCATGTTTTGCCCGTTCCTTCTCGAGAAGGCGCGAGCGAAGGACCTTCATGGCCTTCTCGCGGTTTTTGGTCTGGGAGCGTTCGTCCTGGCAGGACACCACCTCATTCGTCGGCAGGTACGTGATGCGGACTGCCGAGTAGGTCGTATTCACGCTCTGACCGCCGGCGCCGGAGGAGCAGAACGTGTCGATGCGCAGGTCCTTGGCCTCGATCTGCACGTCCACATCATCGGCTTCGGGCATGACGGCCACAGTGATGGTCGAGGTGTGGATCCTGCCGCTCGCTTCCGTTGTGGGCACGCGCTGCACGCGGTGCACGCCGCTTTCGTATTTGAGCCTGCTGAAAACGCCTTTGCCCGTGATCTGGGCAATGACCTCCCGGATGCCGCCGACGCCCGAGGTGCTCATGTCGAGCACGGTGAGCTTCCACCGCTGCTTCTCGGCATAGCGAGAATACATGCGAAACAGATCTGCGGCAAAAAGCCCTGCCTCGTCACCGCCGGCGCCGGCCCGGATCTCAAGGAAAACGTTCCTATCGTCCCGGGGGTCCTTTGGAACGAGCATGAGCCGGAGGTCCTGCTCCATCCGGCCGCTCTGCGGCTGGAGCTGCTTCAGCTCCGCATCGGCCATCTCGCGAAGTTCAGGGTCGGCCTGCTTGTCCCTGATGATCTCCTCGGCCTCGGCGATCTGCCGCAGCACGTCGCGGTACGCGCGGTAGTGCGTCACGACGTCCTCGATGTCCGACCGTTCCCTGGAGAACTTGTGGTACTGCTGGTGGTCGGCGGCGACGGCAGGGTCCGACAGGAGCCTGGTCAGCTCATCATATTTTTCCGAGACAGCTTCTAATTTACTTAACATAGTTTACACACAAGCGGCCACCCCCGCTCCGTATCTATAACAATTGGATGCGGGACGGAGGAAGGCGCCAAGTCACGAAGGGGAACTTTTTGGAGAATCACCTTCGCGTCGACCTGTCTTTGTAGCGTGCGGCGTTTTATTTCCGGCAAACAAAAAACCCCGCTTCAGCGGGGTTCCGTTGCGAGGGCCTCGGAGAGGGCCTTGATGGCCACCTCGATCTGGTCGTCCGACGGCTCACGCGTAGTGAGCCGCTGGAGCCAGAGCCCCGGCAGGATGAAAAACTCCACCAGGGGGCGCCCCCGGTGTTTCGCCGTGAAGCGGATGAACTCGTAGGACAGGCCCGCAACAGCGGGCAGGAGCGCAAGCCGCGCTGCGGCTTTGGCCCAGAGCGGCCAGGTCCCCGGAATGAGAGAAAACATCACGATGGAGAGCACGATCACGGCAAAGAGAAAACTGGTGCCGCACCGGGCGTGAATGCATGAATGCTTCCAGGCGTTCTCTACGGTCAGTTCCGCGCCCGCCTCGTAGGCGGCGATGGCCTTGTGTTCGGCGCCGTGATATTCGAAGACCCGGCGGATATCCTTCATCAGCGATATGCCGGACACGTAGCCGAGGAACAGGGCGACCCGGAAGGCGCCGTCCGTCAGGTTGAACAGGAGGTTGCTGCCTTCCACGGCGCCGAACTTCATGCCGAGCAGCTTGGTGAGCAGGAGAGGAAGCGCCAGGAACAGCCCGAGGGAGAAGAGAACAGCGATTGCCACGGTCCCTGCCATGGCGAGCGTGCCGAGCTCTTCTGTTGTGCCGTCCTCGTTCTCGACGGCATGATTGGCCGAAAAGTTGAGGGCCTTGACGCCGAGCCAGAGGGCTTCGAAGAGCGCTGCCGTGCCCCTGATGAAAGGCTTCTTCAGGAGAGGGTATCGCTCGCCGACGGGCGTGATATCCTCCCGCAGCAGGGCAATATCAGCCTCCGGTCGTCCGCCCTTCCGGACCGCCACGATGAAGGCGTGAGGAGAGCGCATCATGACGCCCTCGAGCACGGCCTGGCCGCCTATGTTCAGCCTGTCTGGCACGAGAGAGCAACCCCACTGCCGGCGAGGGTCTACGCCTTCTTGTATTTTTTCCGGAACTTGTCGACGCGGCCTTCGGTATCGATGAGCTTCTGCTTGCCGGTATAGAAGGGGTGGCAGACGGAGCAGATGTCGAGCTTGAGCGTATCCTTGGTGGACCTGGTCACGAATGACTCACCGCAGGCGCAACTGACCGTCACGGTCTTGTAGTCAGGATGAATTCCTTCTTTCATAATGCCTCCCTAACAATGTTCATGGTTCGCGGCGCGGGCTGTCCGGGGATTTGCCGGAGCCGGGGGATTTACTTCCGGCACCCCGCCTTACGGTAATAGAGCAGAAATACTATACCAAACACCGTAAAATTACAAGAGAAAAAAATGTCCCGCATGGTTCAAAGGCGCCCGGGGGGTACCGTGGGAAGCCCCTCAGGAGCCCTGCCGGGCCGGTCTTCCGGACGCAGCTGCAGGCCGAGGCCCCCGTTTTTTCCGCTTATTTGTTCATGGAATCCAGGAAATCTCGGTTCGTCTTGTTCTGCTTCAGCTTTTCGAGCAGGAACTCCATGCTTTCCACCGTGGAGAGGGGGTTCAGGACCTTGCGCAGGATCCACATGCGATTGAGGTCGTCCTTGTCCACGAGCAGCTCTTCCTTGCGCGTGCCCGAGGCATTGATATCGATGGCCGGGAAGACCCGCTTGTCCACGAGCTTCCGGTCGAGGTGGAGTTCCATGTTGCCCGTTCCCTTGAACTCCTCGAAGATCACGTCGTCCATGCGGCTGCCCGTGTCAACGAGGGCCGTGGCGAGGATCGTCAGGCTGCCGCCTGTCTCGATGCTGCGCGCAGCGCCGAAGAACCGCTTGGGCCGCTGCAGGGCATTGGCATCCAGACCGCCGGAGAGGACCTTGCCGCTCGCCGGGATGATGGCGTTGTGGGCCCGGGCCAGGCGCGTGATGCTGTCGAGCAGGATCACCACGTCCTTCTTATGCTCCACCAGACGCTTGGCGCGTTCGCTCACCATGTCGGCGACCTGCACGTGGCGCTGCGGCGGCTCATCGAAGGTGGAGCTGATGATCTCGGCCTTTACCTGGCGCTGCCAGTCCGTCACTTCTTCGGGCCGCTCGTCGATGAGCAGCACGATCAGCATGACCTCGGGATGGTTCTTCAGGACCGCCTTGGCGATGGACTGGAGCAGCATGGTCTTGCCGGTGCGCGGCGGCGCCACGATCATGCCGCGCTGACCCTTGCCGATGGGCGTGACGAGATCTATGGCGCGGGTTGTGTATTCCGTGGGGCTCGATTCGAGCCTGAGCTTCTGTTCGGGATAGTAGGGGGTGAGGTTGTCGAAGAGGATCTTGGTCCGCGATATCTCGGGGTCCTCATAATTGATGTTGTCCACCTTGAGCAGGGCGAAGTACCGTTCGCCCTCCTTCGGGGGCCTGATCTGGCCGGAGACCGTGTCGCCTGTCCGGATGTTGAACCTCCGGATCTGGGAGGGCGAAACGTAGATGTCGTCGGGGCCGGGCAGATAGTTGTAATCGGGCGCCCGGAGGAAACCGAAGCCGTCGGGCAGGATCTCGAGCACGCCTTCCCCGAAGATCATGCCGTTCTTCTCGGTCTGGGCGTTCAGGATGGCGAAGATAAGGTCCTGCTTGCGCATGCCGCTGGCGCCTTCGACCTTCAGTTCGTTCGCCATTTCGGCAAGCTCGGCGATGTTCTTTCCTTTGAGTTCTACGAGGTTCATGACATTACTCCTTGGCCTGCGGTCCCGCAACGGCGGGATGAGGCCGGCTGACGAAGAGGTGGGATGAGATGCAGAGTATGTATCTCTTGAAATAGTAAATAGGTGTGGGAATTCATCGGATATTCAGCGTGAATGAGCGTTTACCTGCGGTCCTGTCAATGCGCGATATTTTCGGGAAGGGTGAGCCTTTCCGCGTGTGTTTAATGGAATGTATCTGTAATCTATCCTGAAAGTTCTCGCTGGAGTTGAAAGTACGCTGGAGTGTGTTTTGGTCAGGGCGTCTTGATTTCTTGGCCGAAACTATACCGCACAAAAACCGGTTTGTCAATACAATTTTAGCCCCTGTCCTTGCGGATGCCTTGATTTTATGATACCTTCATATTCGACCGGTGTTCAGCTGGCGCCGCCGGGCAATGGTATCATGATTCGCAGGGCAAGGGAGGCACATGCCGCTGTATCAATACAAGGCCCGCAACAAGGACGGCGCGCTGCACACGGGGACCATGGAAGCCGGCAAAGCCGACATCGTCGCGGACCAGCTGGCAGCGGCAGGCTATCTCCCCGTGCAGATCACGGAGCAGGCGGCACCGGGGCTGGCCCAGGCCGATGTGTTCGGCGCGCTGAGGCGCGTTTCGTCCCAGGACCTGATCATCTTCAGCCGGCAGCTCTCGACGCTCGTGAGCGCCGGCATTTCCTTTCTCCAGAGCCTGTCCACGATCGAACGGCAGTCCGAGAATCCCCTGCTCAAGAAGGTCGTGGGCGATGTGCGGCGCGATGTGGAAGCAGGCAAGTCCTTTTCCGAGGCGCTCTCCCGCCACCCCCGCGTTTTCAGCAAAATGTACATAAGCATGATCCGCGCCGGCGAAACAGCGGGCATCCTGGACGATGTGCTTGAGCGGCTGGCCCTTATCGCGGAGCACGACGCCGAGACCCGCGCCCGGGTGAAGGCCGCGGTCCGCTATCCCATCATCGTCGTGGTGGCCATTTGCCTGGCTTTTGCGTTCCTCGTGAGCTTTGTTATTCCCAAGTTCGTAGTGATCTTCAGCAGGCTCAAGACCGAGCTGCCGATGCCCACGCGGGTGCTGATCGGGATCAATTACGTGGTGCAGAACTACTGGTTCATTATCCTGCCGGCCATCATTGTGCTGATCGGCTTTGTGATCTGGTATGTGCGGACGCCCGGAGGCCAGTGGCAGTGGGACCGGCTGAAGCTCCGTCTGCCCATCTTCGGGATGCTGTTCCAGAAGGTGGCCTTGTCGCGCTTTGCACGCATCTTCGGCGCCATGCAGAAGAGCGGTTTGTCCATGATGCTTACCCTCGAGATCGTGGCCGAGACAGTAGGCAACGTGGTGATCTCCCGGACCATCGACGAGATGCGGGACAACCTTCGCGACGGCAAGGGCCTTATGGGGCCCATGGAGTCGTCGGGCCTCTTTCCGCCCCTGGTGCTCCAGATGTTCGCCGTAGGCGAGGAATCGGGCCAGATCGACAACATGATGAACCGCGTCTCGGACTATTACGATATGGACGTGGAATACGCCCTGCGCAACCTCTCGACCATGATCGAGCCCATCCTTATTTTTTTTATCGGCGGCATGGTCCTGTTTTTGGCACTCGGCATATTCCTGCCCATGTGGAATATGATCAGCCTGTTCAAGCAGTAACCAGTAACGGCGGAATTGCGCACTGCACGCAATTGCAGGACTTTGACCGGCGGTTCCATTGATGCGTGATACCCTGAAAAGTTTCTTCCAGTTCCTGACCTCCAAAAAATACCAGCTCAGCCTCGCCATTTTGATCCCGGCCTTTCTTGTCCTCTTTGCCTTCGGCCCCCTGTACGTGGCGCTGATCCAGGTTCAGGGCATGGTTGATGTCGGGGCGTCCGACACTACGGCATTCTCCAGGGCCCTTCAGAATACTGAGGGACTGCTCCGGACAATGCTCTGGGTCTCAGTGGCTGCAGCGGCAACAGCGGGATTGGCCCTTGCCTACTCCATTCTTTCTCCGCTCAAAAAGTTTGCTCTGGATTCGCGATTGCTGATCGGAGGCAAGGGGAATGCGGAGAAGGAATTCACGGACGAACTGGGCATTCTCGGCAAGGACATCAGCATCATGATGAGCTCTCTCGGCCGCCACATCGCCATTCTCGAAGCCATGTCAGGGGGCGTCATTGCCTTTGACCGGGACGGCCGGGTTACGGCGGTCAATCCGACGGCGGAGCGGCTCTTTGCAAGGCAGTCTTCGGACCTTCTCGGCAGGCAGCTCCCCGATGTCTGCCGCAGGATCGTGCAAAGTCCGGACATGGAGCGGGTCGTCTTTGATGGGCTTCGCCACGGCAGGGCTTATTCTTCCCATGAGGTCCGGATCAGCTCCCCGGGCAGAAAGCATATTGTCGCCGGCCTCACCACGTCGGTGTTGAAGGGCGTGGATGGACTGACAGCCGGTCTCGTGGTCAACTTCATGGACCTCACGAGCATCAGGGAGATGCACCAGGACCTGCAGCAGAAGCTGCGGATGGCGGGCCTCGGGCGGCTTGCCGCAGGCGTGGCCCATGAGATCCGGAACCCTCTCGGCGCCATCAAGGGCATGGCGCAACTCATCCAGGAGGGCTCTCCTGATTCGGACCAGCGAAAAAAATACGCCGGCATCATTGAAGGGGAAACAGACCGTCTGAACAAGGTTGTTGAGGACCTGCTCGGACTGGTTCATGGCGCGACGGAGCGTGTTCCCTGCGATATCAACGCGTTGCTGATCCAGGCTCGGGACCTTGCCTCGCACGGCCTGGGTGACAGGCAGCTGCAGCTCTTCGACGAGGCGGGCACTGTCTCCGTCATCCTGGGGGAGCGAGCGAGGCTTCAGCAGGCGTTCCTGAACATTTTTCTGAATGCCTTTGAAGCTGTGCCGGACAACGGCAGGGTGCGGCACAGCACTTCGTACCAGACTGCGGGCGGCATGGTCAGGGTGGAAATCGGGAACACGGGGACGACGATCACGCAAGAGGTGAAGGAGCGCATGTTCGAGCCCTTTTTTACCACCAAGGAGAAGGGATCGGGCCTCGGCCTTTCCATAGCCCACCAGATCATCGCAGCTCACGGTGGCTCCATAACAGTGGAGAGCTCCGATGAAGAGACGGTGATCCAGGTGCTGCTGCCGGCAAGGGGTTAAAGGACTAGAGACGAGGGCCGAGGGAAGGGCATCATGATCGCAGCCTTTTGACATCGGACTTGAGAAGCTGAAACCATGAAAATAACAAAAGTCCTGATCGTTGATGATGAGCCGAATATGCGTTTCTTTCTGTCAGAGGCGCTTACGAAGGAAGGGTATGCCTGCAATGAGGCCGGTGACGGGCTGCAGGCGTTGGAGCGGATACAGGAGGACCTGCCGGACATCGTGGTCCTGGACCTCAAGATGCCGCGCATGGGCGGCATGGAGGCGCTAAGGAAGATCC
>MHDZ01000102.1:71821-73653 GCA_001805055.1 Nitrospirae bacterium GWC2_57_13
GCGAGACCGCCTACGAGGCCATGCGAGAAGGGGCCTATGACTATTTCAGCAAGCCCGTGGACATCCACGAAGTGCGCGTGGTCGTAGGCCGGGCTGCCGAGCGCGTACGGCTCGCGAGGACGGTCAGACGGATACAGGAGAAGGCCGAAGACGCCTATGCAGCGGAGGCCGTCCTGGGCCGGGGTCACGCCGTCCAGCGCCTGCGAGAGCTCATGCTCAAGCTTTCTCAGAGCGAAAGCACGGTGCTCATCACCGGAGAGAGCGGCACGGGCAAGGAGCTTGCCGCAAAAGTGATCCATTACCAGAGCAAACGAAAGGGGGGCCCTTTAGTTGCGGTCAATTGCGCGGCCATCCCCGAAGCACTGCTCGAGGCCGAGTTGTTCGGGCACGAAAAGGGCGCTTTCACGGGCGCGCACCAGCAGCGGATGGGACGGTTCGAGTCCGCCGGCGGCGGCACGGTCTTTCTTGATGAGATCGGCGACATGCCTCTGGCAATGCAGACCAAGATCCTGCGTGTGCTTCAGGAACGCACCTTCGAGCGAGTGGGGGGAGTGAAGAGTGTGCACGTTGACATCCGGCTGATCGCGGCCACGAACCGCGACCTTGCCGCGGCGGTGAAAGACGGCACGTTTCGCGAGGACCTCTACTACCGGTTGAATGTGGTGCCCGTCCATATCCCGCCGCTGCGCGAACGAAGGGAGGACATTCCGATCCTGGCGGAGCATTCGCTCCAGCGGTGCCGGGACGAGCTGGGTCTGGTCAGGAAAAGCCTCTCTCCCGGAGCGCTTTCCGTGCTCATGAACTACCACTGGCCGGGAAATATTCGGGAACTCGATAATATCATCCAGCGCGCCGTGCTTCTTTCGGCGGAAGAAGAAATTTCAGGGGAAGAAATGACGGCTCTTCTCGGGGCTGGAACCGTCGCAGGTGGTGAACACCTCGTTGCACCCGGTCTTTTCATCGACCCCGAACAGAGGCGGCGCTTCTCGCTCCAGACCACGGTGGAGCAGGTGACCGATCAGATCGAGAAGCAGATCATCGTGCAGGCCCTGGAGTTCCAGGGCAACAAGCGCCAGGAAACGGCCGATATGCTCAAGGTCAGCCGCAAGAGCCTGCACAATAAAATGAAAAAGTATGGGATAGAGTAAAAGACAGAAGACAGAAGACAGAAGACAGAAGACAGAGCTAAACTGTTTTGCGTCTGTATTCTGAAGTCTCTTATCTGTTTTCTGAGCCTTGTGTCGTATTATGGACAGCGACGGGTAAGGATTTACACGTTTTGAGCATCTATAAAGATAGGGGTGGTTGTATTCCGGCAGTAAAGCGCTGATTCACAAAAAGTTCATGATATGACAACTTTTTGTTTTTTAATCGTTTTTCATGCTTGGCACGGCAGCGCCGGCGTGGAAACCTTCCAGAGTGCCACATGGCACATATGGCATTGAAATTGCTACTATAAACAGCAGCACAAAGCTGCCAGGGGAGGCAATGGTGACCAGAGGGTTCAGAAACCAGAGGGCGTTCACCATAGTTGACGCCCTCGTTACTCTCTGCATCATAGGAGTGCTCTTTGGCATATTTATACTAAAATATCCGCCACTGGCTAAGGAGGCCCGGGAAACGGCGCTGAGATCAGGGCTCTTTAATATACGGTCGAGTATCAGACTGTTTCGGATCTTTAACGGCCGCAATCCGAGAAGCCTCGAAGAAATGGTCGAAAAAAAGGTCATCTTGCCGGCACGGGTCGGCGCCGACGTTTCCGCGGGGTCGTTCTTTGAGCAGAAGTATCTCATGGACCACTCGGTGGATAAGAAGGGAAACATCGTTGATCC
>MHDZ01000103.1:0-174 GCA_001805055.1 Nitrospirae bacterium GWC2_57_13
CCTTTTTGAAATATCCGTGTTTATCCGTGTTAATCCGTGGCCAAGTTTTCTTTTCAGTATTGTCCAAGCGAGGTTAGCCATGTCCACAGTCTACTTCTCCTCCGCCCGCACGCTCAGATGGGACTACCACCACAGCGTGGCAGGCAAGCTCGAAACCCTGCTCGAACGCCTTGA
>MHDZ01000103.1:199-18867 GCA_001805055.1 Nitrospirae bacterium GWC2_57_13
GACTGGGTTGCGATCAAGACCCACTGGGGCTCCCAGGGGGCCTTCCGGATCGTTCCGCCCAGTTTCCTGCGCAAGGTCGTTAACGCCGTCAAGCAGACCGGCGCCGGCCCCTTTGTGACCGACACGGTCCGGATCATGGGGCTGGATTATCTTGAGGTGGCGAACCAGAACGGCCTGAACCACCTCTCCTGCGGCGCGCCGGTGGTGCTGGCTGACGGGCTCTACGGCAAGGACAGCATCCTCGTGAAGGCCGGACCGCTCCTCGGCAGCCTCGCTGTTGCCTCGGCCATCCATGACGCGCCTGCCATGATCGTCTGCTCCCACGTAAAGGGGCATATCAACTCCGGCTATGCCGGCGCCATCAAGAACCTGGCCATGGGCTGCGTCAGCTCCCGCCACCGCGACCAGGGCTGGCAGAAAGGCCGGGGCTCCATGCACTGCCACGGCGAGATGGGCCTGCAGTGGAACGCCGAGGTCTGCACCTTCTGCGAACAGTGCGCCAATATCTGCCCCCTCCACTCCATCAAGTTCAAGGAAGGCGCTTTCTCCTACGACCATGACGCGTGCTGGCACTGCGGCCGGTGCTCCCGCGTCTGCCAGGAAGGGGCCCTTACCCTGCCCCAGGACGACGAGACCTTCCAGAAGAGCTTGGCCGAGGCGGCCGCGGCCGTGCTCTCCACCTTTGACCGGCGCAAAGTGGTGTACGTGAACTTCCTGCTGCAGGTCCAGCCTGAGTGCGACTGCATGCCCGTGGCCGACGTGCCGGTGATCCAGGACCAGGGCATCATGGTCTCCGACGACCTGGCTGCCATTGAGCAGGCCTCCCTCGATATGCTGCGCTCCTGCCCTCCCCTGCCCCAATCAGCGGCTGACGAGGCAGGCATCAAGGCCGGTGACGATGTGCTGTTCAAGATCAACCCCCGTCCGGCCCGGCTCCAGATCGAAGAGGCTGAGCGGCTGGGGCTGGGGACGAGGAAGTATGAGTTGGTGCGGGTTGAACCGTAAAATGCGGTAGACAAAGAATGCGTAGGGGCGGGCATGCCCGCCCACAGGAAGGGCGACCATGGTCTCCCCTACATACAGCTTTTTGTGCGGGGAATGTCATGCCTTCGCTTTCAGACCAAATCCGATCCTTCAGATGTGATCCGTGTCCAGAGCTTTCGCTTGTATTTATCTGCGTTCATCTGCGAGGATCCGAGGCCGGACAGGTCCTGGCTTTTTTATCTTACCCGTGTTAATCTGTGTTCCTCTGTGGTTACGGGACAGGAGTCATCATGACCAAACGCACAAAGATCATCGCCACCATCGGCCCGGCATCAAGCTCCCCCGCAGTGGTCGGGAAGCTGATCCGCGCGGGCATGGACGCAGCGCGCCTTAACTTCTCGCACGGCGAGCGAAGCGACCACCGGAAGCGCATCCGCCTGATCCGGCAGGAGGCCGCCAGGGCGGGGCGGGAGATCGCCATCATCCAGGACCTGCAGGGGCCGAAGCTGCGCGTGGGAAAAATGGAGAACGACTCCATTATGCTGCGGCGCGGCAGCGAGCTGCGCATCACGACGCGGGCCGTCATCGGCACGAAAGAGCTCATCTCCGTGAACTATCGGCCCCTGACCAAGGACGTGAAGGCCGGCGACCGGGTCCTGCTGGACGACGGCGGGCTGGAGCTGAAAGTGCTCGGCAAGGATGCAAAGGGCCTGAGGTGCAAAGTGGTCCGCGGCGGCGTGCTCAGGAGCAACAAGGGAGTGAACCTGCCGGGAACCAGCATCTCGCTGCCGTCGATCACGACAAAGGACCGCAGCGACCTTCTCTTCGGCATTTCCCAGCGCGTGGACTACATCGCTCTCTCCTTTGTGCGCTCGGCCGCCGACGTTGAGGCCACGCGCCGCTTCCTCCGGCGCCAGGGCGCGGACATCCCCATCATCGCCAAGATCGAGAAGCCCGACGCCATCAGGAACCTTGAAGCGATCATCAATGCCGCCGACGGCATCATGGTGGCCCGGGGCGACCTGGGCGTGGAAATGTCGCCCGAAGAGGTGCCGCTGCTCCAGAAATGGATCATCGAGGAGTGCAACGCTGCTGAGAAGCCGGTCATCACGGCCACCCAGATGCTCGAAAGCATGATCGCGAACCCGCAGCCCACGCGGGCCGAGGCTTCGGACGTGGCAAACGCGATCCTGGACGGCACGGACTGCGTTATGCTGTCCGGCGAGACCGCCGTGGGCGGCTATCCGGTCCAGGCTGTTGAGGTCATGACCCGGATCGCGGAGCACGCAGACGGCGCCATCTCCCCCCGAGACTCCGACAACCGGATCGACAACATCAGCGAAAGCATGGCCCATGCCGCCTGCCGCACTGCCGAAGAGCAGCAGGCGAAAGCGATCGTCACCTTTACCCAGTCAGGCAGCACGGCCCTGCTCGTCTCAAAGCACCGGCCTTCAGTGCCCGTCTATGCCGCCACTCCTTTCGATATCGTAGCGAGAAAGATATCCCTCTACTGGGGCGTCGTGCCCATCATCCTCAGGACCAAGAACACCACCGACGACATGATCGCCGCCGTGGAACGGGCCATGCTGGCCAGAAAGCTCGTGAAAGCCGGCGACCTGATCGTGATCACCGCCGGCGTGCCTGTGGGCGTGCCGGGCAGCACGAACATGATCAAGGCGCACCGGGTCGGCGCGTCAAAGAGCCTCGAATAGGGCCTGACCCGGGTAACTTGGAATTGGAAATTTTAAATTGTAAATTGCAAAATGCAAATTTACGGAAAACGGCGTTTCGAAAACAGCCATTCCAGCCCTTATTTACCGGGCCTTTATGCTTTTATTAAAATTTTCTACCCGTTTTGAGAAGCCTTTGATTCTTTAGTGACTACAGGCACAGGGACCACAGGCCCCCTGCCCCTTTACATCCGCCCGTTCCTTGCTATACTATAATGAATCGCGAGATCGCCACACCACTTCCTAACTATAAAGCGAGGGACGCCCATGAAAGTTCAGGACCTGCTCGAATCCAAGGGGAAGGATATCATCTCTATCGATGCCGACAGCTCGGTGGAGGACGCCATCACAACGATGAATGCCAAAAAGATCAGCGCCGTCATCGTCACGAGCGGCGGCAAGACCGCGGGGATCTTCACGGAGCGCGACGTGGTCAGGGCCTACATTGCCTCGAAGGGCAAGAATTTCAAGGACGTCAAGGTGCGGGAAGGCATGGTGAAGGACCTCGTCGTGGCCGTGCCCCAGGACGACCTGAACGATATAGCCGCTGTCATGGTCGAAAAGAATATCCGCCACCTGCCTGTTGTCGAGAACCACAAGGTCATCGGCATGCTGTCCATCCGCGACGTCATCCAGACGCAGGTCAAAAAGCTCACGTCCGACATCCATTATCTGAGGGATTATATCAGCGGGTATTGATCCAAAGGAGCGAGTTCGGAGTGCGGAGTTCATAGTTCGTAGTACGTGAAGAAAACTACGAGCTACGAGCCAACCACTCACCCCATGCGCCATGCCCTATGCGAGGAGTAGATCGCGCCTTGGCGAGAAACAAATCTTTTCGCCTTTACCAAGGGTCAGCTTTTCGCTTCACCCTTTGCGAACTTTGCGCCTTTGCGAGAGACAATGCTTTTTGTTTTTGCTTTATGCCTTTACCAGATGCTCTTGAAGTTAACTATGCGCCCTCTGCGCCTCTGCGAGACACTGGCTTTTGCTCTTCTGTGCGGTTTTGCGAGAAAACAGCGTGTCCTTTTACGAGGCTTTGATTCCTTAGTTACTCTATGACCGAACTTCTCGACCAGATCATTGCCCGCTATCATGAGACGGAGGGAAATATCATTACCCTTCTGCAGGATACGCAGGAGTCTTTCGGGTACATTCCGAAAGAGGCGGTCCACTATTTTGCCGAACAGTTGAACCTTCCCCCCAGCCGCTTGTACGGCATCGCCACCTTCTACGCCCAGTTCCGCCTTACTCCCGTCGGCAAGAACAGGGTCACCGCCTGCTGCGGCACCGCCTGCCATGTACGGGGCGCCGAACGCATCCTGAGCAGCATCCGCAGGGAGCTCGGTCTGCGCGGCAGCGAGGACACCACCAGCGACGGGGAGATAACCCTGGAGCAGGTGAACTGCGTTGGCGCCTGCAGCATCGCCCCTGTCGTCATCATAAATAACAAAGTGCTTCCCAAGTCATCTCCTGACAGGATCGTGAAAGAACTCCGGGCATTAAAAAAGGACGAGCATGCAGATGAATAGCGCCATCGTCAGGGTCTGCATGGGACCTGCCGGGATCGCCGGGGGCGGCAAAGAAGTGCTCGCCGCCTTCGCGGACGTTCTTGCGCAGCGGCAGGAACAGGCCGTGTTGGAAGAGGGCTGCTCCGCTCACCAGGTGGGGTGCCTCGGACTCTGCGCCCGCGACGTCCTCGTCGAAGTACACCGGAACGGTTCGAAGACCGTCTACCAATACATCAAGCCCGACATGGTGCCTCGCATCGTGGACGAACACGTGGTCGGCAATGTCCCGGTCCGGGAATGGCTCGTTGACGATGTATACGAAACATTCTACCGGAAGCAGAAGAAGATCGTACTTGCCGACTGCGGCCGCATCGACCCCGAGGACATCGACGCCTATTGCGCTGTCGAAGGGTATGAGGCGGCTCGGGAGGCTGTCACATCCTTGAAGCCCGACGAGATCATCGAAGAGATCACCATGTCCGGCCTTCGAGGCCGCGGCGGAGCGGGCTTTCCCACGGGCCTCAAGTGGGAGCTCGGAAGAAAGTCCAGGGGCGGCGTCAAGTACATCGTCTGCAATGCCGACGAGGGTGACCCGGGCGCCTTCATGGACCGCGCGGTGATCGAGGGCAATCCCCATTCCGTGATCGAAGGCATGATCATCGCCGCCTATGCCGTCGGCGCCTCCCAGGGGTACGTGTACATCCGCGCCGAATATCCCCTTGCCGTTGAACGGCTGACGCACGCCCTTGTGCAGGCGCGGGAGCGCGGGTTCCTGGGCAGCCGGATCTTCAACGCAGATTTTGATTTCGACATCAAGGTAAAGCTGGGGGCCGGCGCCTTTGTCTGCGGCGAGGAGACAGCGCTCATCGCGTCCATTGAAGGCCAGCGCGGCATGCCCAGGCCCAAGCCGCCTTTTCCCGTCAGCAAAGGGCTGTGGCAGCGCCCCACGATCATCAACAACGTCGAAACGCTGGCCACTGTCCCTGCCATCATCAGGAGGGGGTGCGCATGGTACGCCTCCTACGGGACCGAAAAATCCACGGGAACTAAGGTCTTCGCGCTCACGGGCAAGATCAGGAATCCCGGCCTCATCGAGGTCCCCATGGGCATCACCCTGCGCGAGATCATCGAGGAGATCGGCGGCGGCATCGAGAACGACAAACCGCTGAAAGCGGTCCAGACCGGCGGCCCCTCGGGAGGGAGCATTCCCGCTGCTATGCTCGACCTGAGCGTTGATTACGAATCCCTCGCACAAGCCGGCTCCATCATGGGCTCCGGCGGCATGATCGTGCTGGACAGCGATGATTGCATGGTGAACATGGCAAAATACTTTGTCCAGTTCACCCAGGCCGAGTCCTGCGGAAAGTGCGTCCCCTGCCGTGTGGGCACCAAGCGGCTGCTCGAAATCCTGGAACGCATAGTCGGCGGCCATGGAAGAACGGGCGATATCGAGCGGCTCGAAACGCTCGGCAGAGGCGTGAAGGCAATGTCGCTCTGCGGCCTGGGCCAGACAGCGCCGAATCCGGTTCTGAGTTCGATCAGGCATTTCCGGGACGAATTCGAAATACATATCAGGGATAAGAAGTGCCCGGCTAAGGTCTGCAAGGCCCTGCTGACCTATTCCGTCAACAAAGAGCGCTGCAAGGCCTGCGGCCTCTGTCTGAAAGCCTGCCCGGCCGAGGCCGTGACCGGTGCGAAGAAGACGCCTCATGAGATAGATCCGGCAAAATGCGTTCACTGCGGGGCCTGTTTTGAGGTGTGCAAGTTCGGAGCGGTGGACAGGGAGTGAGCAAAAGGGACAGTCCCCTTTGGTTCCTTGGGGACTGTCCCTGTCAAGCTATTTGGACACGGATTTACACGGAGGGACGGAGTGACGCGGAGACACGGAGAAGGGACGATGGGGCGTGAATGGTGGGAGGGCAGGAAGGTGAGAAGGTAGGAAGCTTGCTTATAGCAGTCAGTAGTCAGCAGATAGTAGAGTCAATCCTGACCCTTGATTCAGCTTCATTTGCTTTTCTTTGCGAACTTTGCGCCTTTGCGAGAAAACGGCCCTTTGGTTTTGGCGCCTCAGAGTTGCATGTGCCTTTATAAATCTCCAATTCCGCTTTATGCGGGTTAGGTTCTTGAGGTTCTCATGATCAGGCTCACCATAAACGACAGGGAGATCAGCGTACCGGAGAACACGACGGTGCTGGAAGCGGCGCGCATGCACGGCATCGGCATCCCCACGCTCTGCAATCACCCCAAGCTCACCGCCTCAGGCGGCTGCAGGATGTGCATTGTCGAGATCACGGGGATCCCCAGACCCATGACCTCCTGCACCACGCCTGCGGCCGACGGCATGGTCGTCATCACGTCGACGCCCGAGATCGAAGAGCTGCGGAAGCTGGTGCTGGAGCTGATCATTTCCGACCATCCCAACGACTGCATGACCTGCGAGGCAACAGGCGACTGCGACCTCCAGGAACTGGCCTATGCCTATGGCGTTCAGGGCGTCGAGTACGCGGGCGAAAAACGCTTCTACCCCGAGCGGGACGGGAACCCCTTTATCGAGCGGGACCTGGCCAAGTGCATCCTCTGCGGCAGATGCGTCAAGGTCTGCAACGAGGTGCAGGGCGTTGACGCCATCGACTTCGGGTACCGGGGGTTCAAATCCAAGATCTCCACGTCCTACGAAGAGGACCTGGACTGCGAATTCTGCGGCCAGTGCATTGCCGTCTGCCCCACGGGCGCACTGAGGGGTAAGCAGTGGGCCCGAAAGGGAAGATACCGGGACATCGAGCAGGTCGACACGATCTGCCCCTACTGCGGCACAGGATGCAACATCACGGCCCAGGTGAAGCAGAACGAGATCATCCGGATCACGTCGAAGCCAGGCACCTGGAACGAAGGCTGGCTCTGCGTCAAGGGCCGCTTCGGCTACCAGTTCGTGAACAGCCCCGAGCGCCTCACGAAGCCCCTGATCAGGCGGGACGTGCAGTTCGAGGCCGTGACCTGGGACGAGGCCGTGGCCTATGCCGCTGGGAAGCTGCAGGCCATCAGGAAGAAGCACGGGGCCGACGCCATCGGGGGCCTCTCGTCCGCCCGGTGCACGAACGAGGAGAACTACCTCTTCCAGAAGTTCATGCGAGCGGCAGTGGGAACGAACAACGTGGACCACTGCGCCCGACTCTGACATTCCCCCACGGTGGCCGGTCTGGCCGCCATCTTCGGCTCCGGGGCCATGACCAACTCGATCCGCGAGATCGAGGGCATGGAGGTCATCTTCATCATCGGCTCCAACACCAAGGAGACCCACCCCGTTATCGCGAACCGTATGATCAAGGCCCATCGCAAGGGCGCCAGGATCATCGTGGCAGACCCCCGCCGCGTGCCCATGGTGAAGTTCGCCGAGCTGTTCCTCAGGATACGGCCCGGTTCCGATATCGCGCTGCTGAACGGTATGGCCCATGTCATCGTGCAGGAAGGGCTCCAGAACGATGAGTTCATCAGGGAGAAGACCGAAGGCTTCGAGGCATGGAAGCGGTCGCTCCGGGAATTCACGCCTGAGGTGGCGGAAGGGATCAGCGGCGTGCCGAAAGAGCAGATCATCCAGGCGGCCCGGATCTACGGCGGGTCGCGCAAGGCAGGCATCTTCTATACCATGGGCATCACCCAGCACGCCTGCGGCACGGACAATGTGCGCGCCATCGCGAACCTGGCGACCCTGACAGGCAACATCGGAAGGGAGTTCACGGGCGTGAACCCCCTGCGGGGCCAGAACAATGTGCAGGGCGCCTCGGATGCTGCCTGCCTGCCGAACGTCTATCCCGGATATCAGAAGGTGGACGACAAGGAGATCAGGCAGAAGTTCGAGAAGGCCTGGGGCGTGCCCCTGTCGCCCAAGCCCGGGCTCACGGCAACGGAGATGATGAACGCGGCACTGGACGGATCGCTCAAGGCCCTCTACATCATGGGAGAGAACCCTGTCATCACTGATCCGAACATGCACCACACCATCAAGGCGCTGAACAGTCTCGAGTTCCTCGTGGTCCAGGATATCTTCATGACCGAGACAGCGCACCTGGCCGATGTGATCCTGCCTGCCGCATGCTCCTTTGAAAAGGACGGAACCTTCACCAACACGGAGCGCAGGGTCCAGCGCGTTCGCAAGGTTGTGAACCCGCCGCCCCGGGCGCGCGATGACCTGACGGTGATCAAGCATTTCTCCCGCTCCATGGGATGTCCGATGGAATATGATTCGCCTGAACAGGTGCTGCAGGAATTCGGCAGGCTCTGGCCGGCCATGGCAGGGATCACCTACGGCCGGCTTGAGAAGAACGGGATCGCCTGGCCCTGTCCGTCGCCGGACCATCCGGGGACCGAGTTCCTGTACCAGGACGGGTTCCCAAAAGGCAAGGTCCCCTTTGTTCCCGTGCCCTTTACGCCGCCTGCTGAAACGACGAGCGACGAGTATCCCTTTGTGCTGACCACGGGCAGGAACCTGTTCCAGTACCATTCAGGGTCCATGACCAGGCGCGTAAAGCCCATCGAACAGCACGCGGGCGAGGCCTATGTGGAGCTTAACGCAATGGACGGGAAAAAACTCGGGATCAAGAACGGTGAACGGATCAAGGTCCGGTCACGGCGGGGACAGGTGGAGATCAAGGCGCGGATCTCGCGGCGCGTTGCCGAGGGAATAGTCTTCATTCCCATGCATTACCGCGAGGCCGCCGCGAATGTGATCACGAACGACGCCCTCGATCCCACGGTCAAGATACCGGAGTTCAAGGTCTGCGCTGTGGCGGTGGAACGGATAGTGTCCGAGGCGGATGAACAGAAAAACGCGGAAGGGTAAAAAATGACAGGCGAGGGACCTGATCGCAAAGAAACTTTTCCGAACTTCCCATCTTCCCATCTTCTCAGCTTCTCAGCTTCTTACTTGCCGCTACTCCTCGTCCGAAGGCGCGCACTGTTCCTCAAGGCCGGCCGTCTTCAGCATGTATTCCAGACCGAACCAGGGCAGCGCATAGTTCTGGCCGTTGTCGGGCGCGATCATGTACCGGTAGGACGCCCTCTGCCCCACCGTTTCCTCCATTTGCTTCCAGCCCCTGACGAACAGGTTGCATTCATTATTGAAACAGACCCATAAAAAATGCGTGCCCCAATCCAAATGGCGCGCATCTAACTTCTCCATCAGCGCCTTGCAGTGCGGACAGGTCGGTGCTTCCTTGATCTTGATCTCCATCTCTGACATTATACTTTCCTCCTCATAGACTGAACCTGACAGGAACTATTATACGACGCCATCCGTCCCTTCGCAATAGTGAATTGCCTCCCCCGCGGCCCCCATCCGCGCGGTCTGTACCCTCTTCGACTTTGCTTTGACCGCCTTGATGTGCTATAGTCGCCATAGAAAAACGACCGTGTCCCGATGCTGAAACAACGTTCACTGGCACGATTAAAACAAACCAGCTCCCGATAGTCCATGATACTATAAAGGTCAGCTGTAACCACTGATGAACACGGTTCGAACCATAATAAGTGAAAAAACTTATGAAAAAAAATTACTTTCGCCAACGTGGTGGTTGCCGGATTTGATTTATCAATCTGAATTATCCGTGTTTATCCGTGGTTATATGCTTTCTTCATGATGACTAAAGACGACATACTCCAAGGCCTGAACGAGCCTCAGAAACAGGCCGTCACCGCAGCTGCCGTCCCCCTGCTGGTCGTAGCAGGACCGGGCACAGGCAAGACCCTCACCATCGTGCGTCGCATTGCCTGGCTGGTGCATCAGGGAGTGAATCCTGCCAACATCCTGGCCGTCACCTTCACGAACCGCGCGGCACGGGAGATGAGCGAGCGGACCGGGGCACTGCTGGGCGATCAGACGCGGGATGTTTTCATCGGCACCTTCCACCTCCTGGGTCTCAGGATCCTCCGCGAGACACTTGGAAGCGACCTCACCCTTCTCGGCCGGGAGGAGCAGACGGATTTGCTCAAGCCTCTCGTGGGAGACTCCAGCCGCAAGGCGCGAACAGCGGCAGAGCGGATATCGCGGATCAAAAACGGCGCGGAAAAAGCGGATAAGGAAACACGCGGGCTCATGGAACGATATCAAACAGCCCTGCGGGATCGGAAGGCCTTCGACTTCGACGACCTGATACTCACGCCTGTAGAACTGCTGGCTGATCCCGCTGTCCTCAGCAGGTACCGCAATCGCTTCCGTTACCTTATCATCGACGAATACCAGGACATCAATCCTCTTCAGTACCGTCTCATAAAGCTTATCGCAGAGGACGGAGGCGGCCTCTGCGCGGTGGGCGATCCGGACCAGGCCATCTACGCTTTCCGCGGCTCGGACCTGCGGAACTTCCTGGACTTCGAACAGGACTTTCCGAAGGCGCGCAGAATAACGCTGAGCGAGAACTACCGCTCCTCAGGCGCTATCGTACAGGCCTCGGGCAGCATGATCAGGAACAACCGGGCGCGACTGGACAAGAACGTCAATGCTGTCAGGGACCAGGGGGCACGGCTCACGGTCCTGTCCCTGCCTGATGAGCAGGACGAGGCCGCTGCCATTGCCGGCGAGATTGAAGGCCGCATGGGCGGCACGAGCCACTATCGCATCTACACAGGAGCAGGCACAGGCAGCCAGGATGGATCGTACGGATTCTCCGATTTCGCCGTCATCTACCGGACCAATGCGCAGGCAAAAGTGATCGAAGAGGCCTTCAACGCGGCAGGCATCCCCTGCCAGGTCCTGGGCAGAGGCGGGACCCGGCAGAACAAGGAACGAGATGAGATGATCGCCTATTTGCGATCCGTAATCGGCGAGGATGGACCCGGTACGCTTGTGGATGGAAACGCGGATAAGCTGCTCACATTGGCGGACCAGTACGATCCCCGGGCTGATGCTGTAGCGCTCATGACCATGCACATGGCAAAGGGTCTGGAGTTTCGCGTGGTGTTCATTGCCGGAGCCGAAGATGGCCTCGTGCCCTACACGCTCATGAAGGAAGTATGCGACATCGAAGAAGAACGCAGGCTCTTCTACGTGGGTATGACGAGGGCAAAGGACGAGCTGTTCCTCCTCCACTCGCGCATCCGCTTCCTCTACGGCCGGAAGCTCACGCCTGAGCCGTCCCTCTTTCTCGGCGAGATACCGTCGGAACTGAAGGACAACAAGCTCGTGCCGGATAGGAAGAAAAAGCAGAGTGAAAATGCCCAGATGGGGTTGTTCTGAGCCGGGTAGCCACGCAAGAGGCTATTTTACCTCGGAGACAGGGAGAGGCAGGCTGTTTTCTCGCCAGGGTCACCAAGAAACGGCGATAATAGGCCCCCCTCACCTTGATCCTCTCCCCTGATGGGCGAGGAAAAACAGCGCCCCCTCGCCCCTTCGGGGAGAGGGACGGGGTGAGGGGAATTGCTTGTCTTGATCGGCCTCTAAATCTCTGCGCGCTCAGCGGCTTTGCGAGAGATGCTTTTGCAAAGTCGGCAAGCCTTAACTTCATCATGAATTTCTTCGTGCCTTCGCGTCTTTCTCCGTCCCGCATCCAATAGTAATTGGTAACGCCCGTCCCGGATTCAATAAAGATCGGACACGGGCCGGGGGAGCGGGGGTAGCATCGTTGGTTTGGATTGTCAGGATTAGGACTACAAGGAGGTCTCGCCATGGCCCGTATCGGAATACTCACCTGTTCGAATGCCACCCAGGACCTGGGATGCTCCTCGGCGAGCTGTCTCGCTGACCTTCGCAAACGGCACGGCTCATTCGCCGATTACCCGGCGGACGAACCGATCCATCTTGTCGGCATCATCAACTGCCCGGGCTGCCCCACGGTGATCGGGCCGGAGAAACTGCTGCAGCGAGTGCGGGCTCTCACGGAGTTCCGGATCGATGCGATCCATCTCACCTATTGCGTCAAGGCCCTCTGTCCCTTTCGGGAAAAGTACAAGCAGGCACTGGAGGAGGCCTTTCCGAAGATCAGAGTCGTCATCGGCACGCACAAAGAACGCATATCAGCCGACGAATTCCGTGAACGGGTCAAAAAGCTCTTTTGCCAGCCGAAAAAGACCATGATAGATCTGATCCTGGACAAGGACTGAAGGAGCCGCCTATGCTATCCGTTCAGCAAACCCTCTCCCTCGAAGACGTCGCACGCGATTATGGAAAGCTCGTCTCGATGGTCTGCCGCCGGATGATACTGGAAGAAGAAACCGCCCGTGACGCGGCGCAGCAGGTCTGGGTCGAGATCGTGAAGAGTTTTCCCTCCTTCCGGGGAGAATCGAAGGTCTCCACGTGGATTTACACCATCACGCGCCGTGTTGCCATGGAATACGCAAAGAACGAGAGATTGGTCAGCACGCGGTTTCTAAGGGAGTATTCGCTGAAAGATGAACTCGATCTGCCGGACAACACAGACCTCGACAAGACGCTGTGGATAAAGGAGATGTGTGACAAGTGCCTTACCGGCATGCTGCACTGTTTTGATAATGAAACACGGCTGGCGTGCATTCTCCGGGACATCGCCGGACTGTCCTACGGGGAACTCGCGGAAATTCTGGAACGGGATGAGGCTGCGGTACGCCAGATGACCTCCCGGAGCAAAAAAAAGCTGCAGTCCTTCATGCTCGACAGGTGCACGGTATATAATCCGGGCAACGGAAACTGCAAATGCCGAATGAAGAAATGGGTCAAGGAGATTGACCTCGCGAAAGAGTACGAGAAAATCCGATCAACGGTCGGGCGCGTGAATTTTTACAAGATGTCGGAAATGGTCCTCCCCCGGAAAGATTACTGGGAAGCCCTCCTGTAGTTGTCACAGCGGTATTCTTTTTGTGTCTAAGATATTCGAAAAGAATTTTTCTTTCGTTGTCACAAAACCCTCCTTCCAGCCACTTATGGAATAGCAATAAATTCTGAAGGAGGGATAAATCATGAACAAGAAGGAATTGACGGCCCCTTGCGGGCTGGACTGCTTCAACTGCATTGTGTATGAGAAGAACATAACCGATACGATACGAACCAAGGTGGCGCAAAGCTTGAAAATTCCTGAAGCCAAGGTGGACTGCCGGGGCTGTCGGGAGCAGAAAGGCTGCCTGCTGCATCTCACCTCCTGCCCGACCCTTGACTGTGTGAACGCACACGGCGTAGAGTTCTGCTTCGAATGTGGCGAGTTCCCCTGCGCCAAGCTGCAGCCGGCCTCTGAGGGCGCGGACAAGTACCCCCATAACCTGAAGGTATACAACCTCTGCAGAATGAAGGCAATCGGAGTGGAGAAGTGGGCCGAAGAGGAAGCCGTTGATATCCGGCGGAGATATTTCAAGGGGAAATTCATCCCGGGAACAGGACCTGTGATCCTATAAACGGCAGTTGAACCACGGATGAACACGGTAAAGACGGAAAAAACAAAGGCGTCTTATCTTTCTGATGATTCACGAGTTAGGTGACTCGTGCATGTGGTTCAAGTTATTGAAAATTAGCGTCAATTCGCGTTTACCCCGTTAGAAGATTCTTATTTCTAACGGGGTGAATCCGCGGTTAAATGCTTTTTTCTGGGTGATAGGAAAATAACGTTGGCCCCGCCCTTTCCCGGCATGATAGCCGAATTGGGCGGGGGCTTTCATTTAACTTGCCAAGCTCCCTGAACTAATGTCATAATCAGCCGCATGAAAAATGACCTTGCCGCCATACAGCCCCTCGTGGGGGCGATCACGAAGGAACAATTGCGGTATGTGGATCGCTTTGTCGCCGATGAGATCGCCTTGTTCATGCCTGCGGGAGGTCCATGCTTTTATGCCAGGACACCCGAGCACTCGCATCCCGCCTACATGTTCATCCTCCCGTTCAATGACCGTCTCGCGATGAAGCTGAACGGGCAGGTGATGTCCAGCAGGCCCGGCCGAATCTTCTCACTATCCCCGGGAATCCCGCATCAGGAGCTGCATACGGATACTCCACCGCGATACATCGGTATGTTCATCAGCAAACGGTTTTTTGAAAAACAGTACAGCCGCTACTCTCGTAAAAAGCCCGATGCTTTTCACGGAGTTTTCTTCGATCCTACTGAGGGTTTCCTCAGCCTGCTCAAGCGGTTCATGATAGAAGCGGACAGCCGGATAACCGGAGCCGAAGCGGTTTTGGACGCCCTGGGTATCGAGATATGTCACTCCCTGATAAGGGCCATTCTCAAATCGCCTGCGCCCAAGGACCGGGTAGCCGACCGGATTGAGGTCGGCCGCGTGATCGAATACCTTCACGCTAACCTCGACGAAAAGATTACCGTGGATGTCCTGGCGGGGATAGCTCATCTTTCTGCATCTCATTTTGCACGGGTATTCAGGGAGGACATGGGAAAGTCCCCCATGGAGTACGTGCAGGACCTGCGCCTGCAGCGCGCAAAGAAGCTGCTCCTGGCTGGGGACATGTCCGTTACTGATATCGCTCTTGAATGCGGCTTTGGCAGCCCGTCGTACCTGTCCTCCTGTTTTCAAAAGCAGTTCAGGATGACGCCCAGGGAATATCGCAAAACCACATCCGATTACTATGCCGAGAAATGATTGCCGTGGATGTCTTCCCTTGTTCATATGCACTACCTCGAACGAAAGAACGATTGACTTCTTGGAAAAGATGATCGGATTTTGAAAGTCCCTGTCCCTCCCCTGTTTTATAATGCGCTCTACTGTAATCTCACTTGAATAGGTTCCGGACTTGCCCCTCACCCACCCCTCTCCCCCTGGGGAGAGGGGTGGGTGAGGGGGAGAAAATAACTATGCAGGAGGTCGGATATGTCGTACCAGGATGTATTGGCATTCGTGCGGGAGAACCCCGCCTGCTTCATCGCCACCATGGACGGTGACCAGCCGAGGGTACGGGGGTTCCTCGCGGTCCTGTTCAACGACGGGAATATCTATTTCACCACCGGGACCATGAAGCGCGTCTACGACCAACTCGTTCAAAACCCAAAGGTCGAGCTATGCTTCGCTTCCCAGGGTTTTCAGAAGACGCTGCGGATCAGCGGGACAATCGAGATCATTGACGACCGGGAGAAGAAACAGCAGCTTTTGAACGAGCGGGACTACCTCAAACACTTTGGCGGCAAAGCAGATGATCCGCGGTTCATTCTTCTGCGTCTTTCCCACGGCAAGGCGCATTTCTGGACGATCCAGCAGAATATGCGGGAGAACGAAATACCGGTGATTGAATTTTAGGAGCTTATTCCCCTCTCCCCTGCGAGGAGTTGATCGAGATATGGCAAAATTAGCCGCTGCAGGAGAGCAATAAATGCTTACCACAGTGAGCAATACCATAACCAGAACATACTCGCTTCGAATAATGATAGCGATGTTTGCAGGCGTGGCATTCTTCTTCTGGCTCTTCAATTTCTCCACCCTTCCTCTCTCGAACCCCGAGCTGATGAAGCTGAGCAACGGGGAAGGTTTGCTCGACCTGCGGATTTACTACACGGCGCGGGAAGCCTTCCACGCAATGGCCCACTACGGATCAGTCGGCCGTACGTTATACCTCCGTTTTCTGGCCACTGACTTCGTTTTTCTGGTCATCTACGGGCTCGCCTTCTCTCTTTTGTTTGCGCGCATGGCACTCGCGCTCTTCAACCCTACGTCGCCCTGGAGAAAAATTAATCTGCTGCCGCTCGGCATCGCCCTGGCGGACTTTGTGGAAGATACCTGCCTGCTTCTGTTGCTGACCGGCTATCCCGAACGGTATCTGTTCATCGGCACTCTGGCAGGCATGGCAACGCTCACAAAACACGTGCTGACTATTTCGGCTCTTTCGTTTCTCGCCTACGGCTGCCTTCGCCTGCTGACACGGGGGTTCGGCTCAAAAAAACGCTTACTGACGGAAATAAATAACTTGACAGGAGAATTGAGTTTGCATATATTCACACTATGCTTCTTACAAACCTCCTCATTGCCAAAGTAGTTCTGATGGCGGCATGGCGTACTACCGCCGTGGCTGATGGGGGATTCTATTAGCTTTTTTCAAGATACATAGAATAGAAAACACCCACAAGGCCACGGAAAACAGATTCCGTGGCTTTTTTTATTTTCCCGGCCCTTCTAGGGCTGAACGTAGAAGAAAGAAACATCCTCATGGAAAAAACATCAATAGAAAATCTGGAGATTGCTTCAGAACCGTCCAGATCAGGCGTTATCCTGGCCCTTGCAGCGGTCTACAGTTCCTGGGGCTCGACCTACCTGGCGATCAAGTTCGCCCTTGAGGAACTGCCTCCCCTCTTCATGATGGGAATCCGGTTCTCCTTCTTCGGGATCGGATTCTATTTGTTCCTGTGGGCAAAGGGTTCTCCCCATCCGACGAGCAGGCAGTGGCTGTGGTCAGCGGTGATCGGCGTCTTCCTGATGCTTGGAGGCAGCGCTGGTGTGGCATGGGCCGAGCAGTGGGTGTCCTCAGGCATGGCCGCCCTCGTGATCGCCACGACACCTCTCTGGACCGTGCTGTTCGCCGGCATCTGGAAGCGCTGGCCGAACGCCTGGGAATGGGCAGGCCTGATCATCGGCCTTGTGGGCATCGTGGTCCTGAACTTCGATGGTGATCTCCGGGCAAGTCCCCTGGGAGCGGCAGCGCTGGTCCTTGCCGCCATGTCCTGGGCCTTTGGATCGGCCTTGAGCCAGAACATCCCGATACCCAAGGGCATGATGGCAGGGGCGGCCCAGATGATCGCCGGAGGTTTCATCGTACTGATCGTGAGCTTCCTTATCGGTGAACGCATCACGGTCATGCCCACCTGGCGTTCGATCAGCGCTGTGATCTATCTCGGCGTGTTCGGATCGCTCATCGGGTTCACGTCCTACGTATACCTGCTCGGCAGGGTCCGGCCGGCCCTTGCCACGAGCTATGCCTACGTGAATCCGATCATCGCAGTTCTGCTCGGCATATGGATCCTTGGGGAGCGGATCACGATGATCGGCGTTTCGGCAATGGCTATCATTGTCGTGGGTGTGATTCTGGTAGCGTTCGGGCAGCGAGGCGGGAGGAGTTCGTAGTTAGAAGTTCGTAATTCAGAGTTCAGAGTCACAGACTCCTCTCCTTCAGGGAGAGGGAGGGCCTGCCCCGTTTGAGGCAGAGCCTCATGCGGGGGGTGAGGATGGGTTTCAATGGCATTGCATCACGTTATGAGCGGGACTCCCTTATTCAGAAATCAGCAGCGGACAAACTTATCAGCCTGCTCGACATCAGACGAGATGATGCTGTTCTTGACCTGGGATGCGGGACCGGGAGTTTGACGAGAAAGCTACGTGCGCTCACGGACGGGAAGGTCATGGGCATGGATCCGTCCGAGGGGATGATTCACGAGGCTGAGAGCAATCGGGGCGGACTGGACATTATCTTCAAGGTCGAAACAGCGGAAAGACTTGCTCATGATGATTCGTTCACTGTCATATTTTGCAACTCGGCATTCCAGTGGTTCCGCGATCCTTTGAACGCGCTCAAAAATTGTTATCGTGCGCTTCATAGAGGCGGGCGCATGGGCGTCCAGGCGCCGGCAAAGAAAGAATACTGCCCGAACTTTCTCGAGGCAATAGATGCAGTTGCCGGAGATCCCCGGACAGCAACGATCTTTGCCGGCTTCAGGCCGCCGTGGCTGTTTCTCGATGCCGCGGAAGAGTATGCCTCACTGTTCAAGCAGGCGGGCTTTATTGTTCCCTTTGCGAAGATCGAGACAGTCTCTACCCTGCACTCGCCCGGCGAGGTCATGACCATCTTCGAGTCGGGCGCTGCAGCAGGGTACCTGAATCAGGAGTACTATTCAACGAAGCTCGATGAGGCATATGAAAGGGCTTTTCGTGAGATCGTGAGGGAATCGTTTCATAACCAGGCGAATGCACAGGGAAAGGTCGAACTGGTATTCAACAGGATATATCTGGTGGCGGTGAAATAATTTTCTCCTCCCCTTCAAGGGGAGGATTTAGGTGGGGATGGGTCAATGCAGGGTCAAACGAATAAGACTGTCCTCAAAAGCCGACTTCAACAAAGACTTCGCCGTACTATGACCGATGCCGAGAGAAAGCTCTGGAACCTAGTGCGCGGCAGGCAAATGGGCGGCCTGAAATTTCGCAGACAGCATCCATTCGAGAATTATATTCTCGATTTCGTATGTCTTGAGAAGAAAATCGTCGTTGAAATAGACGGTGGACAACACCAAGAGCGGAATGAAATGGATGCGATCAGAACAAAAGTGCTTGAGGATGCAGGTTTCAGTGTTCTACGTTTTTGGAATCATGAGATTCTTCAACAGCCTGAAGCTGTGACGGAAAAAATTTGGCAGGAAGCGATGCTTAAAAAAGACCCATCCTCACCCCTGCCCTCTCCTTGAAGGAGATGTGCAACATGCACATGGGTTACATTTTAACCCTGGGACATGGGTTACACTTTTTTACTGGAGGCTCTAGTTTTCTGAGCCTCACATCGAGGCTA
>MHDZ01000104.1 GCA_001805055.1 Nitrospirae bacterium GWC2_57_13
CGTAGAGGACTTGCACCTCCGAGTGAGTGCGCCCTGCCGGGCGCACAAAAAAAAGAGCCTGAGAGTCTTCCGACTCTCAGGCTTATCAAACAGTATGACCCGCACACGGCGGATCAGCTAGACGCCTCAGCCGCCGCCCCAGGAAACGCCGCCGCCGGTGCCGCAGCTCGATCCTGATCCGAGCGACGAAAAGGTCGATACGATCTTCCTGGCTTTTTTCTCGCTGCAATAGGGACAGGCCGTATCTTCCGCTTTCGCCGACAGGGACTGGAGCAGCACGAAATCCTTGCCGCAGGCTTCACAAAGGTACTCATAAAAAGGCATTCTTCAACTCCTTTCAACTCCCCGGCATCGCGAATTCGCGAACCGGAGTTCCTAGCAATTACAGCGCTCTCGTGCGCCGAACTTATGCAGTATAATACTCATGGGGCAAAAACCTGTCAAGGCGAAAATCATGAGCATAAAGCCCACGAGGGCCGTAAAAGCGAACCAGCCGGGATGCACGAAGTATCCCAGGACCACGCTCGCCAGCACGAAAAACCCTCCGATCAGCCTGATGAGCCTTTCCAGGTACCATTTTGATGTGTCTGCGATGTACATAACTCCCTCCTTACATGAATTGTAAATATCAAATTGCAAAGTGCAAATCGAACTGTTTGTTACAACATTTTCGAATTTTAAATTTAAAATGATCAAAGCCGCTCCCACTGCTTCGTATCAGGATTGAACGCCTCTCCAAAGGCCGTCACTTCCTGCTTCAGGCCCGCATCGTAGCCCTCGTTCAACCCGAAATTGATCAGCATCTTGGCCGACCGGAGCGAACCCAGGCTGTTCCCGCCGATCCGTACGACCATCCGCTCCGACTCTTCCTCAAGGGCGTCTGCCGGCACAACGGCGTTCACGAGCCCGATCCTGAGCGCTTCGTCAGCGTCCACGGTCCGGGCCGTGAACAGCAGCTCCTTGGCGCGCCCGATCCCCACGGTCTTGTAGAGCCGCTGCGACGATCCGAAGATGGGCGGCAGCCCGAGCCGCGCTTCGGGAAAGGAGAAGACCGCATCCGATGACGCGATGCGGATGTCGGCCGCCAGGGCGAGCCCGAGCCCCGCGCCTATGGTCTCGCCCTTGAGCGCCGCCACCACGGGAACAGGAAGGTCCTCGATCTGCTTCAGCAGCCGGTAGCCTGCATCGGCAAACCGCTTGGCCTCCTCTTTGGACATCTTCGCAAAGCTTGCGTAATCGATGCCTGCTGAGAAGTCCTTGCCCCCTGCCTTCAGCAGCACCACGCGAAGGTCTGCTTCGGGCTTCAGCATATCATGGATCGTGCTGTTCATCGTTGAAAGCACGTTCCAGTCGATATAATTGTGCGGCGGATTGTTGATCGTCACGGTGCTGATGCAATCCCTGCACGCTACGGTTATTTCCGACATATCTGCCTCCCTCATCGAATTACCTGCTTCTCACCACGTCTCCGCGTCCCCTTGTCCCCGCGTCGCCCCGTCACCTGGTTCTCCTCCCTCGTCCCTTGTCTCTCGTCGCTGTTCCCTCGCCCCTCACCCCTGACCGCCCCTACTCTGAACTCTCCCTGTCCCCGCGTCTCTCTTTTCACTCCGAACTCCCCACTCCGAACTATGAAGATGCCTGCTGCCAGTGCCTCCGCTCCACCATGTAGTAGAAGACCGGCACCACCACGAGGGTGAGGGCCGTGGACGCCACGAGCCCGAAGATGAGGGCCAGGGCGAGGCCCGACCAGACAGGGTCCATCACAATGACCCCCGCGCCGAGCGCCGCGGCAGCAGCCACGAGCACGATGGGACGAAGCCGGATGGCCCCTGCCTCGATGAGCGCCTGCTCAAGGGGCATGCCCTCCTGCTTCCGGTCGAGAATGAACTCCAGCAGAACGATGGAGTTCCGCACCACGATGCCTGCCAGGGCGATCACGCCGATCATGGACGTGGCGCTGAAGTACACACCCGTTATTGCAAAGCCCGGCATGATGCCGATCATGGCCAGCGGTATCGATGCCATGATCACCAGGGGGATCGTGAAGGAGCGGAAGCGGCCCACGAGCAGCAGATAAATAGCGATCAGCGCCACTCCCATGGCCGCGCCCAGGTCGCGGAACACGTCGAGCGTGAGCTTCATCTCGCCGTCCCAGGTGATGCTGTATCCCTCGGGCAGGGGTTTCTTCCAGAGCTCCCTTACCATGTCGATTACCGCGTAGACCTGGCTCCGGTCTCCCATCTCACCGTAGACATAGGTCACGGGATCCAGGTTCTTATGATAGATGGCCCTGTCCACCTCCGACGGCACAACGTTCACGAGCGATGCAAGAGCAACCTGGTTGCCCTGCTGGCCCGTCACGTAGACCCTGCCCAGGTCCGAAAGACCGGTGCGGTCCTCCTTGGGCAGCCGCAGAAAGATCGAGATGGGGTTCTTCGCCTCAGGCCGGTGGAGTGTCGAGACCACCATGCCCGCCATGGACATGCGCAGGGTCTGGACGATGACCTCGGTGGACACGCCGGCCATGGCCGCCTTTTCCTTGTCCACCACGACCTGGAACTTCGCCTGTGCGTCCTTGACGCTGTCATCGATGTCCACGACCTCCGCCGTGCGGCTGAAAAGGTCTCGCATCCTGCCTGCGATCTCCCGCTGCTTTGCATACTCAGGTCCGCGGATCTCGGCCACCACCGTGGCCTGCACCGGCGGGCCCGGCGGGTCCTCCACCAGCTTGATCACGGCGGCGAAGTCCGGCGCCATCTTTGCGATCTCAGGCCGGATCCGAAGCACGATGTCCTCGCTCGATGCTGAGCGCTCCTCCTTGTCGATAAGATTCACCCGCACATCGGCATAGTGGCTCGCATCGCGAAATGCGCCGCCGCGCAGCAGGCCGTTGAAATCGATGACCGAACCCGTGCCCACGAAGGTCTCATAGTCCTTCACTTCCGGGATCTTCCGAATGTACTCTCCCACGGTCCGCGCCACGCGATCCGTCTTCTCGAGCACCGTGCCCGCGGGCATATCGATGGAGACCATGAAGGTGTTCTTGTTTGCCTTGGGCAGCATGCGGAACTTCACCCACTGGAAGACCGGGAAGAGCATGGTGAAGATGAACAAGGCCATCATGGCGGTCATGAAGATTCTGCGTTTGTGCGTATCGGTGATGAGCGGCTCCACCGTCTTCCGGTAGAGCTGGTATATTTTTGTCTCCTGCAGGGGCTGCGGCCGCTCCTCATGCGAGCCGGATTTCATCAGCCGGTAGCTCGCCCAGGGTGTTACGATAAAGGCCACCAGAAGCGACGTGATCATCGCCACGGGCACGTTGATGGGTATGGGCATCATATAGGGCCCCATCATCCCTGTTACAAAGGCCATGGGGATGAAGGCCAGCACCACCGTGAAGGTGGCGAGGATCGTGGGCATGCCGATCTCGTTCACCGCGAGAATCGCGCCCTGCAGCCGCGAATGCTGCTGCAACTTGTAGTGCCGGTGGATGTTCTCCACCACCACAATGGCGTCGTCCACCAGCAGCCCCAGCGACAGGATCAACGCGAAGAGCGTGATGCGGTTGATGGTCTGGCCTGTTAGCATACCCACGGCCAGAGTGATGGCCAGCGTGAGCGGAATGGCCAGGGCCACGATGGCCGCCTCGCGCCATCCGAGGGTGAAATAGAGCAGTACGATCACGATAATAATGGACAGCACAAGGTGGTACACGAGTTCGTTCACCGCGTCATTGGCCGTCTTGCCGTCATTGCGCGTCACGGTCACGTCGATGCCCGGCGGCACCTGCGTCTTCTTTACTTCCTCCAGACGGGACAGGATCTGGTCTGCTATCTTCACGGCGTTCAGCTTCTGCCGCTTTGCCAGGGCAACCGTCACGGCGGGCCGCTCCAGCGAGGCCTCTCCCCCCGCATGGGCAGCGCCGAAGCCGATGCGTGTCAGCCTTGTCGTTTCCTCGAAACCGTCCACTACATCGGCCACGTCGCCCAGGTACACGGGCCTGCCGTTCGACACGCCCACGATGGCGTTCCTGAGGTCGCGGGCGTTCTCGAAGAAACCGCCTGTCTCAAGGGTGAGTTTGCGCGTTCCCTGCTCGATCTCACCGGTCATGAGATTTGCATTCGACATGGTGATGGACTGGGCGATCTGGAGCACCGACAGGTTGTAGCCCGAGATCTTGAGCGGATCGAGAGTGACGCTCACCTGGCGGCTGCGCCCCCCGATCACCGTGGTGGCGCCCACGCCGGGCACGCGCCGGAGTTCGTCCAGTACATGGTCCGCCACGAGACGGAGCTGGGCATCGTCGAAGTTCGTTCCTGCCGCCGGAGAGAGCGTAATCGCCACGATAGGCACGTCATCCACGTCAATGGGCTTCACCATGGGCGGGGTCGCTCCCGGAGGCGACACGTCCATGTTGGACATGATCTTGTCGTAGAGCTTTACCAGCGAGCGTTCCTTGTCCTGGCCCACGTAGAACCGGGCCGTTACAACGGACAGGGAGTTCATCGAGACGGAATACACGTCCTCCACGCCGGGGATCTCCCAGAGCTTGGCTTCCAACGGCTTGCTGATCAGCTCCTGAACCTCTTTGGCGCTGGCGCCCGGCATCATCACGAAGACGTTGCCGGCCGGCACCACGATCTGGGGGTTTTCCTCCCGCGGCGTGAGCCACAGGGCGAACCCGCCCAGCACGGCCGTAGCCACCATGATCAGCACGGTGATCTGCGAGTTGATGAAGTATTCCGTTATTTTCCCGCTAATGTTGAGTTTCATTTATTTATCCTTACCCTGACAGACCAAAAACCAATGCTGCCACCCCCGCTCCGTGTCATACATCTTCATCTTATGGATGCGGGACGGAGAAAGACGCGAAGCCTCGCAGAACTTTCACCACAAAGGCACCAAGACACGAAGAGGGTCCAATAAAAAATCACCTGGTTGATCAAACCCCAAAGCCTCTCTAGCAGTTCTTCGTGCCTTAGTGACTTCGTGGCTGAATTTGATTTCCGCACTACGAACTCCGAATTCGGTTTTCACCCCATCTTCCCAACATCCCATCTTCCCAATTTCTCGCCTCTCACTCCGAACTCCGCACTCGACTCATTCCCCGTTCTTCGCCAAAGTTACCTTCCTGCCTTCGATCCTGCCTTCGTGACTGCTCACGATCACCCGGTCGCCCACCTTGAGGCCGGTGAGCACTTCGACGCTGCCCTGCCGGTCCGCGCCCTGCTGTATGACCTGGAACACTGCGCTGCCCTGGGACGATACGAGGTATACACCGGAGATGCCGCTCATGGCAACCACGGCTGAAACGGGAACCAGGATTGCCTCGCGCTTTCCCGTGGTGAACGACGCTCTGCCGTACATGCCCGTGATCAGGCCCTTCTCGCCGGGGATGTCTATCTTGACGATGAAGGAGTGCGTCCTCACATCCGCAGCCGGCACCACCTGGGCGACCTTCGCCTTGATCGTTTTGCCCGGCAGCGCGTCGATCGAAACGAGCACTTCCTTGCCCGGATAGACGTGGCGGAGGTCCTGCTCCCTCACTGTCGCCTCGAGCCGGAGATTGCGGTTGTCCTCGATCTTCAGGACCGGCTGGCCCGGCATGGCCATCTCGCCGGGATTGATCCGCTTCTCCACGATCTGGCCCGAGATCGGTGCAATGATTACCGTGTAGCTTTCCATGGCCTTCGCAGCCTTCAGATTGGCCTCGGCCGTCTCGAGCCCGAGCGTGGCCAGGTCCATCTCAGACTGGGTGGAGGCCTTTTCGTCATAGAGGCTCTTGATCCGGTCATACTGGAGCTTTGCGTTGTTGTAGGCGGCTTTGGCCTGGAGCGCCTGGGCCGTGATCTCGCCGCTCTCGATCCTCATGAGCACGGCGCCCTGGGCCACGTAATCGCCTTCCCGCACGCCGAGATGCACCACGGTGCCCATGATCTTGCTCGACAGGACCGACGTGTTCCGCGATGCAAGCACGCCCACGGCCGAGACCTCGTCGTCGACGACCCGGGGCTCCATCGTGACCGCCGAGACCGTCAGCGGCTCCTCATGGACCGTCATGTCCGCGTGGCCCGAGTCCTTTGTCCAGAACAATGCCGTCGCTCCCGCGATCAACGCTACTGCCACGAGCGAATATAGATAGAGTTTCTTCTTCTCCATGGTTTTGACCTTTCCTTCGATGATCTTGATCTTTTCCCCCAACGCCTTGATATCCATCATGGGTTGTCCCCCCTTTGTTGTTCTGATCCTTTTGCTCCGAACTCTGACCGATTAACACAGAACCAATGCTGCCACCCCCGCTCCGTTGCCAATAGTAGTGGACGCGGGACTCTCGAAACGGAGACGGAGTAAGGCACGAAGGCACTAAGAAATGCCTGGTCCTTTGGGTTTTAAACCTGGACTTAATGGTTTCCTTTGCGTCCTTTGCGAGCGTTGCGAGAGTCGCCTTTTCTTATGGTTCAATGATCTTGTCTTTGCTTTATCGGTCTGAGGCGAAACCTCGCTACCCCGATATTCTTAAGATTTCCTTTGCGTCTTCGCGTCTTCGTGGCTGAATTTTGTTTCCGCACTCGTCACAGCGTTCCCACCGCCAGTTTCAGCTCCGCATGGGCCGTATTGTTGTCATAGAGCGCCTGGAGCGCATTGGTCCTGGCGCGGATCAGCGCGCTCTCAGCGCCAAGGACGTCGACAAAGTTCGTCATGCCGACCTCGTACCGCTTCTGCACGATCCTGAGGCCTTCCTCGGCCTCCTGCACCGATGTGCCCGTTGCCGCAATGCGGCCTACGGACTCGGCGACCCGGTAGAAGGCCTCCCGCACCTGGAGCTGCACGCCTGAGCGCATCTGTTCCTCAAGGGACTTCATCCGCTCAGTCGTTGCAAGAGCTTCCTTCACGTTCGACCGCGTCACGAGTCCGTCGAAAAGGTTCCACTGCAGCACAGCCATGACCGCCCAGCTCTTGGCGTCATCGCCTGCCGGATCGCTGCTGTGCCAGTCCGCCTGTGCCATGACGTTCAGCGTCGGGACATACTCGGTGCGGGCCTGGCTGATGCCCATTGCCGCGTTCCTCCGGTTCATGTTCATGGCGAGAAGATCAGGACGCTTCTGCAGGGCCTCTTCGATCAGCCCGTCGAGGTTCTGCGACAGATTTCGCGCCGAAAGCCGGCACTCGATCTCGTATTCCGAAGACTGCGGAACGCCCATGGCGAAATTCAGCGCCGCCTTCGCAAGCTGCACGCCGTTCTCGGCCCGCGTCGCCATCTCCTTCACCTCGGCAAGCTGCACCTTTGCCCGCAGGAGATCGGACTGGAGCACCGCTCCCGCCCGGTACCGGGCCTCGGCAAGCCGCACATTCGCTTCGCTTGTTGCCAGGGACTGGAGCGCCACGCGGCGGTACTCCTTCGCCAGCAGCAGGCCGTAGTAGCCCTTGACCACGTTGTAGACCGTCTCCTGCCGTGACCGCTCCCGGTCCTGCAGAGAGGCGTCATGATGGAGCCTGGCCTGTTTGACGCCCAGATATGCCCGGCCGCCGTTGAAGACCGGCTGTATGACCGACAATCTCGTATTGTAATCAGTGATCGTCTCCGGATCATTGATGGCCAGCGGATCGAAATCGTTATTTGACACGATCTCCTGGTTCAGCTTTGCTCCGAAGACCATGAGGGGATTGTTCGTCCTGCTGTAGGTCTCTGAAAGCGTCACCTTGGGCAGAAATCCCGATCGCGATCTGAGCACGCCCGCCTGCGCCGCGTTCACCTCTGCGTCGGCCGCCTTCAGTCCGGGATTGCTTTTGAGCGCCACATCGACGGCCTGCTCCAGCGTGAGGCCTTCGGCCGCGTAGCCCGATGTCGCGGCAGCGAACAGCAGGACCGCGAATAGTGCGGCAGCTCTAACAGGGATATGTTTGCCAGATATCATGGTTATGCCCTCGTCATGGCGGGTAGAGACGGCGCCGTTGCCATGCCGGACGTGCTCCAGAGCAGGACGCCCCCCTCCAGATTTCTGACCCGGTACCCCATCCTCGCCAGGTGCATGCACGCATAGGCGCTGCGGCTCCCCACCCGGCAATAGACCACGATCTCCCTGTCCTGCGGCAGTTCGTGCAACCGTTGCCCCAACTCTTCAATCGGTATCAGATGCGATCCTTCGAGGGCATAGGCGGCATGCTCCAGCGGCGTACGAACATCAAGCAAAAAAAGATCGTCGCCCGCCTGCAAGCGTTCTGCAAGCTGCTCCGGCGCTATATTCTCAATTCCTGCGGACTGCTGAAAAAACATCATGTGCGTCTCCTTCTGCTGATCACCGGCTGCTCCCCTGCTCTGCACCTTCCGGATGATGGACCGTTGTCGCGATGACTACCTGCATCCTTGGCAAAAAAGCTTGAACAATGGACACTGCCGGGGGTAGCCCTCCGGGGCAGGAAGGCAAGGGGGATGACAGTGCCCATTGTTCAACGCTGTGACATGGTATTTCAATATCCGTGCCATGCAAAAATATCTCATTTTTTTAGGTACTTAACTAGATTAGAAGGAAATGTGCCTTATGGAAGAGGAAAAAAATGTCGAACCCTGTATCAGTAACAGGAAGCAAAAACTCTTTATAGCCTTTATTTTAGCACATTTTGAGCGTTCGACAATCTTGTAAAGTGCCTTCCGACCACGTGCTGCAACTCGTATTGACAAGAGTTGCACCCCTGTGCTATGTTTAGGTCACTAATTCTAAGGAGGCGAAAATGCTGGGAAAAACAGCAATGGCTGTGCTGTTCGCGGCTCTTATCACCGGACTTCCCGTCCTGGTCAATGCAGCAGAACCCCTCTTCGACACAGAGGCGCTTTCACAACTCATAGATAAGGGCATAGAACACCTGCAGGCGAAGAAATACGACGCCGCGATAACGGAATTCACCGACGCCACCTATATCGCGCCGAACGCCGAGGCCTTTTATTATCTGGGATATGCCTACTACATGAAAGGCAAGAACAGGAACGATCCGGAGAGCAGAAAGAATGCGATGGAAAATTTCACGCGGGCCTACGAGATAGACCCGAATTTCACGCCGACCAGATTCCGGCCCGAGGAAGATGCCGGCATGGCCCCCAAAGGACCTGCGAAGCAGCCGAAGGCCGCAGCACAGCCTGCACCCGAACCCGCTGAACCGCAGGAGCAGCAGTTCGAAGAGGCGCCTGAGGAACCGGCAACTCAACCGGACGCTCCATCTCCGCAGCAATAACATGCCTGATCGGACAACCTACGGCAATCGGCATAGGGGGCGGCCCTAAAGGCCGCGCCCCTGCCACACCACCCGGCATGCGGGTCCGCACCGGGCGGTTCGAGAAGTT
>MHDZ01000105.1 GCA_001805055.1 Nitrospirae bacterium GWC2_57_13
CGCGACGAGTTCTCGGGCGTCGCCACCACTGCAGGGGGCACAGCCAATTACTGGCACGATGCCATCAATGCCTTTACGAACATGGTGAATAAATCCTATCCCGGCTCAGGCGTCAAGACTGTGGGGGCCGGCGCGGCAAAAATGCTCGAGACCGAGCTGGCCAAGACCGGCATGTTCGACATGTATACCCGCGCTGAGATGGACAAGGTGCTGAAGGAGCAGGCCCTCGGACAGACGGGCATGGTCACGGCCCAGTCAGCAGCCAAGACGGGCCAGCTCATCGGCGTGAACACCATTGCGATCGGCACCATAACGGAGTTCGGCGAGAAGGTGGACGGCGTCAACGTCTTCTTTCTTGCCGGCGGCAAGAAGAGCACGGCCCGCGTGGTGATCGATGTCCAGCTTGTGGACACGACCACGGGCAGGATCATCAAGGCGCTCTCCGCAACCGGTGAAGAGGGCAATGTGGGCATCTCCCTGTTCGTCGTATCGGGCGGAACGTCCCTCGACGACACCAAGGTGGGCAAGGCGCTGCGGAAAGCGATCAAGAAGCTCACGGCGGACGTGAGCGCCGAGATGCAGAATGTGCCCTGGAGCGGCCGCATCGTGAAGGCTGACGCCCGGGAGGTCTATATTAACGCCGGCGCCGCCTCCAACATGCAGTCAGGGATGAAATTTCTGGTCTATAGCGCCGGCGAGGAGCTTGTCGACCCGGAAACCGGCGAGTCGCTCGGCAAGGAGGAGTCCCTTGCCGGCGAGGTCATGGTCACGTCGGTGCTCGAGAAGGTCAGCAAGGCGGCCATTGTGAGCGGCATGGGATTTTCGAAGGGCGATGTAGTGCGGATGAAGGAGTGATGCTGAGTGGGGAGTTCCCGATCATATCGGGACAGGTCTCCGTGCGGAGTGAGCCGATCCCGCCATGGCGGGACGGAAGAAAGTCCAAACCATGAAAGATGACAAAACCATATTCACCATCATGCTCGTGGCGCTGCTCACCCTGTCGGCCTATTTTCTGGCCGATACGGTTGACGCGCTGATCGGCAGGAGCCTTGAGGCGGCGCAGTTGCCGGCCACGGCAGCCCGGCAGGAGAGCATTTCTTTTGAGCCGAGGCGCGAACTGAGCGACTATACGAGCATTCTGGACCGCGGTCTTTTCGGAGAGGGAAAGCGCGGGTCCTCAGCGACCCAGGCCGCGCCCGCGACAATGTACCAGCTCATCGGTACGGTGGAGGGCGCGGAATTTTCCGGAGCCGTGCTGGAGGACGCTTCGGGTCAGCAGAATTTCTACCGCATCAGGGAAAAGCTTCAGGACCAGTCCATGATCGTGAAGGTGCGGCGCGACAAGATCACCATGAAAGGGGCCGACGGCAGCACCTTCGAGCTTGAAGTAGCCGATGATACAAGGATCGTGAGTGTCTCGAAGCCCGGCACACCGTCACCACGCCATGACCGCATCAAGAGGGTTTCGGAAGGGAATTTCGTCGTTGACCAGGGCATGGTCACGTCCAGCACCGAGAACCTGAACCAGCTGCTTACGCAGGCGCGCGCCCTTCCTTACATGGAGAACGGAAAGACCGTCGGCTTCCGCATGAGCGAGATCATGCCGGGCAGTCTCTTCGAGAAGATCGGGCTGCTGAACGGCGACGTCATCCAGGGTGTTAATTCGCAGCAGCTCGACGATCCCGGAAAGTTCTTTCAGCTCTATCAGGGACTGAAGGACGAGAAAAGCATCACCATCGACGTTCTGCGCAACGGCCAGCGCCAGACGCTAAATTATGATATTCGGTAGGTCCGGGTAGCAGCAGGGAGACCGCCGCCGGATCTTTTTCCGCGTACAATAGCTTTTTCAACGTTATTCTGTTTTCGGAGGATGAGAGTGCGAACACTTCCGGCCCTGCTGTGTGCAGGGCTTCTCATGATTTCCCCGGCTGTGCATTCCCAGGAGCCTGTTGCCCCGTCGGACCAGATAGACCTTTCCAAGTACAAGCCGGGGCAGGACTACATAACCCTGAATTTCAACAACATCGATATCGCGGCCCTTATCAAGGTGATGAGCGAGCTCACGAGGCGGAATTTCATCCTCGACGAGCGCGTCACGGGCAAAGTGACTCTCATGACCCCCACCAGGATCTCGCCTGACGACGCATACCAGGTCTTTCTGTCAGCCCTTGAGATCAAGGGCTTCACCGCTGTGGAGGACGGGAAGGTGATCCGGATCATACCCACGGCCTTTGCGCGCCAGAGCGGCCTGAAAGTGGTGCCCGACGGCAACATGCGCGGCGAAGGCTTTGTCACAAAGATCATCAGGCTGTCCTTTATCGATCCCCAGGACATCGTGCGCACCCTGGCGCCGCTGATCAGCAAGGACGGGAACCTCCTGGCCTATTCTGCCACCAATTCCCTGATCGTCACCGATTCGGTGCACAACATCCGGAAGATCGAGAGTCTTATCCACGCCCTCGATGTGGCTGCTCCCGAAGGCAAGGGAAAGATCAACGTCTATTCCCTGAAGCACGCCAATTCCGAAGACATCGCAAAGGCGCTTTCGTCAGTGGTATCCCGGGTCCCCGGCGTTCCTCCCGGCGCGCCCCGCGCACCCATGGGCGGGCCGACGACGATCCTGGAAGGAGCTGTGACGATAACGGCAGACAAGTCCACGAACTCCCTCATCATCATCGCTTCGCCGGCAGACTACGAGACCGTGAAGGACGTGATCCAGAAGCTGGACATCAGGCGTCGGCAGGTCTATGTGGAGGCGGCCATCATCGAGATGGGGCTCGCGAAGCAGCGCGAGCTTGGGTTCGAGTTCCAGGCCCCGCTGAAATCGAGCAGCCTCGTTGAGAATGCATCCTCAGTGAGCGCGGCCGGGGGCACCAACTTCGGCGCTATCGGGAACGTCGTCGCTGGCGGTCCTGCAGGGCTTGCCACGATCAACGGCCTCGTTGTGGGCGCGGTGAAAGGCACCTTCAAGTTCAACGGCCAGGAGTTTCTGAACGTGGGCGCGCTCCTCAGGGCGCTCCAGACCGACGGCGACGTGAACGTCCTGTCCACGCCGAACATCCTGACCACGGACAATGAGAAGGCCGAGATCATGGTGGGAGAGAACATCCCCTTTGTGACAGGCCAGACCCAATCCGCGGCAACAGGCAGCGGTTCCATTCTGACCTCCATCGACCGGAGGGACGTGGGCATCAGCCTGAAGATCACGCCGCAGATATCGTCGGACGACAACGTGCGGCTCGAGATCTACCAGGAGATCTCCGCCGTCACCGTCACGGCAGGGCTGGACCCGAACATCGTGGGGCCCAGCACGAGCAAGCGTTCTGCAAGCACCACCGTGGTAGTGAAGGACCGCGAGACCGTGGTCATCGGCGGGCTGATCCGGGATAACGTGACGTCGAGTACGAGCAAAGTGCCGCTGCTCGGCGATATCCCCATCCTGGGCTGGCTTTTCAAGTATAAGACGACCAGGGTCGAGAAAACGAACCTCATGATCTTTATCACGCCCTACATCATCAGGACCGAGTCGGATGCCTCAGATCTCACGCGGCGGAAGGGCGGGGAGCTCGAAGACTTCCGCAAAGAGCATCGGATCAAGAAAAAAGAGGGGGGCGTTCCTGCTCTGCCCGAAGCGCCCGCAGCAGCGCCGGAAGCGTCCCCTGCGCAGGCAACGAAGCCGGAACAGCCGGCGGAGATAGCGCCGTGAGTCGTTTGATCGGGGAGCTGCTGACAGAGTCCGGTCTATCCCCGGAACGGCTCAAGAAGGCGCTCGATCTGCAGCAGAAGCGGGGCGGCAGGATCGGCACGCTTCTCATGCGTCTGAATTTCGTGACGGAAGCGGACGTGCTCCAGGCCCTGGGCTCTCAGCTCGGCCTTCCCGTTCAGGAGGACCTGGGCGAGATCGACCGCGAGCTCGCCCTCACCCTGCCCATCTCCTACGCGAAAAAATCCTTTGTTCTCCCTCTCAGAAAAGAGAACGGCGCAATCATCGCCGCCACTTCAGAACCCCTCAACCTCGCTATCCTCGACGACCTCCAGGTCCTTTTCAGTTCGGCCATAGCCCTGGTCATTGCTCCCTCGGAGAAGATCCTCGACGCCATCAACCGCCTGCACAGCGAAGACCTTGACCATGCGGAAGGCGTGGCCGAGGAGATGGAGGAGGAAGATCTCTCGTTTCTGGCCGCCGAGCTGGAAGAGCCCACGGACCTTCTCGATACGACCGACGATGCGCCGATCATACGGCTCGTGAACTCCCTGCTGTCCCAGGCCATCCGTGAGCGGGCCAGCGACATTCACATCGAGCCCTTCGAAAAGGAAGTGGTGGCCCGGTTCCGCATCGACGGCATCCTGTACAACATCCTGACGATCCAGAAGCGGTTCCAGGCGAGCATCGCGTCGCGCGTCAAGATCATGTCAGGGCTGAACATCGCCGAGAAACGGCTTCCCCAGGACGGCGGCATGCGCATCAAGATCGCCGGCCGCGACGTGGACATCCGCGTCTCGATCGTGCCGACGGCTTTCGGCGAGCGGATCGTTCTGCGGCTGCTGTACCGTGAGAGCGCGCTGCTGCCCCTCGATAAGATCGGGTTCGCCGCTGACACGGAGGAGCGGTTTCTGGAGCTCATCGCCCGGCCCCACGGCATCATCCTGGTGACCGGTCCCACGGGAAGCGGCAAGACTACCACGCTCTACGCGTCGCTTTCGAAGATCAACTCGCCGGACAAGAACATCATTACCATCGAGGACCCCATCGAATACCAGCTCAAGGGCATCGGCCAGATCCAGGTGAACTCCAAGATCAATCTCACCTTTGCCGCTGGGCTCAGGTCCGTGCTGCGCCAGGACCCCGACGTGATCCTCGTGGGCGAGATCCGGGACTCCGAGACGGCCGAGATCGCCATCCAGGCGGCCCTGACCGGCCACCTCGTGTTCTCCACGCTCCACACGAACGACTCTGCCGGAGCTGTCACGCGGCTCGTGGATATGAAGGTCGAGCCCTTTCTCATCTCCTCGTCGGTCATGGCCATCCTGGCCCAGCGCCTGGTGCGCCTGCTCTGCACTGAATGCCGCGAGCCCTACCAGCTCACTGCCCTGGAGATGACCGAACTGGAGATCAAGCCGGGGTCCGAAGCGCATACCGTGTATCGCGCCAAGGGATGCGAGTCCTGCTTTCAGACGGGCTATCTCGGCCGGATCGCCATTTACGAACTGCTGCTCATGGACGACGATATCCGGCAGCTCATCATGAAGAACGCCGACGCCATGACGGTCAGGGCCACGGCCATGCGCAAGGGAATGCGGACGCTGCGGCAGGACGGCGCGCGCAAGGTCCTCGAAGGCAAGACCACGGTGGAAGAAGTGGTGCGGGTGACGCAGAGGGAAACACAGTAGTCAGGATTCAGCGGTCAGGATTCAGTAAAAGACCATTCTCTCAGATGACTATCGTCTGATTTCTGAATGCTGATTGCTGTCGTTAAAACCTATGCCTTTATTCGAATACAAAGGGGTCACTGCCGCAGGCAAGAAGGTCTCGGGCGTATTTGACGCCGAAGGCCTCAAGTCTGCAAAGTCGAAGCTCCGGAAGGAAGGGGTCGTCGTTCTCGATATTCACGAGGGCGGCAGGACCGCTGCGGTCCGGCGGGGAGAAGTTCGCTTCGGCGCCGGCGGACGGGTGCGCGTCCGCGACCTGGCGAACGCAACGCGGCAGCTCGCCACGCTGATTTCCTCGGGCCTTCCGCTCATCGAAGGTCTGAACGTGGTGGTGGAGCAGGAGGAGAACGCCGCGTTGAAGCGGGCCCTGTCATCGGCCCGGGACGACGTGCGGGAAGGCTCGTCCCTGGCCGAAGCGCTGCGGGCGAACACGAAGGCCTTCTCCTCTCTGTATGTGAATATGGTGTCGGCAGGCGAGGCGAGCGGCACGCTCGAGATCACCCTCGACCGGCTGGCGGACTTTCTCGAAGAGCAGTCCCGGTTCCGCTCCCGAATGGCCTCGGCGCTTGCCTATCCGGCCTTCATGACCATTATCGGCGTGGGAGTGCTGTTTTTCCTTTTCAGTTTCGTGCTGCCCCGCGTTGTGGGCATGTTCGAGGACTCGAAGCAGCAGCTACCGTTCATCACGACCCTTCTTCTTTTCGTCGTGAACCTGGTCTCCTCCTGGTGGTGGGCGATCCTGGCCCTCCTGGGCGGCGCCGGCTATGGGTTGAAGCGGTACATTGGCACGGCCGAGGGCAAGGAGAAGATGGACTCCCTGTTTCTGCAGCTTCCCATATTCGGCTCGCTCATCAGGATGATCGCCGTGTCCCGGTTCACGCGCACCCTCGGCACGCTGCTCCAGAGCGGTGTACCCACGCTCGCGGCCTTTGATATCGTGAAGAGCGTCGTGGGGAACACGGTGCTGGCCAATGCCATTCACAAGGCGCGGGAGAACGTGCGGGAGGGTGAATCCATCGCGGACCCGCTCCGGCGGAGCGGCCTGTTCCCACCCGTGGTGGTCCAGATGGTCTCGGTGGGCGAGAAGAGCGGCGAACTCGAAAAGATGCTTTTAAAGGTATCCGATTCCTTTGACCGGACCGTTGAGGCGCGCATCGCGGCGCTCATGGCGCTGCTGGAGCCCTCCATCATCCTGGTGATGGGAGTTGTCGTCGGGTTCATTGTCATCGCCATCCTGCTGCCGATCCTGGAAATGAGCTCGGGAGTGAGATGAAACGGGTGCGGAATGCGGAGAATGCGGAGTGCGGAGTTAGGAGCATGTGTGGTGAAGGACGCCGGTACCTATCCGTCTTTATCCGGGGCCTGGAAAAGTTTATGATATTATGGCCTGAGGCCATACGTCAAATTTTCAATTTGAAATTTACAATTTTCAATTGCGGTCTAAGACCGCGCTCTGGGAGGTTCGTTATGAAAAACCACAAAGGCTTCACCCTCATCGAGATCATGGTTGTCGTCATCATCCTGGGCCTGCTTGCCGGACTGGTGCTGCCGCGGTTCCTGGGGCAGGAAGATAAGGCCAAGGTAGAAACGTCAAAGGTCCAGATCAGCTCCCTCGGCAGCGCCCTTGACGCGTTCAAACTGGACAACGGGTTCTATCCCACCACGGACCAGGGACTTGAAGCGTTGATCAAGAAACCGGAAACAGGACGCATACCGGCCAAGTGGCGCGAAGGCGGCTACCTCAAGCCCTCGCGGATCCCGAAGGACCCCTGGGGCACTCCCTATCTCTATTTTTCACCGGGAAATGAGCGGAACGAGTACGAGATCATTTCCTACGGCGCTGACGGGCAGCAGGGCGGCGAGGGCAAGGACGCCGACATCGAGAGCTGGAACATGGAATGATGTGAAATGCGGAATGCGGAATGCGGAATTCGGCGATGCCCCTCACCCCGCCCTCTCCCCGGCGGGGAGAGGGGGCATGTATCGCTTCCTCTCCCTTTCGGGGAGAGGATTGAGGTGAGGGGGATCAACCCGCATTCGGGCGGTTTTACGCTCATCGAGCTCGTTATCGTGATCGCGGTGTTCGGGGTCATGCTGACGCTCGTGATCCCGAAGCTGGGCGATATCGGCGAGGCAGACCTGAAGCGCAGCGCCAGGCATCTCACGGGCATGATCCGCTTCCTTCGCGATGACGCCCAGGCCAAAAAGGCGGTCTACCGGCTGCGCTTCGACATTCAGAACGGACGGTACTGGGCCGAGGTGATGACCAGGACCTCGGAGCGGACCGTTGAGTTCAAGCGCCTTCGGTCGGTTCTGGCGAACGAGACCGGTCTTTCAGGCAGGACCACCTTTCGCGGCGTGAAAGCCGGCAGCCATCCGGATGACGCCTTTATCCTGTTCACGCCCGATGGCTGGGTGGAGAGGGCCGTCATTCACCTTCGTGACAGCGACGAAAAGGACTTCACTCTGCTGGTGCATCCGCTCACAGGTGATACGGAGTTGCTTGAAGGATATGTGGAAGAACGGTAAGCAAATGCGGAGTGAGGAATTCGGAATTCGGAATAATGGGGAAAATGGCGTCACTCCGCACTCAAAGGGCTTCACCCTCCTCGAAGTCATGGTCGCCGTGGCCATCCTGGGCATGGTGCTCGTGTCCCTTCTCGGGCTGAAGAACAGGAGCGTGCAGGACGTGATGGTTGCCGAACGCATCACCACGGCAACTCTCCTGGCCAAGCGGGTGATGACCGAAACGCTGCTGTCCAGGAAGCTGCTCCCCCTGGACGAGGAAGGCGAGTTTGAGGAAGAGGAATTCAAGGATTACCGGTGGAAAAAGAGCATCTCGCCAACGCCGCTTCTTACGATCCTGGAAGTGCGTGTTGCCGTTGTCTGGCAGGAAGGTGAACGGCAGGAGATGGTGGAGCTGGTGAGCTATGAGTAGAAGTGCGGAATATGGTGCAAGCCGACCGTGTCGGCGTGATAAAGCAGGGGTCATCCCCTCACCCTTCCCTCTCCCCGGCGGTGAGAGGGTCTACGTTTTATTTCCTCTCCCTTTGGGGGAGAGGATCAAGGTGAGGGGGGGGAACCACAGCACAGCACTCCACATTCCGAATTCGAAAGGCTTTACCCTGATCGAGGTGCTGCTGTCGCTGGCTATCCTGGCGCTTATCAGCACGGTGACCTATATGAGCTTTTCGTCGTCAGGGGAGCATGTGGAGCAGGCTGAGGCGGCCCGGGACGATGTGGATCTGGCCCGGACCCTGATCGCCAGGATGTCCGATGACATCGCCAATGCCTTCTGCAAGCCGGGGATGAAAAGCGGCGTGTTTTTCGGGTTAAAAGAAGAGGTTGAGACTTCGGAAGGTCAGCGCAGGATCGACAGCATCTTCGTCAGCACACTCACGAACTCGCGCAGGCCCGGGTCGAAGGAATCGGACCTTTGGGTCGTGGGCTATCGGTTCAAAGAAAAGCCCGATGGGGGCGGCTATCGGCTCATGCGCTATGAGCGGAGGGACCTGAGCTTCGGGACTGCGCCAATGGAAGGCGGCGAAGAGTATGTCCTGACGGACCGGATCGAGAACCTGCGGCTCCGGTATCACGACGGCTCGAAATGGCGGGAAGGCTGGGGTTCGAGCAGCCCCTGTACGCTTCCCAAAGGGGTTGAGATATCGTTCAGCACCGTTGAGGGAAGGCTTTTTACGACAATGACGGAAGTGAGGAATACACTGTAGCATGAAACTCAGGATGCTCCAGAGCGACCGCGGCGTGGCCCTGCTGATCGTGCTGCTCGTCACAGCGCTTTTGCTGGCCCTGGTGTTCGAGTTCGCCTATGCCACGCGCG